>CAYVOW010000055.1:0-15423 GCA_964453585.1 uncultured Micropruina sp.
ATGTCGCGGATGCGATCCAGCAGTTCCCGCCAGTACGTCCCGCCCCCGAGTTGCTTGAAGCGGTCGTCGTCCATCGTGAAGCCCTTGACGATGTAGTCCCGCAACCGTTCGGTGGCCCAAATCCTAAACTGCGTGCCGCGAAGCGAGCGCACTCGGTAGCCGACCGAGATGATCACATTCAGGTTGTAGTAGCGCACCTGATAGGTGCGCCCGTCGGGTAGATGTGTTGCAGAGTCCGCAACAGACGTGGCCTGTTGGAGCTCGCCCTCAGCGAAGACATTCGCGATATGGCGCGAAATGGTCGACTTGTCCCGGTGGAATAGCTCGGCCATCTGGTTGAGCGAGAGCCATACCGTCTGCTCGTCGAGGCGTACCTCGATCCGGGGTGCGCCCTCTTCGGTCTGGTAGAGGATGATCTCCCCGCCCGGCTCCACCATGCTCAACTCCCCTCAAGGTCGGCCACGATGGCGTCGATCTTCGTCCGCAACTCGGCCTGCCTCTCCACGATCCGGGCAATCGCGGCGTTCAACTCTGTGATGTCCACGACCTCGCGGGTGTCTTCGGCCTCCACGTGGCTCGACACCGACAGGTTGTAGCCGCCGTCGGCGAGCGCCCGGTTGTCGACCAGGGCCGCGACGTGAGCCACGCCCTCCCGGGCAGCCAGCACGTCCAGCACGTGCTGCTGATGCGAGTCCAGCAACTTGTTCTTGTTGCCCACTCGGGTGAACTGCTTCGAGGCGTCCACGAAGAGCACCGCGTCGTCGGTCTTCGACTTCTTGAGCACGATGATGCAGGTCGCGATCGTGGTGCCGAAGAACAGGTCCGGCGGCAACTGGATGACCGCGTCCACGAAGTTGCTGTCGACCAAGTACTTTCGGATCTTCTGCTCCGCCCCGCCCCGGTAGAGGACCCCTGGGAACTCGACGATGGCCGCCGTCCCGTCCACAGCCAGCCAGCTGAGCATGTGCATGGTGAAGGCCAGGTCGGCCTTCGACTTGGGCGCGAGCACCCCCGCCGGTGAGAACCGCGGGTCGTTGATGAGCACCGGGTTGGCGTCACCCTCCCACTTGATCGAGTACGGCGGGTTGGACACGATCGCCTCGAACGGCTCGTCGTCCTCGTAGTGCGGGTCGAGCAGGGTGTCGCCGTGGGCGATCGAGAACTGCTCGTAGTTGATGTCGTGCAGGAACATGTTGATCCGGCACAGGTTGTAGGTGGTCAGGTTGATCTCTTGGCCGAAGAAGCCCTGGCGGACGTTCTCCTTGCCGAGCACCTTGGCGAACTTGAGCAGCAGCGACCCCGACCCGCAGGCCGGGTCATAGACCTTGTTGACCTCGGTCTTGCCCATCACCGCGATCCGGGCCAACAGCTCCGACACCTCCTGCGGGGTGAAGAACTCGCCACCGGACTTACCCGCCGAGGACGCGTACATCGTCATCAGGTACTCGTAGGCGTCGCCGAACGCGTCGATGGTGTTCTCGGTGTAGGAGCCCAGGTTCAGATCCCCCACCGCGTCCAGCAGTTTGACCAGCTTCTCGTTGCGCCGGACCACCGTCGGCCCCAGCTTGGAGGAGTTGACGTCCAGGTCGTCGAACAGCCCCTTGAAGTCATCCTCCGACGCCGTCCCCCGCGCCGACGCCTCGATATTGGTGAAGACCCGGCTCAGCGTCTCGTTGAGGTTCTGGTCGTGCCTCGCCCGGGCTCGGACGTTGACAAAGAGGTCCGAGGGGTGAATGAAGAAGCCCTTCTCGTTGACCGTTTCGGCCACCCCACTGGCCGCGTCGGAGTCGGACAGCGCCGTGTAGTCGAAGTCGGGGTCGCCGGCCGCGCGCTCCTGGTGGTTGAGGTAGGCGGTGAGGTTCTCCGAGATGAACCGGTAGAACAGCATCCCCAGCACGTAAGACTTGAAGTCCCAGCCGTCGACGCTGCCACGCAGGTCGTTGGCGATCCGCCAGATGGTTTTGTGAAGTTCGGCGCGCTGGGCTTCCTTGGTCTGCTGCGTCACCGCCGCAGTCTTTCACCCGCCGCCGACAGCCCGGACGTCCGACCCACCCCAGCGATCAGCCCAGCATCCCCGCAACCGCTCGGCAGGTGCGCAGGTTCCTGGCCGTGCACACGTCCTGGCCGACCAGCCTCGGCAACCCGGCCGCCAACTTCGACGACGCCATCCCCTCGGGGAAGTTCAGGTGCAGCTCCCGCCCGACCGAACGAACCTCCTCGGTGTCGGACGCGGCCGCGTTCAGCCTTGCCAGGGCCTCCTTGGTGGCCGGTTCGGAAAGGAACGCGAGGTAGGCGCGACTTGGGTCGGCGTCGGCGAACGGGGACGCGTCCAGGGCCGTCCGGAACTCCTTGGCCGAACGCACCGCGGTCGCGATGGCGAACCCGAACCGATCCCGCAGCGCGTCCTGGATGAGGGTGACCAACCGAGCCTCGGACAAGTCCGAGCTGAAGACCGCGTTGCCCGACTGGATGTAGGTCCGGACGTCGGCCAGCCCGGTGGCGGTCAGCAGCGTCCGCAACTCCGCCATCGGCACCTTGTGCGTGCCCCCGACGTTGATCCCGCGCAGCAGCGCCACCCAGGCGGCTTGCCCCGCGGTGTTTGTCATGGTTGCATCCTGTCTGGAGCCGACCGGAAGGACCAGCATGCAGCACGTCAGCCTGATCGGAGTTCCCACCGATATCGGCGCCTCCACCGTGGGTTGCCGCCTCGGTCCGCAAGCCCTGCGCGTGGCGGGCATCACCCAGGCGCTGACCGAGTACGGCTGCCGGGTCCGCGACACCGGCGACCTGGCTGGCCCCGGCAATCCCGAGCAGCCGCCGGTCAACGGCTACCGGCACCTCCCCGAGGTGATCGAATGGAACCAGATCCTCTACGACGCCGTCCTCGAAGAGTTGGAAGCCGGCCAGTTCCCGCTGGTGCTGGGCGGCGACCACTGCCTGGCGATCGGCTCGATCTCCGCGGTGGCCCGTTACTGCCGCGACACCGGCAAGAAGCTGCGGGTGATCTGGGTGGACGCCCACGCCGACTTCAACACCGCCGAACTGACCCCGTCCGGCAACATCCACGGGATGCCGGTGGCCTGCCTGACCGGGCACGGGCCGGACGAGTTGACCGGACTGGCTGGGTTCCGGCCGGCTCTGGGAACCGATCAGATCCGGCAGATCGGCCTGCGCAGCGTGGACGCCGGAGAGAAGCGGTTCCTCGCCCAGGAGGGCGTCGAGGTCTTCGACATGCGTTATCTGGACGAGGTCGGCATGCGGCGAACGATGCGCAAGGCCCTCGCCGGGGTGGACGAGAACACCCACGTCCACCTGTCGCTGGACCTCGACTTCGTCGACCCGGCGATCGCGCCCGGCGTCGGCACCCCGGTCCAGGGCGGCCCTACCTACCGCGAGGCGCACCTGTGCATGGAGATGCTCGCCGACACCGGACGCCTTGGCTCGATCGACCTGGTCGAGCTCAACCCGGCCCTCGACCTGAAGAACGCCACTGCCCGGCTGGCGGTGGACCTGATCGAATCGCTGTTCGGGAAGAGCACCCTGTTGCGGATGCACGCACCCCCCGCCCAGGGCTGACCGGCTCCAACCGCGGCGGTGGCCGTCCCTGCGGGAAGCAGCCGCAGGCGCTACCCCGACGCCCCCAATGGCCGGGGGCTGCGGCGATCGGCGGCCTGTTGCCGCCACAGTCTCGCCCCTCCGCGCCCTTCCACCCCGGGGTCTCGGCGGACTAGGTTCGGCGCATCACCCCCAGGAAGGGGACTCAGGTGGCCGTCTCACTCAAGGCACAACTTCTGCGGCGCAAGCCGATCGTCTTCCAACAACACCACCACGAGGGCGAGGAACTGGCCCGCAACCTCTCCACATTCCAACTGATGATGTTCGGCGTCGGCGCCACCGTCGGCACCGGCATCTTCTTCGTGCTCAGCGAGGCGGTACCCAAGGCGGGGCCCGCGGTGTTGATCTCGTTCGTGGTGGCGGCGCTGGCGGCCGGTCTCTCGGCACTCTGCTACGCCGAACTGGCCTCGGCGATCCCGGTCAGTGGGTCCACCTACTCCTACGCCTACCACGCGCTTGGCGAAGTCTTCGCCGTGGGGATCGCCGCCTGCGTGCTGCTCGAGTACGGCGTCTCCACCGCCGCTGTTGCGGTGGGCTGGAGCGGCTACTTCAACGAACTGCTGCACAACACCATCGGCTGGTCGCTGCCGGAGTCGCTGTCGGTGTCGTTCATTCCCGGGTTGGACGGCGTGGCCACCGGCGGCCTGATCAACCTGCCGGCGGTGGTCCTGGTCCTGCTGTGCATGCTGCTGCTGATCCGCGGCGCGTCCGAATCGGCCACGGTGAACGCGATCATGGTCTTGATCAAGCTGGGCGTGCTGGTGCTGTTCTCGGTGATCGGCTTCAGTGCCTTCAACGCCGACCACTTCAGCAACTTCTTCGCCTTCGGCGCGGCCGGGATCAGCGCCGCCGCCGGCACAATCTTCTTCTCCTTCATCGGCCTGGACGCGGTAGCCACGGCCGGTGAAGAGGTCAAGAACCCGCAGAAGGCACTCCCGGTGGCGATCATCGGTGCCCTGGTGATCGTCACCCTGGTCTACCTGGCGGTCGCCGGCGCCGGATTGGCGGCCAAGCCGGTCGAGTTCTTCAGCACCGAGGAGGCCGGCGAGGCCGGCTTGGCCAAGATCCTGTCCGACGTGACCGGCACGTCGCTGTGGGGGACGATCCTGGCCGCCGGGGCGGTGATCTCGATCTTCTCGGTCACCCTGGTCACCCTCTACGGCCAGACCCGGGTGCTGTTCTCGATCGCCCGCGACGGGATGATCCCCCGGCGGTTCCTGACCGTGAACCCCAAGACCATGGCCCCGACCTTCAACACCATCGTGGTCTCGTTGGTGGTCGCCCTGATCGCCGGGTTCGTGCCCTCCAGCTACCTGTGGGATACCGTCTCGATCGGCACCCTGGTGGCCTTCTCGGTGGTGGCGATCTCGATCATCGTGCTGCGCCGCAGCCACCCCGACCTGGAGCGTCCGTTCAAGGTGCCCGCCTACCCGGTGGTCCCGATCCTGACCGTCCTGGCCTGCGCCTACATCCTGGCCGGGCTGCACTGGAGCACCTGGCTGATCTTCGCCGCCTGGCTGGCCGTGGTCTTCGGCTACTACTGGTTCTACGGACGGCGGCACGCCACCTTGAACCACTACGTCAGCGACGAAGAGATCGCCGAACCCGGTGGTCGTCGGCGCAAGGAGGAGGAGTGAGCTACGTCGTCGGGTTCAGCCCGCACAACCACGATCTGGGAGCGCTGGAACTGGCCTGTCAGTTCGCCCGATCAGAGGCGGCCAGCGTCCATGCCGTGACCGTGGTGCCCCAGGGCTGGACGACCCCGGTCGCCGGGGACACCGATCGCGCCTTCCAGCAGTGGGCGGCCGACCAAGGCGAGGCCAGCGCGGCCCTGGCACTGGAGACGCTGGGAAGGCACCCGGGGATCGACGTCACCGCTCGCTGGGTGAGCAGCCGCTCGGTCCCGGCAGCATTGCTGGAACAGGCCCGGGCGTTGGCGGCCTCGATCCTGGTGGTGGGGTCCGGTGCGGCCGGCCCTCCCGGTCGGATCACCCTCACCTCCAAGACCGGGCGGCTGGTGCACTCGTCGGACATCCCGGTGGCCATCGCTCCGTCCGGCTATCAGGCGCACGGCTCGCCCGTCCACCGGGTGAGCATCGGCTTCCGCGATGACGACGCCACCTGGACCCTGCTGGAGCGGGTGGCAGCGATCTGTCATCGGGTCGGGGCCCGGTTGCGGGTCGTCACCTTCGCGGTGCGCCCCCGTCAGATGGCGACCACCACGGTCAGCCACGCCGAGGAGCAGGTGTTCGCCCAATGGCGGCGACAGGCCGAGGCTGGCCAGCGCGCGGCCGAGGCGCACCTGCGCTCGCGGGGCTTCTCCGACGTCGACCTGGAGTGCACCGTGGCCGAAGGGGCCAGTTGGGGCGAGGCGATCGGCGCCCTCGATTGGCGGGAGGGCGACGTGTTGGCGGTCGGGTCGTCGTCCACCACCGCGCGGGTGGCGCACGTGTTCCTGGGTTCGAGCGCGACCAAGATCGTCCAGAACTCCCCGGTTCCGGTGGTCGTCGTCCCTTGACCGAAGGCCAGCGAAGGCCCGCTCAGGCGCTCAGATCGGCCTCGACGATGTCTCGCCGCGAGCGTCCCTTCTCTGGCGTCGGCGGCAGCGCGAACGATCCGAGGTGATACCCGCGCTGCATCAGCGAACTCGTCCGCAGCGCCCGTGATCGTCCGAACGCCGGCGCGGTCGGTTCGGGCCGGGTGAACTCGACCGCCCCGATCCGCAGACTGCGGGCGAAGGGCATCAGGAGCAGAATCACCCCCAGGGCGAAAACCGTGGCCAGGATGGTGTCGGACGCCTCCCCGGGCAGCCAGTTGTTGAGCGCCGCCCAGCAGACCAGCGCCCCCAGCGCGACCAGGAGCAGCCCCTGGAACCGATTGCGCCACACGTAGCGGCGGTGCGCGCTGAGCAGCCCGGCGAGCCTTGCCGGCTCGTCGGCGTCAAAGCTGTGCCGCCAGCGGTGCAGCGCGGCCGCCAGACCACGACGAGGCGCCCGGCAGCAGGAGCGGGTGGTCCGCCGGAGGTGATCCAGTAGCGCCCGGGCGTCACTGTGCAGCCGCCGATCGCCGCGCAGGCCGAGTCGGTCCAGGTCTTCCTGGGCGAGGATCGCCGCATGCAGGCCGCGCCGGCAGACCTCCTCGAACATCCGCGGGCTGAGCGGCTCCGACCCCACCGGGCCGTCGGTCCGGCCCGTGGTCAGGTACTCCCTGGTAGAGCAGTGCAGGTCAGCAGCCAGCCGGTAGTCGGCGGCCGCCTGGAGCAGCAGCGTCGCATTGTCGGCCGACGACGCGTTGGCGTCGGCATCGTCGCGCTGCTCCATCGCCGATTCCAGTTGGCACTCGGCCCGGACGACCCGGGCCACCAGGTGCAGCGGCATGCTCTCGGTGCACGCCATCGCCTCGGCCAGGGCCGGCTTGTGCCGGTCTCCGAGAAGTTCGGCCTGAGCATGCAGGATCCGCAGGTCGATGTCGTGACGACGGCTGCTCAGCACCTTGGACAGTGTTTCCGACGCCTCCTCGTCGTTCCCGGTTCGAATCGCCAGCACGGCCGCCATCACCTTCAGCGGCCAGGGGTCGGACTTGCTGAGCGGGTTCTTCTCCAAGATCCGCTCCGCGGTCCGATCGTCACCGGCCAGGAGCGCCAGCCGGAGTCGTTGACCGAGATCCATCCCCTTACCGCCCCGGGTCAGCATCGCCCGAGCAGCCACCTGCCCACGCAGCCGAGCCGACGAGAGATAACGCTCGTCCGGGTCCTGGGGTTCGTCCAGGTTGCGGGAGCCGGCCCCGGCGTCTTGGCCCCACTGTCCGGCTGCCCAGAGCGCGGCATCGACGAAGTTGGCTTGGGCCTCGTCGGTCCCCTCCTTGCGAGCCACCGTCTCCAGCTCGCGCAGGATCTCGGCTGCCCGACGCTGGTCGGACAGCATCAGCCGTAGCCGTAGCGCCGACAGCCGGACGCCCGGGGACTCGTTGTCGTCGTCGGAGGCCGCCCGGAAGTGGTCCCACCCCTCGGCGAAGCGGCCCTGAAGGTGGGCCAGCCGTCCGGCCATCACCGTGTAGACGTGACCCCAGTGCCCGGTCGGGTCGTCGTTCAGACCCTCGGTGTTGAGGACGTCGGCGTCCGCTCGGGCCTCGTCGCGGCGCATCCGGATCAGTTCGACGGTCTGGTTGACCACCATCTCGGCTTCGTGGAAGCGGCCGACCTCGGTCATCGCCTGCACCCACTGGAACCGGTCGTCCAGGTGCAGGTCGTTGGCCCCGTGGCCCCAGAGGGTCTCCAGCCGGTCGAAGAGTTTGACCGCGTCGTCGTACTCGCCCAACTCACAGTGCGCGCTGGCTCGGACCAGCACCTCGCCGAGTGAGTCGTCGGCACCCTCGGCGACCTCAAGGGCCAGGGCGGGGTTACTCGCCGACAGCGCGTTCGCCGCGGCCAGGGCAGACCGGGGGCCGGCCTTGCCGAAGGACTTGAGGGCGGTCTCGACCTCTTCGTAGTACCCGATCGCCGGATCGAACCCGGCGCCGATCACCGACATGGTCTCGACCCGCTTGATGAAGGCGACACCCTCCTCGTCGGTGGTCGCACCAGGCACCACCGCACACAGCGTCGTCGCCCAAGCCGACCGGAAGAGGTCGGGGTCGAACGTCCCGTCGGCGTGCCTGGCCAGGTCGGCGAACAGGTCGGACGCGTAGGCCAGGAACGGCGTGTGGTCAGAGAACCGGTCGACCGAAGCGCTCAGCTTGGCGACCAGTCGCTCCTGATCACCAGAGGCTCGCAGCGCCTCGATCTGCTTGCGGGCAGCCGCCAGGGCGGCCGGAGTGGCCGACGAGGCGGGCAGAAACTTGTCGCTGCCGGGTTCCACGTCAAGCGTTGGTTTGTCCTGCCCAAGGACGCCCGACATGGCAACATCAAGCGGGTCCATCACCTTGTCCATCGATTGCTCCCTCCCACATTCGATCAGGAGTCGGATCCGGTCGCTTTCGGACGTATCACGCCCCACCCCCCAGGGGCAGGATCGCGATCGGCCCGAACTTCGGCAATGCGCATAATTGCGCCACCAGGATGCCCGCTGGATTGGCCTCAGCGCGACTGGGTGGCGGCGTAACGGCTCAGCGGAGGAAGGTCCATGTGGGTCGCTGCTGCCGGGTCGATCCCTGTTTGATCGAGCAGCAGGCGGACTTCGTTCAGCCCAGCACCCCAGATCTTGTCGCGAATCGTCGCGTCAGGCCGTCCCGGGTCGGGCTGGAACGGCTTCCCATCCGCTCCCAGGACGGTTTCTCCTCGACCCACCACGCCGTCGTCAAAGGGAAGCTGATTGGCCGGTCCGAGCGGTATCCACCGGTCGAGGAGCGCTGTTTGATCTCCCTTCGGGATGTGCGTAATCGGGATCAAGTAGTCGTGCCCGATCTCGAGACGAGGCACGTTTGCCAGCCGTAGCGGACGCTCGCCGTCTGCGTCGAACGACCAGGCAGGACCCGCCCACACCAGATGTGGCGGCGCCTCGACCGGTGCACCCTTCCTAGACCAGGCCACCTGCTCGACGCTCAAGGCCACCTCACGGCTGATGCTTCCCTCGCCCGCCCGCTGCTCGTCAGCGTCGATCGGCAGTCGCCGCTCACTGGTCACCCGCGCGACCACAACATGGTCGCCGTATGTCACCCACGCGACGGCCGAGGATGAGGGCAGGGGTTCAAGGCCCTGAGCCACGACTGGCTCCCTGGGTGCGCCACACGAAACCAGTAATGCGGCCACGATCGCCCAGACCGTGAGGTGGAGGGGTTTTTCAGTATTCGACATCGAGATTCGCTGCCAGGAGGGGAGTTAGGGTGGAGGCACTCGAAAGGAAGGGCGTTCTCATGCAACCCAACTGACTGTCAACGTTTGTGAGGACTGGATAGGAGTCCTGACCGTGGACCAGCCCAACTGCATGTCCAGTCTCGTGGCACGAACTGGCCTTCGTGATCGCATAACCGGAATCGAACTTAACATATTGCTGGTCACAATCGTATGAACTGCTGTCCACGGCGTCGTTGCACCAAGTGAGCCCAACGAGGCCACTCAGCGAGCCCTTCTGGTAGATGAGGTCAGTCTCGCCAGCGCCGCTATATGTCGGCGTGTCATCAACAACCATTGTCAGGACGGTGGGTTGATACAGGTCGCCAATCATGGTGGATATCAATCCCTTTTCTGCGCCACTTAGTGAGGATTGCGTGTGGAAGGAGACGGTGGAATTGTCAGTTTGGCATACGTGCCGAGGGTCCGACTGTGAGGCATTCTGACAAACAAAGGGATATGAAACCGTCCATGTAATGGTGTCGAAAGCGGGTGCGGATCCGGCCATCGCCGGGCTCTTATGGGCCATCCACAGGCACATCACAACGCAAAAAATCAGGGTGCCCAGAATCCCTCGGCGCGGGGAGGCAAGGCATACATGGGGTGATGTTAGGCGCCCATCTGTCTCCTGGCAAGGGGCTCCGGGGCCAGGCGGGTGGTCACTGGGGCGTGCGGGCATCCTCGCAGTGATAGTTGATTCGGCGGCGGGCTGCTGGCGCAACGCCTGGCCGCACCTGAACAACTTCACGATCCGCGGGTGCGCGCCTCTCCCCGGCTGGCACCCCCAGGTCGTCCAGCGCCACGGTCAGCCGTCCGATTCGACCCATTCGGCGGCGGCGACGTCGGCCTTGCTGGGCCCGCCAAGGTAGCTGGCCGGCGCCAGGCCGTCCTCGGTCACCACGAAGGTGTCGGCGGCCGGGACGATGTCGGTGTTCTGGAAGCTCACGCAGAGCCACGTCCCGTCCTCCAGCCGGACGACGGTCGCACTGATCACGCCGCGACGAGAGTCGACCGGCTTGCCGTCCGGATCCACCTGGCCGCTGACCTGCCAGCGAGCGTGCACCACGGCGACGTCGTCGCCCAAGCGGCGCTCGGTGACGGTCTCGACGGTCAGTTTGGACGATCGGAAGATGCGTTCGAAGCCGTACTTGTGAGCTTTTCGGATCGCGGTGCGCGACGTCCACCACAGCCCCACCACGTTGACGAAGTCGGCGTCGTCGGCGAACAGGTTGCCGATGGCGTCGGCGTCCCCGGCCTTCCACGCCTTCACGAAGGCCCGGACGAGATCCAGCGGCTCGTTCAGCGGCACCCGCCCCTGGGATGGCAGCGGCAGCCGCTCCCCCAGTTGGGCGAGTTGAATCAGCTTCTTCAGCTTTTTAGACAACCAGGGGCCTGTCGGTGGGTTGGATCGGCTTGGGCAAGCGTGACGACCCCTGAAGGTAGGCGTCAACCCCGTTGGCGCAGCTGCGACCCTCGGCGATCGCCCAAACGATCAGCGACTGACCGCGTCCGGCGTCGCCGCAGACGAACACGCCCGGCACCGAGGTGGCGAACTGATCGTCGCGGGCGATGTTGCCGCGCGGGTCCAGATCGACACCGAGCTGCTCGACCAGGCCCGCCTTCTGCGGACCGACGAAACCCATCGCCAGCAGGACGAGCTGCGCGGGCAGTTCGCGCTCGCTGCCCTCGACCGGGACGAACCGGCCGTCCTTGAACTCGACCTCAGTCAGCCGCAGCGACGCCACGTTGCCGTCGGCGTCCCCGACGAACTCGGTGGTCGACACCGAGTAGACCCGCTCACCGGACTCCTCGTGCGCCGACGACACCCGGAAGATCATCGGGTAGGTGGGCCAGGGCTGGTTGGCCGGGCGCTGCTCGGGTGGCGTCGGCAAGATCTCCAGCTGGGTCACCGAGGCGGCCCCCTGCCGGATGGACGTGCCCAGGCAGTCCGCGCCGGTGTCGCCGCCGCCGATGATCACCACGTGCTTGCCGGTGGCGGTGATCTGGCTCTCGACTGCCCCGCCGAGCGCCACCCGGTTGGCCTGAGGCAGGAACTCCATCGCCTGGTGGATGCCGCCGAACTGACGGCCGGGGACGGGCAGGTCGCGGGCCACCGTCGACCCGATCGCCAGCACGAGGGCGTCGAAGCGATCCAGCAGATCCTCACCGGAGGTGTCGTCGGCCGACCCGATCTCGCGACCGGTCTTGAAGACGGTCCCCTCCAGCCGCATCTGCTTCAGCCGCCGGTCGAGGACAGCTTTCTCCATCTTGAACTCGGGGATGCCGTAGCGGAGCAACCCGCCGATGGCGTCCGCCCGCTCGTAGACCACGACGGTGTGCCCGGCCCGGGTGAGCTGCTGGGCGGCGGCCAGCCCGGCCGGACCGGAACCGATCACGGCCACGGTCTTGCCGGTATGCCATTCCGGCATCACCGCGATCACCCGGCGGTCGCTCCAGGCGCGATCGATGATCGCCACCTCGACGTTCTTGATCGTCACCGGATCGCGGTTGATGCCAACCACGCAGGCGGTTTCGCAGGGCGCCGGGCAGAGGCGTCCGGTGAACTCGGGGAAGTTGTTGGTGGCGTGCAGCCGGTCGGTCGCCCCCCGCCAGTCGTCGCGCCAGATCAGGTCGTTCCACTCCGGGATCAGGTTGCCCAGCGGGCAGCCCTGGTGGCAGAACGGGATGCCGCAGTCCATGCAGCGGCTCGCCTGGGTGCGGATGATCGGCAGCACCGCCGCCCCTGGGGAGCCGGGGTACACCTCGTTCCAGTCGTGGATCCGCTCCCCCACCGGACGTCGGACGGCCACCTCCCGGGGATGGATCATGAAGCCCTTGGGATCAGCCATGAGCGGCCTCCATCATCTTCTTGGTGGTGGCTTCCTCGTCCAGACCGGCGGCCTGCGCCTCGACCCGCGCGGCCAGCACTCGGGCGTAGTCACGCGGCATCACCTTGGTGAACCGCTCGGCCAGCCGGTTCTCGTCCAGCAGCCGGGTGGCGACAGCCGAGCCGGTCTCTTCGGCGTGCCGGGTCAGCAACTCGGCCACCCGCCGCAGGTCCCCCTCATCCATGGGCTGGGGATCAACCATTTCGGTGTTCAGACGGGCCCGATCGAGGTCGAGCACCCAGGCGACGCCACCGGACATGCCGGCGGCAAAGTTGCGGCCGGTCGGTCCGAGGATCAGTGCCTCGCCGCCGGTCATGTACTCGCAGCCGTGGTCACCGACGCCCTCGACGACCGCGGTGGCGCCGGAGTTGCGGACGCAGAACCGCTCGCCCACCTTGCCCCGGATGAACAGCTCACCCGAGGTGGCGCCGTAGGCGATCACGTTGCCGGCGATGATCTGCTCCTCGGCGACGAAGGCCGCCCGGTCGTCGGGGCGGACGATCAAGCGTCCACCGGACAGGCCCTTGCCGAAGTAGTCGTTGGAGTCGCCGACCAGCCGCAGGGTGACGCCCGCTGGCAGGAAGGCACCGAAACTCTGACCCGCCGTCCCTCGCAGGGTGAGGTCGATGGTGTTCTCCGGCAGGCCTTGACCGCGGGTGGCCTTGGTCACCTCGTGCCCAAGCATCGTGCCGACCGTCCGGTCGACGTTGCGCACGGTCAGGTCGGCCCGGACCAGGTCACCCGAGGTCAACGCCGGCTGCGACAGTTCGATCAGCCGGACGTCCAGCTTCTCGTCCAGCCCGTGGTCCTGGCCGGTGGTGGCATGCAGCCCGCCGCCCTTGGGCAGGTCGACCGCGTGCAGCACCGGCTCCAGATCGAGCCCCTGGGCCTTCCAATGGTCGATCGCCTTGCGCGCCTGCAGCACCTCGACGTGCCCGACCGCCTCGGCGATCGATCGGAAGCCGAGCGAGGCGAGGATCTCGCGCACCTCCTCGGCGATGTACTCGAAGAAGGTCACCACGAAGTCGGCGTGGCCGTTGAATCGGGCCCGCAGGTCAGGGTTCTGGGTGGCGACGCCGACCGGGCAGGTGTCGAGGTGACAGACCCGCATCATCACGCAGCCGGACACCACCAGCGGCGCGGTGGCGAAGCCGAACTCCTCCGCGCCCAGCAGGGCGCCGATCACCACGTCCCGGCCGGTCTTGAGCTGCCCGTCCACCTGAACCACGATCCGGTCGCGCAGCCCGTTCAGCAGCAGGGTCTGCTGGGTTTCGGCGAGGCCCAGTTCCCAGGGCCCACCCGCGTGCTTCAACGAGGTCAGCGGCGCCGCACCGGTGCCACCGTCATGACCGGAGATCAGGACGACATCCGCCTTCGCCTTGGAGACGCCGGCGGCGACGGTGCCGACACCGACCTCGGCGACCAGCTTGACATGCACCCGGGCGTCCCGGTTGGCGCACTTGAGGTCATGGATCAGCTGTTTGAGATCCTCGATCGAGTAGATGTCGTGGTGCGGCGGCGGGCTGATCAGGCCCACGCCCGGGGTGGAGTGCCGGGTCTTGGCCACCCACGGGTACACCTTCTGACCCGGCAACTGGCCACCCTCGCCGGGCTTGGCGCCCTGGGCCATCTTGATCTGGATGTCGGTCGCGTTGGTCAGGTAGTCGCTGGTCACGCCGAACCGTCCGGACGCGACCTGCTTGATTGCGCTGCGCCGCTCGGGGTCGTAGAGGCGCTCGACGTCCTCGCCGCCCTCGCCGGTATTGGACTTGGCGCCCAGTCGGTTCATCGCGATCGCCAGAGTCTCGTGCGCCTCCAGCGAGATGGAGCCGTAGGACATGGCGCCGGTGGAGAACCGCTTGACGATCTCGCTGACCGGCTCGACCTGATCGATCGGGATCGGTCGGCGGTCGGCGGTGAAGTCCAGCAGGCCGCGCAGCGTCATCAGCCGCTTGGCCTGGTCGTTGACCCGCTCGGTGTAGGCCTTGAAGATGTCGAAGCGCTTGGCCCGGGTGGCGTGCTGCAACCGGAACACGGTCTCCGGGTCGAACAGGTGCGGCGGGCCCTCCCGACGCCACTGGTACTCCCCGCCGGTCTCCAGCGTCCGGTGCGGCAGCGTGATCCGGTCGGGCGGATAGGCGGCGCTGTGCCGGGCGTGGATGCCGCGGGCGACCTCGTCCAGCCCGATCCCCTCGATCCGGCTGGTGGTGCCGGTGAAGTAGGCGTCCACCAGGTCGGACGACAGGCCGAGCGCCTCGAAGATCTGGGCGCCGGTGTACGAGGCGATGGTCGAGACGCCCATCTTGCTCATCACCTTGAGCACGCCCTTGCCGAGCGCCTTGCGGACGTTCTGGACCGCCTGCTCGGGCTCGACCTTGACCAGCCACTCGCGGCGGGCCAGGTCCTCGGCGGACTCGAAAGCCAGGTACGGGTTGACCGCGGCCGCGCCGAAGCCGATCAGCAGCGCCACATGGTGCACCTCGCGAACATCGCCGGCCTCCACGATCAGGCCGACCTGGGTGCGCTTCTTCTCCCGGACCAGGTGTTGGTGGACCGCGGCGGTGAGCAGCAGCGACGGGATCGGGGCGACGTCGGCGTTGGAGTGGCGGTCGGACAAGATGATCGTCCGGCAGCCCCGGTCGATCGAGTCCGACACCTCGGCGCACAACTCGTCCAGGCGGGCCTTGAGGGCCGCTCCCCCGCCCTCCACGTCGTACAGGCCGCGGACGACATAGGTGTCGTAGGCCGGCATGGCGCCGTCCCGGTTGATCCGGACGAGCTTGGCCAGTTGGTCGGAATCGAGGATCGGGTAGCCGATCACGATCTGGCGGCAGGACTCGGGCCCCGGCGCCAGCAGGTTCGCTTCCGGCCCGAAGGTGGCGCTGAGCGAGGTGACCAGTTCCTCGCGGATCGCGTCCAGCGGCGGGTTGGTGACCTGGGCGAAGAGCTGGGTGAAGTAGTCGAAGAGCAGCCGCGGCCGCTCGCTGAGCACCGCCAGCGGGGTGTCCGAGCCCATCGACCCGATCGGCTCGTAGCCGGAGTTGGCCATCGGCGCCAGGATCAGCTTGAGCTCCTCGTGGGTGTAGCCGAACA
>CAYVOW010000056.1:0-15376 GCA_964453585.1 uncultured Micropruina sp.
CGCTGGTACGAGGAGGGCGTCGGCACCAACTGGTACAGCAAGTTGCCCGGCGGCATGTTCGGGGTGGGCCTGTCGAAGAAGATCCAGGACGGGTACGCGTGGCTCGCCGAGCAATACCAGCCCGGGGACAAGGTGTTCGTGGTGGGGTTCAGCCGCGGCGCCTACACGGCACGGTCGCTGATCGGGATGATCCGCAACTCCGGGCTGTTGCTGCCCGATCACTTGGACAAGGTGAAGGAGGCCTACGGTCTCTACCGGGCCCGCGACGAGGGCGCCGATTCGGCCAACGCGAAGTTCTTTCGGACGAACTTCACCCGAGAGATCACGATCACGTTCCTCGGGGTCTGGGACACCGTCGGATCGCTGGGCATCCCGGTTGAGTCGTTCGAGTGGTTCAACAAGGCCTACTACCAGTTCCACGACACCGAACTGAGCAGCATCGTCAAGAACGCCTTCCACGCCGTCGCCATCGACGAACACCGCAAGAACTACGCCTGTGCCCTGTGGAACCCGCACGTCCAACCCGGACAGCGGATGGAACAGGTCTGGTTCGCCGGAGCACACGCCAATGTGGGCGGCGGCTACATCGGCAACACGCTGTCCGACGTCCCGCTGAAATGGATGATGGAGCGGGCGATGGAGTGCGGCCTGGCCCTCGATCCGGTGCAGATGCCGGTGCCGTCGGAAGACGATCTCGCCGAGATCGTCGACTCCTATCAGCGCTTCCTCGGGGGCGCCTACAGCCGGATCGAGCCGCGGCACTACCGAGGGATCGGCGAGACCCAGCATGGGGCCGAGGTGATCGACACGTCGGTCCCGTCCCGCAGCGACCGGGACGACACCTACCGACCCCGCAACCAGATCGGGACGTTCGTGTCGGGGGAGATCAGGCGACGGCTGCAGGCCGGCGGCACGAACCTGCCGACCTGAGCGGGACTCACCAGCAGGCCCGCTGGGTCGCGCGGTCAGGCGTCCTGGCCGGCTGCCTCGTCCAGGGACGCGGTGAGTTCGGCGGTAACCAACCTGAGCAGCGCGAGCGTCCGGTCGTGGAAAGCGCCGCTGGCCTCCCAGACCGCATCCTCATTGGCCACCGGTGGCGTGACGACCTCGGGGTCGTCGTCCTGGAGCGCGATTAGGGCCTCCTGGACGGGGCCGATATAGGTGTCGCCGAGCTCGTGGACGCGAGCCCGGGCGGCCTCGAACCAGACGAGGAACTCGTCGAAACGCGCAACGTCGGCCTCGACCGCGTCCAGCAGCCGTTGGGCGCGGTCAAGAGCCTCGCGTGGGCTCATCGGTGAGCCATCGATCCGGTCACGCCGGGAAGGCGTCCCGCGCCTTGGCCGCCTCGCAGACCGCGTCCAGATCGCCACCCACCTGGGCGGTGACCGCGGCGGACACAGCGCCTTCCACCAGCGGTCCCGGGGCGAACCGGACGTTGTCGTCCACCATCTCGAGGACGGCTTCCACGGTCATGTCGGCCGAGCCCAGGTCGGTCAGGATGACGACGTCATGCCCCGCCCCGGTCAACTCCTCCACCGCCGCGAAGACCAGGTCGAAGGAGGTGCCGATGCCGCCCTCTTCCAGCCCTCCGGCGGCCCGGAACTCGATGTCCCGGGCCATCTGGGAGGCCAGTTCGACCACGCCCTCGGCCAGTTTCGCCGAGTGCGAGACCACGACGAACGCGATGCTCATGCGCCCGCTGCCGCGGCCGCGGCATTGAGGATGTAGGCGGTCGAGGTCGCCCCCGGATCCTGGTGGCCGATCGAGCGCTCACCGAGATAGGACGCCCGACCCTTGGTGGCCTGCAGCGGGATGGTCGCCTCGGCGCCCGCGGCGGCCGCATCGGCGGCGGCCCGGAACGCCTCGGCCGCCGATCCTCCGGAGTCGGCGACACCCTTGGCGGCGGCGATCGCCGGTGTCCACGCATCCACCATCGTCTTTTCACCGGTGGTCGCCTTGCCCCGGGCGACGATCCCCTCCAGGGCCGATTCCAGCAGCGCGACCACTCCGGCGGCGTCCAGGTCGGATTCCGACGCCTTCGCGGCTCGCATGAACGCCGTCCCGTACAGAGGCCCGGCGGCTCCGCCCACCTTGGACATCAGGGTCGCCGCCACCACCTTCAAGACGCCGGCCACGTCCTCGGGCGGGGCCTCGTCCAGCTTCGCCACCACCGCCTTGAAGCCGCGGTTCATGTTCTCGCCGTGGTCGCCGTCACCGATGGCCCGATCCAGGTCGATCAGTTCCATCCGGTGCTCGGCGAGCACGGCCTGGGCGCCCTTGATCCACGCGGTCGCCCAGGCCACACCCAATGCGTCCGACATCAGCAGCCCCGGCGCAGCGCGACGGTGTTCACCGGCGCGTCCCACAGCTCGGTCAACTCGTCGTCCAGCTTGAGCACGGTGACCGAGCAGCCCTGCATCTCCAGCGAGGTGATGTAGTTGCCCACCAGCGAGCGGACGACGTCCAGCCCCGCGGCCTCCAAACGCTCCCGGGCGTGCCCGTAGACGATGTAGAGCTCGGCCTCGGGGGTGCCACCCATGCCGTTGACGAAGAGCAGGACCTTGCTGCCGGACTCGGCCTGGAGGTCCTCCAGGATCGGGTCGACCAGCATGTCGGTGATCTCGTTGGCGCTGGCCATCGGGACCCGGAGGCGTCCGGGCTCGCCATGGATGCCGATGCCGATCTCGATTTCGTCCTCGCCGAGGTCGAACGACGGCTTGCCGGCGTGCGGGACGGTGCAGGCGCTGAGCGCCATCCCCATCGAGCGGACGTTGTCGTTGACCCGGGTGGCGATGGCCAGCACCCCGTCCAGGTCGTCGCCGCGCTCCGCGGCCGCTCCGGCGATCTTTTCGACCATCACCGTGCCGCCGACGCCGCGGCGTCCGGCCGTCCAGGTGGAGTTCTCGACGGCGACGTCGTCGTTGACCACGATCGCCTTGACGGTGATCTCCTCCATCTCGGCCATCTCGGCGGCGGTCTCGAAGTTGAGCACGTCGCCGGTGTAGTTCTTCACGATGTGCAGCACGCCGGCGCCGCCATCGACTGCCTTGGTCGCCTCCAGGATCGGATCGGGGGTGGGCGAGGTGAACACCGCGCCGGGGACGGCCGCGTCCAGCATGCCCATGCCGACGTAGCCGGCGTGCAGCGGCTCATGGCCGGAGCCACCACCCGAGACCAGACCGACCTTCCCCTTGATCGGGGCGTCCGCGCGAACCACGTAGTCAGGGTCGAAATGAACGGTGAGCAGATCGGCGTGGGCGGCGCCGAAACCCTTGAGGGTCTCCGGGACAACGTTGGCCGGATCGTTGATGAGCTTCTTCATTGAGCACTCCTTAGGGCTCCCAGGGCAGGCCCCCGCCTGCCCGCTGCGGACAGTCCCACTCTGCCCGGCTGGAGCGCTGCACGAAAGGGTGGGTTGGCTGCACGCTTGTTCAGCAGTTGGGACGGGACCGCTCCGGCTCCCGGGTGGGGTGGAACTTTCCCAGCGCTGAACGCGCGAATGTGGCCGCACAGGGCACTTTTCGGCGCTTCAGCGCTGTCAGAGTTCCACTCTGGGTTGTCTCCCTGCCCCCCAGCACGGTTGTCTGGGGCCGTGCCGGACTACGCCGACCTGACCACCAACGATCAGGTGGCGGTGCTGCGCGAGGTCGCACTGCGCGGTGCGGCCGCCTTCGGGCTGGAGGTGGCGTCGCTGGACCTGGTGCTGCATGCCTTCAACACCACCTTCCGCGTCAACACCACCGACGGCCGGACGCTGGCGCTGCGGGTCAACACGAACTCAATGAGCACGCCCGCCCACATCACCGCCCAGCAGGCGTGGATCCACGCCATCACCGCCGACACCGAACTGCTCGTCCCCGATCCGGTGGCCACCCCCGAAGGCGGCTACTTCGTCGAGGTCGCCTGCCCACCGGCCGGCCGGCCGTTGAGCGTGGTGGTCAACTCGTGGCTGGAGGGTCCCGACGTTGACACGCCGGACGAGGAGCAGGCCGGCGCCCTGGGCCGGGCGATGGCGACCCTCCATCGGCAATCGGCTGGCTGGGCGCCGCCAACTGGCGCAACGCTGACCCTCTTTGACAGCCCCCTGTTCGGCGACCCGGACGCCCTCGCCGACTGGCCGTTCAGCACTGACCAGCGGGCCATTGTGGACGAAGCCTTCCGGCGCACCCAGGCGGCCTTCGCCGCCGCGTTCAACGGCCGGCGACCTCAGGTGATCCACGCCGACCTGCATGGCGGGAACCTCAAGTGGCACGGCGGCCGGCTGGCGATCTTCGACTTCGACGACTGCGGGTGGGGACTGCCCGAGTTGGATCTGGCGATCTCGCTGTTCTATCTGCGCGGCGGCACGCAGGTTGCCGAACGCGCGTTGCTGGACGGCTACGCCGACGTTTCACCGCTCCCCGACCTCGGCCGGCTGGACGCCCTGATGGCTGGGCGGCAGCTCCTGCTGGCCAACAGCCTGGTCGGCTCGTTGACCGCCGATCTCCGTGCCGAGAGCGAGCAGTACCTCGCGCTCACCGTCCATCGACTCCGCGGATGGTTGGCGACCGGGCGGTTCGAGCGTTCCTCGCTCGATTAGCGGGGAGCGCGGCGGGCCGTTTACAATCGCCGACGGTGGCGTGTCCGAGCGGCCGAAGGAGCGCGCCTCGAAAGCGCGTGAAGGGTTACCCCTTCCGTGGGTTCAAATCCCACCGCCACCGCCGCGAACGCCGTCCGCTCCACCGGGCGGCGTTCGCCCTTTCTCAGTGCTCCCCGCGCCACCGGCTCCAGCGGTCGCCCCGGCCGTCGGGACGATACCGGCCGAGCCTCAGCACCCCCTCGTAGACCGTGGTGGCCGCCGCCAGCAGCGGGTGCCGCCACCACCTGGTCGGCAGCGGTTGGCCGAGCTCGTCCGAACGGTCGGGAAACTGCTGTCGCCAGTAACCGCGGGCACGGGCCGCGTGCCAGCGATCGGACGCGATCCGAACCCGCGATCCGACCGGGATCAGCGCGGCGCTGAGCTCGATGTTCTCCCAGGTGGTGGTGGACGCCGACTCCCGCGTGACCCGGTCGGGGTCGACCCGGTGCCGGGCCAGGGCGTCCGCCGCCATCTGGTCGGCCTCGCCGCGGTACCCGGTGAACACGAACCGGGTTTCGGGTCGACGCGCGGCCACGGCCGTGTCCACCCGCCAGCGCTGCATCGCGGTGACCGAGCCGTCGCGGCGTCCGGGGCAGCCGAGAACCACGATCACCTCGCCGCCAACCGACTCAGGCGCAGGAGTCGTCACCGT
Source organism: uncultured Micropruina sp. (assembly GCA_964453585.1). Classification (GTDB taxonomy): domain Bacteria; phylum Actinomycetota; class Actinomycetes; order Propionibacteriales; family Propionibacteriaceae; genus Micropruina. The sequence goes on from CAYVOW010000056.1 coordinate 5,271, forward strand.
TGCTCGCCGAAGAAGTCCCGCAGCACCGCCGCGCACTCGGCCGCCGCGACCCCGCCGACCACCTCCACCCGGTGGTTCAGCCGGGGATCGCGGACCACGTCCCACAGCGATGACACCGCGCCGGCTTTGGGGTCGAAGGCGCCGAAGACCAGCCGGTCCACCCGGGCCAGCACCAGCGCGCCGGCGCACATGGTGCACGGCTCCAGGGTCACCACCAGGGTGTGTCCGTCCAGCCGCCAGCCGTCGCCAACACCGGACGCGACGGCCCGACGCAGCGCCACCACCTCGGCGTGCGCGGTGGGGTCACCGGTCAACTCGCGCTCGTTGTGCGCGGCCGCCACCACCTCGCCGGTGGGGCTCAGCAGCACCGCCCCGATCGGGACGTCACCGTGCCCGGGCGCCAGCCGCGCCTGGTCGAGGGCGGCGGCCATCGCCGGGTCCCAGCGATTCATCCGAACGAGGCCGCGACGACCTTCTTGAACTGCGGCCCGAACTTCACCTTGTCGGCGACCCGTTCGGCCAGGACGGCCGTGTCCTCCTCGTAGTCGGACGCGATCGCCTCCAACTCGAAGTCCGGGAGTCCCGAATCGGCGAACAGGTCCAGATCGCCGACCGGACCGGCCTCGTCCTCGTCCTCGGGTGGCTCGACGCCGAGGAAGTCCACCACGTCGCGGGCGATCGGCCAGTCATTGGCGGCCAGCGCGTCCGAGAGCAGCACCTGGACGTGCTTGCCGCGGACTCGGACAATCACAAAGAACTCCGAGGCCACCGACACCAGGCCAGCCGCCCCGCCGTCGCCCGGAATCCGGCGCAGTTGGTCGATCAGCTCGTCGAGGTCGTTGGCCAACTCGACATCCAGGGCTACCGCCACCGGCTGGCCGTCCTCACGGTAGAGCGCCACCACCAGATCGACGTCGTCCTCGGAGGCGTCCTCGGGATAATCGTCCTCGTCCTCGTCCTCGTCGAGGTCCAGATCGTCGGTGAGCACCTCAACGCCCTCGTCCAGGTCGGACAGGCCGGGCCGGTCGTCGCCACGGCTGGGCAGCTCGACCTCCAGCTCGTCGTCGTGTTCGCTCACCACATCCCCCTCAGCAGGTTGGTCTCCATCGTGTCAGATCCCGCCGACCCGAGCACCCCCGGCCCGAGGTTTGCCGAGGCTACCCGGTGTGCCAAGGTTGAGCCGTGGAACTGCTCGTGATCGATCATCCGCTGGTCTCGCACAAGTTGACCCTGCTGCGCAGCCAGGACACCGCGAACCCCACCTTCCGGCAGTTGGTGGACGAACTCGTCACCCTGCTGGCCTACGAGGCCACCCGTGAGGTTCGGGTCACCGACTGCGAGGTGCAGACCCCGATCACCACCGCTCACGGGGTGAAACTGTCAAAGCCGCTGCCGCTGGTGGTGCCGATCCTGCGGGCTGGCCTGGGGATGCTCGAAGGCATGATGCGGGTGATGCCGACCGCCGAGGTCGGTTTCGTCGGGATGGTCCGCGACGAGGAGACCCTGCAGCCCTTCACCTACGCCGAACGGCTTCCCCACGACCTCTCGGGTCGCCAGTGCTACGTCCTCGACCCGATGCTGGCCACCGGCGGCTCGCTGGGCGGGACCGTCCAGTTCCTGGTCGACCGAGGCGCCGATCACATCACCTGCATCTGCCTGTTGGCCGCCCCCGAGGGCATCGACAACATGCGCCGGTTGGTCGACCCGGTGGGCGTCCCGTGCACCCTGGTGGTGGCCGCCGTTGACGAGCGCCTCAACGAGGTCGGCTACATCGTCCCGGGACTCGGGGACGCCGGCGACCGGCTTTACGGCCTGGCAGAGTAACCGCCGCCCAGCCCCCGACCCCGCGTCAGCGGCGGGTGAACTCCAGCTGCCACTCCGGACCCTCAGCCAGGTACTCCACCCCAAAGGCGCCGGGCGCCCGCTCCTCCAGTTGCTTCAGCAGCGGCAGCGGGTTGTGGTTGGCCACCAGCACCAACTGGCCGCCCTGGCCCAGGCTGAGCAGCCCGCCGATGATCGCGCCGTGGCGGATCTGCTTGGGCAGGTCGGCGACCCGCAACTGCGGGGTCTGATCGGCGCCGCAGCCGCAACCGCAGCTGTGGGCCTGGGCCTGATCGGGCTCGCCGGGCATGGTCAGTGAGACGTTCGACTTCATGACGACACCCTACGTCGCCGGGCCGACGATCCCTCGGGGGCGATCAGACGTCGCGAGCCAGGTCGTCGACCACCTCGGCACCCGGCAGCCGTAGCAGCCCCGCGGAGGGGACGAACAGCTTGCTGTGCCGCACGCCAGACCCGATGCAGAGCCAATCGGTGGCCGCCACCGCGGCGTCGATCCAGACCGGCCAGTGGTCCGGCAGTCCGATCGGGTTGATCCCGCCGTAGGCCATTCCGGTGGCCTCGACCGCGAAATCCATCGGCGCAAAGGACGCCTTGCGGGCGTCCAACCGCCGCCTGACAACGTTGTTCACGTCGATCCGACGGTGCGCCAGGGTCAGGCAACAGACGTGGGAGTCGACCCCGGCGCGGGTGCCGCGGACGATCACCGCGTTCGCTGACATCTCCATCGGCACCCCGTAGTGGGCGCAGAGCGCCTCGGTGTCGGCGTAGGCCGGGTCGATCTCGATCACCAGCGCCTCGGGGATCAGCGGCAGCGCATCGAAGGTGGCCACCGCCACCAGGTCGGGACGGTCGTGGGCCGGCTCGGGGTTGAGGTGGGTCAGCACCCGTCGAGGCTAGCCGAGGCCGGTCGGCAGTCCGTCGATCGAGACCCGGTTCTTCTCGTGCTGGTAGGCCGCCAGGCCATCGGGGCCCTTCTTCTCAGCCCACTGGTGCAACAGGTCGCGTTGCCCGACGTACTCGTAGAGCGGGACTGCGAACCCGCACGAGGTCTGGACCAGATCGACGTCCAGGACGAACACCTGGCGGGAGCCCGGGACCGGCGGAAAGAGGGCCGCCCACTCGTCCCAGTCTGGGTCGTTCGGCTGGATCATCCGGGCCGTGCCGTAGGCGCGCACGATCCACGGATTGCCCTCGTAGCCGCACCACATCAGGGTCATCCGGCCGGTGGCCAGCACGTGAGCGGCGGTCTCGTTGCCGCTGCCGGTGCCATTGATCCAGGCGATCTGGTTCGCCGAAAGGATTCGGAGGCTGTCCAGGCCCTTCGGCGAGAGGTTGACCCGTCCGTCGGCCGCGGCGGTTGCGACGAAGAACATCCGCTGGTCTTCGATGAACCGTTGGACGCGAGCGGTGATCGCTGGGTGCTGGTCGGCCATGGGTCCCAGTGTCTCGCGGACTGCTCGGCAGTGGGCGTGTCAAGATCGGCCCATGACCACCCTCACCGAGATCTACCCACCCTTCGGCGTCCGGATCACCGCCGGGTCACTGACCCTGGGCGTCCCGGACGACAAGGCGCTGGCGGAGTTGGCCGACCTGGCCTTCGCCGGCATTCACGACCCGGTTCGGATGCCGTTCCTGGTCGCGTGGACCGAGACTCCGCCCGAGCGCTTCCACGCCCAGTTCGTCCAGCACCACTGGGGCCAGCGCTCGTCCTTCTCACCCGAGCGTTGGGGGTTGGATTTCGCGGTCTGGAACGACGGAACGCTGGTCGGCACCCAGGGCGTGAGCACCCACAACTTCCTGACCACCCGGACCGGCGAGACCGGCGCTTGGTTGGGTCGGCGCTTCCACGGCCGCGGGATCGGCACCCGGATGCGGCAGGCGCTGTGCGCGTTTCTGTTCGATCACCTCGACTTCGAGGTGGTCACGTCGGGGGCCTTCCTGGATAACCCCGCCTCACTCGCGGTCAGCCGAAAAGTCGGCTATCAGCCCAACGGGATCGGTCGCAAACAGCGCCGTGAGGGAGAGGCTGCCGAGCACCAGGACCTGCGGCTCACCCCCGAGACGTTCCGGCGGGGCGAGCCGATCCAGGTGGAAGGCGTGGCGGCCCTGCGGCGCTTCGTCGGGCTGGACGCCTGACAGCCCTCACCAACCGTGAAACTCTGACAGCACGGAAGGCCAAGAATCGGCCCCAAACGGCTGAATTCGGCTGTTCAGCGCTGTCAGAGTTCCACGACCTCGTGGCTAACGGCTCTTGAAGTAGGCAAACAACCGGCGCTCGGAGGCCATGATCGCCGCCGCGGCCGTGCCCAGGGCGGCCCCCAGCACGACCAGCAGGGCACCGCGGAGGGCGACCACTGCGACCCCCGGCAGGTCCTCGGGCGCCAGGGGTAGCAGCATCCAGGTCACCAGCGGCGCGACCAGGGCCACCGCCGCTGCGGCCGCACTGAGCGTTTCGATCAACGCGGTCAGCATCAGCGCCCGAAGCGGGACGCCGGCGTGCCGCGACGACGACCACTCCAGCCGTCGCAGTCGACCGAAGGCCAGGCAAATCAGGAAGCCGACGACCCCGCCGACCGAGCTCAGCGGCCGGGTCAAACGGTCCGCGAACAGCTTCGCGCCCTCGAACCTGGATCCGAAGGAGGAGTTGAGGGCCGACACGGCCACCTCCGTCGACCCTCCGGGTTCGCCGGGAACCAGGCTCCACGACACCATCGCCTCGGCCCGATCCGTACTGGGCCACTGCCGCAGCCAGCATTCGTCGAATCGACCGGCCGGGGTCGGCTCGATGATCGCGAAGCCCAGGCCCGGCCGCCGTCCATCGTCGGGGTAGTCGAAGACGGACGCCACCCGGGCAGGAGTGCCGTCCAGGACCAGCGTGGACCCGACCCGTGCTCCGAGGACGTCCGCCACCTCGCGCGACACCCAGACCCCAGCGCCGTCCACGGACGCATTCAGCAGACCGGCCAGGCCGGGGGTGGCTCGGACCAGGTCGATGGGCTGCTGAGGGAGTTGGGCGGCCACCACTGAGCGCTGCCGCAGGATCACGCCCACGGCGTCCACCCCATCGAGCCGTCCAAGCGTTGACAGGTGGGGTCATCGATTCGTCACCAGGCCGCCCACCGGCGTGGTTACCTTCTGGCCTGGGCGGGTCTCCAGCACCAGGGAGGCGGGTCGTTCGTCGGCCCAGGCCACGCTGGTCACGTTAGGTCACCCACCGGGGTGGCCGGTCGCAGTGTGGCGGGCGCCGGGGTCCGGCCCACTGCCAGGCCTGCCACCAGACCGAGCGCTACCAACACCAGGCCGGCCAAGGTGTAGGCACCGCCGGTGGCGAATTTTCGGCTGCTGGCAGCCATTAGGAATTCAGCGGGTCGGCTGAGCAGGCCAGCGCCGCTGCGCTTTCCAGATAACTCGGAGGGGGTTGGGCGCGGGTGTCGCGCTGGAAGTCGGTAGCCGAGTAGCCAGCCGGGACAACGCCCTTGCGGACCAGGCAGGCGGCCATCAGCTCCCGCTCGTCCTTGTTCTGGGGATTGCGGCGAATGCGGTAGTAGAGCGCGACCGCGCCATAGGCCGACGCGGCTTCACACTCCTTGGCGTCACGCTCGGCCGGGTCCTGCTCGGGTGGTGGCGGAGTCTGACCAGCCGGTGCAGGAAGGGGTGATTCGCATGGTGCTCTTCTGGGGTGGAAGGGGGTGAGGACATCCTTGCGGGTGGCTTGCAGCGTAGCACCGCGGTCGGAGGGCCAAGCCGCGCGCGGTTGCGACGGCTGCGCCGTCAGGAGGGTCATCGGATCGGTCAACCGGGGGCGTGGAACTCTGACAGCACGGAAGGCCAAGAATCGGCCCCAAACGGCTGAATTCGTCTGTTCAGCGCTGTCAGAGTTCCACCGCCGCCGCGGTCCGGGGTCATCCCCTCGCTTGCTCTCGAGCGATCACCTCGTCCACGAACGCCTTGAGCGCCGGTTTGGCGTCGGTGTTGGTGTACTTCACGCTGACCGAGCCCTTGCCGCCGAAGGCGCCCGGGATGGCGTCCTTGGTCTGCTGAATCAGGTCGAACTCCAGGGAGTGCACGGTGAAGTGCTTGGCGGCGGCGGTGAACATCACGTAGCCGTCGAGGTAGGAGCTGCCGAACTTCGCCATCGGTGTCTGGCGGAACATCGAGAGGGTCAGATGGGGGTGCCGCTCGGCCAGGTAGTCCCAGAACTCGCGCAGCCAGGGCCTCCCCGCCTCCGGGGCGGCGTCGAAGTACTGCTCGGGGGTCTCGATCATGACCCGAGTATCTCGCGGCTGCGCAGGCGGCCCTACGGTGCAGAGATGCCGCACGCGTCCGCCCCCGAGTAGCTCGTCCTGCACGGGGTCCGGATCAAGGGGGCGACGACGGCTGACGCGCTCGCTCTCCGCTTCGGGTTGCCGGGCTGGCCACCCTCGGCCGGAGCCGCGGTTAGCGGCCCTCAGCCCTCCGCGCCACGGGCCTGCGGAAGCCGGACGCTGCCCGGGCGGTGCGCCGGCGCGGACGGGGGCGGCACCATCGGGCCCAGGTCGCCATCGGGGGCTTCGTCCAGATCGACGATCACCGGGGCGTGATCACTGGGGCCGGTGCCCTTGCGGGCCTGCCGGTCCACCCAGGCGGCGCGGACGCGTCCGGCCACCGGCGGGCTGGCCAGGACCAGGTCGATCCGCATGCCCAGGTCTTTGTGGAACATCCCGGCCCGGTAGTCCCAGTAGGTGAAGATCCGCCGCTCGGGCCAGTGGTCGCGGACGACATCGTGCAGGCCGTCGTCGATCAGGGCCGCGAGCGCGGCCCGCTCCGGCGCGGTGACATGGGTCTGGCCGACGTAGGCGGCCGGGTCGAAGACGTCGGCATCAGCCGGGGCAATGTTGACGTCCCCGGCCACGACGACGTCCGGGCCGAGAGTGGCGAGCTGGGCGCGCAGGGCGGCCAGCCAGTCCAGCTTGTAGCGGTAGTGATCGGAATCCGGCGTGCGACCGTTCGGGACGTAGACGCTGTGCAACCGAACGCCGCCGCAGGTGGCGGCCACGCAACGCGCTTCGGGGTCGGGGAACCCCGGCTGACCGGGAAAGCCGCGCTCGGGGTCGTCCAGCCCCACCCGGGACAGCAGCGCCACGCCGTTGAACTGGGCGCTGCCGTGACTCACCCACTGGTAGCCGAGCCCGGTCAGCGGCTCGCCCAGCAGTTCGTCGAAGGTGGCGTCGCTGACCTTGGTCTCCTGCAGACAGACCACCTCCGGCGCCCGGTCGAGAAGCCACGGCAGCAGCCGAGGCAGCCGCTGCCGAACCGAGTTCACGTTCCAGGTGGCGATCCGCACGGTCCTCACGCTACGCGAGCCGCGCCCGTCACCCGAGCGGATGTTCCACGGGCGGGCTCGAGGGGTCTAGCGTCAGGGGGAAGGAGGAACCATGACAGATCCCAAGGACCACGGGCCCGACCCGTACGTGGTCGACATCGAGAAGTCCACCCTGTCCAACCCGCACTTCCGGGCCACCCGCTGGACCGGAAAGCACCTCCAGATGACCGTGATGTCGGTCCCGCCGGGGGGTGACATCGGCTTGGAGGTTCACCCTAAGAACGACCAGTTCCTCAGGGTCGAGCAGGGTCGCGGACGGGTCGAGATGGGCCCGAAGAAGTCACAACTGGACTTCGTTCGCGAGGTGGAGGCGGACTGGGTCGTCCTGGTTCCGGCGGGCACCTGGCACAACGTCACCAACATCGGGTCGGACGACCTGAAGGTGTACGTCCTCTACGGTCCGCCCGATCACGTCCCGGGCACGGTCCATCACACCCAGGCGGACGCTGAGGCCGACCCGAACGAGGAGTGAGTCGGCCTCAGCCCTGGGAGATCCGGACGCGGGCCGCGCGACCCCGGTACACCTGCACCATCAACTCCCCCGGCTGCCCGGTGATGATCCGCGGCCGCTCGCCTCGGCCGAGCGCGATCGTCCGTCCGTCGAGGTGCTTGAGCACGACCGGGCCGTCGATCAGGGAGCGCAGCGCCTTGGCCGCCGGTGCCAGCCGACGCCAGAGCGCCTCGTCCAACTCGGGGTCGAACGGAGCGGCCGGCAGGCCGTTGGGGCGGCGCAGGTCCTCGGTGTGGACGAACCATTCGCCCAGGTGATGTCCCCAGCCGGTCAAGGGGTCCGCGCCAAACACCGGGATCTGGGCGGACGAGCCGGCAATGCGCTGGATCAGCCCCGCGTACCCGAGCCGGCCGCGAAGCCGGGCGGCCCGACGCCGCGCCACCGGCTCGAACGCCGTCAGCGCGATGCCGGGAAGGCTCAGCGGGTCCCGACACAGCGCATCCAGATGGGCGGCAACGTCGTAGGCGGTCCACCCCTCGCACAGGGTGGGGGCGTCGGGCGACACCGACCGGGCCACCGCGCAGAAGCGGTCCCGCTGACGCTTCAGCAGGAGTCGTCCGGCGGCGTAGCGATCGAGCACGATCAGCCGGCCAGGCGCTTTCCGGTCGCCACCAGTTCGGTGAACAGGGCGTCCAGGTCGCGGTTGCGGGCCTCGCTCGCCTCGAACGCCTGCCCGCGGTGGAAGTCAACGCCCGCGATCAGCGCCACCTGCGGGCGGATGTCGTGCATGCCGAACACCGCCACCGAGGAACGCCAGGCCACCACCGCGCGGTGCCCGCCGGCCGAGCCGTAGGAGATGAAGGCAATCGGCTTGCCCCGCCACTCCGCGATCGAGTCGAAGGCGTTCTTGAACCCGCCAGGGAGGGAGAAGTTGTACTCCGGGGTGACGAAGACCAGGCCGTCACAACCCCGGATCGCTTCGGCCCAGGCATTGACCTCGGGCGAGCCGTAGTCGCCGCGGGCCATCGCCGGGTGGGTGGCGCTGGTGAACAGCGGAACGTTGAACGACCGCAGGTCGATCACCTCGTACTCCGCGTCGTCGCGGGCAGCGGCCTGCTCAGCGGCCCAGTTGCCGACCTGCTCGCCGAACCGCTTCTCCCGGATCGAACCGATCACGATGCCAATCTTCACGAGGTTTCCTTGTCTATGGGTAGGTCTTGCAGTGATCCCGAACCCATCCGTGGGTGGACGTATTCCCCCTGGTCAGAGCTTCAGCGAGCGATCCAGCCAGGCCTTCAGCGCGGGCATCGGCATCGCCCCGGCCTGACGCGCGATCTCGCGTCCGCCGCGCAGCAGGACCAGCGTCGGGATGCTCTGAACGCCGAACCGGGCCTGGGTGCGGGGTGAGTTGTCGACGTTCACCTTGACCACTTTCAGCGACCCCGCCCGCTCCACCGACAGTCGCTCGAGCAGCGGCGCGACCGCCCGGCATGGTGGACACCAGGGCGCCCACAGGTCCACCAGCACGGCGATCTTGGCACTGTTGGAGACCTCGCCGAAGTTCTCGTCGTCGGCCGGGACGAGCCATGGCAGGTCTGCGTGGCACTTCGGGCAGCGGGGACGTCCGGACGCCACCGCAGGCACCTTCGAGCGAGCGTCGCAGGCAGGGCAGGTGACGATCGAGGCGGCCATTTAGTCCTCCTTGGTCCAGTGCAGGGCGAGCGCACCGCAGGCCAGCCCGTTCACCACACCGGCGGCGACGTCGGTCGGGAAGTGCATGCCGACGTAGACCCGCGACGGCGCCAGCGCAGTCGGGTAGGCCGCACACAGCGCCCGGACCAGCCGCCGGGCCGGGACCGGCAGGTCCGCGGCCAGCCGCCAGCAGACCACCATCAGGGCGACGGTCGCGCCGACATGGCCCGAGGGGAAGGACGAGGTGGGCTGATCCCGGTCAAGGCGCTCCACGGCCGGCCGCTCCCGGTTGACCAGGGCGCCGGCGGCCACGTACGACCAGGTCTCCAGACCCATCGCCAGCGCTGGCATGATCGCCACCGGCCAGGGCTTCCGGACGGCCAGCAGGGCCGGGATCGACAGGGTGGCGATCGCCACCGAGGCGGGGACGTCGGAGGTGGTGGAGACGACCTTCGCCACCCGGTCGCGGGTGGGCGTGCGGCGAGCCTGGAGGGCCCGGACGGCTGGCGTCTCGTCCACAGAGCGAAGCGCCCGACCGACCAGGACGTTGACCGCCCACACCCCCGCCGATGGCAGCAGCGCCCGCGTCGCCAGGTCGGCCAGTCGTCCCACGCCCCCGATCGTAGGCCGAACCCGGTGGTCAGGGCAGCGCGTCCCCGAGGTCGTGGACCAGCGCGGCCGTCCTCAGGTCAGGTCCGAACACCCCTGGGCTGAACCCGAGCCGGACCACCACCAACTGCTCCGAAGGCACCACGTACA
>CAYVOW010000057.1:0-15128 GCA_964453585.1 uncultured Micropruina sp.
GTGTGGATCATCGCGGGACGGTTGGCGTCGATCTTCTTGCGCAGATAGGAGATGTACAGCTCGACCACGTTCGCCTGACCCCCGAAGTCGTAGTTCCAGACGCGATCCAGGATCTGGCTTTTCGACAGCACCCGACGCGGGTTGCGCATCAGATAGCGCAACAGTTCGAACTCGGTCGCGGTCAGCGAGATCGGCTCGCCGGCCCGGGTAACTTCGTGCGCGTCCTCGTCCATCACCAGGTCGCCCACCACCAACTCCGAGTCGGGACGAGCAGTGGTCGCGCCCGAGCGGCGGAGCAGGCCGCGGAGCCGGGCGATCAACTCCTCCAGCGAAAACGGCTTGGTGACGTAGTCGTCGCCGCCCGCGGTGAGGCCGCCGATCCGGTCGTCCAGGGCGTCCTTGGCGGTCAGGAAGATCACCGGTACGTCCGGCTGCTCGGTCCGAATGCGGCGCATCACCTCGAGGCCGTCGAAGTCCGGCAACATCATGTCCAGGACGATCGCGTCCGGCTTCACCTCGCGCGCCGCCTTGACCGCCGTCGTCCCGGAGCCGGCCGTGGTCACCTCCCAGCCCTCGTAGCGCATCGCCATGCTGAGCAGCTCGGTCAGGCTGCGCTCGTCATCGACGGTGAGCACCCGAATCGGGGAGCCGTCGGGGCGGGTCAATGGTTCGGCGCCGGGCCTGGTGTTCGTTGGCATGTGCCAAGACTGGCAGCCCCCCGTGAGCCGGAGCTAGGCGTTTGCTGTGTGCTTCCTGTGAAGGATTCGCGCTAGCGCCCGTCCAAAATCTCGGTCGTGGAGGCACGGCATCGGCTCTAGGAACTGGGCGTGCTCCCAGCGCCGAGATCTTGGTGGGCACGAGACGGATCAGACGCCGAGCGGCCGGTGACAGGATGGCGGCATGGGGCAGACCGGCGTTGAGTGGCGGGACGCCTTCCGCCTCGGCATCGGGACTCTGACCCGGATCCCGGTTCGCCCTCCCGTCAACCTCACCCCACGGGTGGCTGGACGAGCCATGCTGGCCGCGCCCCTGGTGGCGCTCCTGGTGGTCGTCCCGGCGGTGCTGTTGGGGAGGGCGGCCACCGCGATCGGCCTGCCCAGCCTGGCCGCGGCTCTGCTGGTCGTCGGGTCGCTGGCGTGGCTGACCAGGGCCATCCACCTCGACGGTCTAGCCGACACCGCCGACGGCCTCGGAGCGTCATGGGAGCGTGAGCGGGCGCTGGCGGTGATGCGTCGTGGCGATGTCGGACCGATGGGGGCGGTCACCCTGATCGTCACGATCGGACTCCAGACGGCCCTGATCACGCCGCTGCTGGACGACCTCCACGGCACCCTGCTGGCCGCCGTGGCCCTGGCGGCATCCCGAGCCGCCCTCGCCGTGACCACCATGCGCGGGGTTCCCTCGGCCCGAGCCGATGGACTCGGGCACAGCGTTGCCGGGACGGTCTCCCCGGTGGCCGCCACCACTCAGTGGTTGACGGTAGTGGTGGCCATGGTGGGCGCGAGCAGTGCGGTCGGCCGGCCGTGGTGGGCCGGACTCCTCGGGGTGGTGCTGGCCCTTTCCCTGGTCGCATCGATCGTTCGGACAGCGGTCCGACGCCTCGGCGGGATCACCGGCGACGTCCTCGGCGCCACCGTGGAACTGGCCGCGGTGGGTCTGCTGGCCGGCGTCTCAGTGGGCTGACTCGAGCCGCAACGCCCGTCCGGAGACCATCAGGATCACCTCGTCGGAGGCGCCGCCCAGTCGGTAGTTCGTCCGACCCATCAGATCGGCGAACAGCCGCCCGGCCGGGTACTCAGAGACCAGCCCCCAACCCACTTCGTTGGTCACCCCGACCAGCATGTGCGGGCAGGTCCGCCACGCGCTGACCAGGTCGTGCAGGGCGTCGTCGAACAGGTGCCGCCACTCGTCGAAGGGACGATTCCAAACCCCCCAACCGTCGATCGTCCGCGACAGCCAGGTGCCGACGCAGTCCAGGATGATCGGGGAATCGGCGGCTCGGATGGCGTCGGCCACGTCGGTGGTTTCGACGGTCACCCAGTGCCGCGGGCGGCGCTTCTGATGGGTGTAGACCCGCGCCGCCCACTCCGGATCGAACTCCGGATCGGCAGGGTAGCCGGGGGTGATGTAGGTCACGGCCTTGGCGTCCGCGACCAAGTTCTCCGCGTACAGCGACTTGCCGCACCGCACGCCGCCGGTCACCAAAACCTTGGTCATGGGACGACCTTAGCCAACCTTGCAGGGTTCTCCTACGGGCCGTCGTAGACAGCCGGGGTCAGTAGGTGCGGAAGCCTTTGAGGGACGGGTCCTCGTCGAACCATTCGATCGTGTAGTCGTCCACCCAGCCGGGACGCCCGGTACTGCTCGGCTTCTCCACGCTGCGGCGGATCAGTTTGGCCAGGGATCCCTCGGAACCCTGGGCGCTGATCTCGACGCGGCCGTCCATCAAGTTCTTGGCGTACCCGGCCAGAGACAGATCGCGCGCCTGCGCCTGGGCCCACCAGCGGAACCCGACGCCCTGGACGCGGCCATCGACGGTGATCACCACGCGCTCCATGCTCAGGACCCTACACAGCAGGGGCGCCGCACCCGAAGGTACGGCGCCCGCCAGCCACGGACTCGTCAGTTCGTGGCCTTGTTCCAGCTGGCCTTGAGGTCCTCGGCGACGTCCTTGACGGCATCGCCGGCGTCCTTCGCCGCATCCTTGACCGCTTCGCCGGCCTGCTTGGCCTTCGCCGCGGCCTGGTCGGCCTGTCCTTCGGCTTCAAGGGAGGCGTTGCCGGTCAGGTCGCCGACTTCTTCCTTGACCTTGCCCCAACCTTCTTCGGCCTTGTTCGAGATCTTGTCGCCGATACCCATGGCTTCCTCCTTGGGTGGTGCTGGCGCCACGTTGCGCCGGTCCCTTTCAGGCTAGGCAGGCCCGATCGAGGGCTGAACACCCCTTCGGGTCGTTCGGGCTCACCCCTTCGGGTTGTTTCAGCGACCCGGCTGGATGTCCGCGACCACCCCAGGACGCCGCCGGGCCGCCTCAGCCGTCGACCGCCACGTCGGCGATGCGGGCGTCCAACACCGCCAGGGCGTCGTCGGCGGCCAGCGCGATCGCCACCCCATGAGCGCCGCCGCCCATGGAGACCCGCCGTCCGGGCAAAGACGCGTCGGCGATCACCGGCCAGCTCCGGATCGAGCCGAACGGGGTGATCGTGCCGCGCTCGTATCCGGTGACCTCCCGGGCGGTCGCGGCATCTGGCATGGACAGCCGGTTGACCCCGAGCAGCGCCCGCAACTTCGGCCAGGAGATCTCCCGATCCCCGGGCAGCAGGACGAACAGGAAGTCGTCCTCGCCTCGCCGCACGACGATGGTCTTGACGATGTCGCCCGGTTCGACCCCGCGGGCCACAGCGGCCTCGGCCAGGGACGACACCGGGCCATGCCGGGTGGTGGTGAACGCGACGCCGAGCCCGATCAGCGCTTCCTCGGCTCGGGTCACCTCAGGCGTGCAAGTAGCCCAGCAGGTGGTTGCGCTCGTCCAGCAATTGGTCGATTCGGTGTTTCACCACGTCGCCGATGGAGATGATCGCCCGCAGTTCACCATCGACGATGACCGGCAAGTGGCGGATTCGCTGGTAGGTCATGGTGTGGGCGGTGTCTTCGAGCGAGTCGTCGACCGAACAGGTGTGGACCTGCGAGGTCATGATGTCGGCCACCTTCTTGCCCAGCACATCGCCCCCGTCCGCGGCCAGGTGCCGGACCACATCGCGTTCGCTGACGATTCCGGCGATCCGGGCGCCGTCCTCGGACACGATCACTGCGCCGATGTTCTTCTGACCGAGCAGAGCGACCAACTCCTGAACCGTGCTGTCGGGGGTGATGGTGACCACGCCACCGGCCTTGGAGCGAACGATGTCTTCGATCTTCATGGCTCGACGCTACCCGCTGCTGGGGGGTGTTTCCAGGCCATCGGGCCGCACTGGTTGGGGTACGGGACGGCGGTCCGTTCCAGGGTGCAACTAGTAGGGTCAAGCCTTCTGAGGCGTGGAGGGGATGCGAGATGACCGATCCGTCCGCGGTCACCCGCGCCGTCCGGGCGGGCATCGACAGCGACCCCAAGCACGGGGCGGTGGTCGCTCCGGTCTACTTGTCCACCACCTACACCTTCGAATCGTTCGGGCAACCCCGCGCCTATGACTACAGCCGTCGCGGTAACCCCACCCGGTCCGTGCTGGCCGACGCGATCGCCGGGCTGGAGGGCGGCGCCGGCGCCGTGGTCACGGCCACCGGCATGGGCGCGGTGACGACCGTGGTGCACGCGCTGCTGCAGCCCGGCCAGCGACTGCTGGCCCCGCACGACTGCTACGGCGGCTCGTGGCGGCTCTTCGACGCATTGGCCCGGCGCGGGGCCTTCGACCTGGTGCTGGTCGATTTCACCGACCCGGACGGGGTCGCGGACGCGCTGGCTGGGGGCGCGGACCTGGTTTGGCTGGAGAGCCCGTCCAATCCACTGCTGCGGATCACCGATCTGGCGGCGATCAGCGCGGCCGCCCACGACGCGGGGGCGCTGGTGGTGGTGGACAATACCTTCTGCTCACCGATCCTGCAGCGCCCGCTGGAGTTGGGCGCCGACCTGGTCGTCCATTCGTCGACGAAGTACCTGAACGGTCACTCCGACGTGGTGTCCGGCGTGGTGGTGGCCCGCGATCAGGAGTTGGTTGAGGAGCTCACCTGGTGGGCCAACTGCCTGGGGGTGACTGGTGGGGCGCTGGACTCCTACCTGGCGCTGCGGGGACTGCGGACGCTGCAACTGCGGATGGAGCGACACTGCGGCAACGCCGAGGCCATCGCCCACCTGCTGGCCGACCATCCCGCGGTGACAACGGTCCATTACCCGGGGCTCGCCGACCACCCCGGGCACGATCTGGCCGCCGTCCAGCAGTCGGGGTTCGGCGGGATCGTCAGCGTCGAACTGGCCGGGGGAGCGCTCGGGGCCCAGCGCTTCATGGAGTCGTTGCGGCTGTTCTGCCCGGCAGAATCGCTGGGTGGCGTGGAATCGCTGGTCAACCACCCGGCGACGATGACCCACGCGTCCATGCCGCCCGAGGTCCAGGCTGTTGCCGGGATCACTCCTGGCCTGGTCAGGCTGAGCGTGGGCATCGAGGAAATCCAGGATCTGCTGGACGATGTCCGCGCGGCCCTGCAGGCCGTTCAGACCGAGGCCTAGAGCGCTCGGAGCAACTGGCCCTCAGGAGGCGCGTCGTCGGCGACGGTTGCCCTTCTTTGACGATCGCCCATCCGCGGCGGTCAGCGCCTTGAGGAAGAAGCGCACGTTGGCCGGTCGCTCGGCCAGCCGTCGCATGAAGTAGGCGTACCAGTCGGACCCGAACGGCAGATAGACCCGGACCCGGTGCCCCGCGGCTGCCAGGCGTCGCTGCTCGTCGGGACGGATGCCGTAGAGCATCTGCAGCTCGTACTCCTCCTTTGGCCTGGAGATCCGGTTGGCCAGGGCCAACGCGCCCTTGATCATCAACGGGTCGTGGGTGGCCACCATCGGCGTCCCCGGCCCCCGCATCAGGACGCCGACGCAGGCCAGGTAGGCCGCGTCCACGTCCTTCTTGGACTGGTAGGCGACGCTGGGTGGCTCCGCGTAGGCGCCCTTGCACAGCCGAACCCGCGAGCCGGGCTTCGCCAAGTCGGTGCAGTCCGTGACCGACCGCTTCAGGTAGGCCTGGATCAACCGCCCCGACCCAGGGAAAGTCGGCCCGCAACTTCGAGACCGTCCACAACGTGTCGTCGGTGGTGGTGTGATCCTCCATGTCGACGGTCACGGTGGTCATCGCCAACTGGGCGGCTTCGCAGATCACCCGGGCGTTGTCGAGGGCCAGGTTCCGGCCGCCTGACAGCTGCGACCCCAGGGCCGACAGCTTGATCGACACCTCGATCCGGTCACCGAGCCCGGCCGCTCCGATCCGGCGCAGCAGATCCACGTAGGCATCGGTCAGGACATCGGCCTGATGGACGGTGGTGGTGTCCTCGCCGAGGAAGTCGATGGTCACCATCAGGCCCTGATCGAGCAGCGTGCGGGCTGCCGCCAGGCATTGGTCGACGGTCTCACCCGGGACGAACCGGGCCACCATCGAGCGGACGACGGGCAGGCTCATGGCCAGGCGTTTCAGCCGATCACTCCGACCAGCGGCCAACAGCGCAGTTCTCAACACCACGGCGTCCTCCCAGCCGCGACTCTAGCCGCCCGGCCCCCCACGGGTAAGGGCCACCCCTGGCGGCAGGGGCCACCCAGATTGCCGCGCAAATCTCGGTCGCTGGGGCTCGGCGAGCCCCTCAGAGAGCCGGGAGGCCGCTAGCACCGAGGTTTGAGAGGCCAGTGGGCACGCTCAGAGCTTGGCCTGCCACTTCCGTGCCCAGACCAGGTCGTTCGGGGTCCCCTTGAACTCGCTCTTGCCCTCCAGCTTGTCCAGGGTGGCCGCAACGGCGTCGTCGTTGGTGTGGTAGGCGTTTACGTAGCACTTCACCATGGTCGCGTCGTGCAGGTGGGTGGTGTAGTTGTGGCTGACCATGAAGGTCGGCACCTCCCACACGTACCACGGGCACTCGTTGCTCATCGCGGTCTTCCAGATGATCCGGTAGTTGTTCTGGGCTCCGTAGCCGACCACTTCGGCGACGATGATCGCCGCGTCCACCTCGTCGCGGTAGGCCAGGGTCGGGCCCTTCACCCGGGTGGTGCCGTCGTTGATGGTCACCTCGTAGCCCCGCTCGGTGAGCAGTTCGACGTACTTCTTGGCCAGCTTGTCCGACACCGCCCCGAACATCCCCGACTCGCCGGTCAGGTGGTACAGCCGGATCCGGCGGTGATCGGTCGGGTTGAGCGGCAGCTGGTCCAGGGTGTTCTTGACCAAGGTGATGCCCAGGTCGGCGGCGTTGGCCCGCATCGCCAGGTGCTCCTCGCAGCCGACCACCGTCAGATCCTCCGGCTTGGCCAACAGGGTGCCGGCCGCCTGCTTCTCGTGCAGCCGCAGCTTCGCCTTGAGTCCGAGAATCCGCCGGTTGGCATCGTCCAGGCGCTCCTTGGAGATCACGCCCTTCTCGACCCCGGCCTTCATGAAAGCGAAGTCCTCTTCGAGGTTGTTGAAGAACAGGAAGCAGTCGCAGCCAGCCGCGATCGCCGCCGGGACGTAATCCTCGCGGCGCATCGCCGAGGTCATCCCGAGCATGTGGGACGCGTCGGTGATCACCGCCCCGTTGAAGTCGAGGTTCGTCTTGAGCAACCCGTTGATCAGTTCAGGCGCCAGCGTGGCCGGCAGGATGTCGGCGTCACTGAGCGACGGGTCGAGCTGCTGCTGGTAGTAGGGCAGGGCGATGTGTCCAGCCATCACCATCTCGACCCCGTTGGCAATGTGCGCCCGGTAGACCTCGCCGAAACTCGCCTCCCACTCCGTGGGCGAGAGTTCGTTGACGCCCAGCACCAGGTGCTGGTCACGTTCCTCGGTGCCGTCGCCCGGCCAGTGCTTGATGCAGGTGAGGACGTCGGACTCTCGCTGGCCCTGGACGAACGGGATCGTGTACTTGATCACCTTCTCAGCGGTGTCGCCGTAGGCCCGGGTGTTGACGATGGTGTTGCGCCAGTTGAACAGGATGTCGACGCAGGGGTCGAAGTTGAGGTTGGCGCCGATCGCCCTCATCTCGCGGCCGGAGACGTAGCCGGCATCGCGGGCGACCTCGATCGAACCGGACGCCTCGGTCTGGGCGCCCGAGGCGATGTAGGTGCCGTCGCTCATCGCCCCGTTGCCTCCGGAGTCGCAGTTCGCGGCGACCAGCAGCGGAATCTTGGAGGCGGCCTGCAGCCGGTTGAGGAGTTCCTGCACCTTGTCGGAACTGCCGCCGTGGTAGCGGGCGACTCCGATGTGGAACTTCTCCAGGATCTCCTCGGCGGTGTACGGGTTGCCGGAGAACTCGTCCACGCCGAAGAAGAAGAGGTTGGTGAAGCACTGGCCGACCTGCTCGTCCAGGGTCATCGAGGCCAAGGTGTCCTCGACCCAGGCCAGCTGGGCGTCATCGAGGTGGTAGGGGGATGCCTTGAGATCTACGAGCGTGGGCATGGTTTCCTCATTTCACGGCGGGGAGGGAAACAGTTGTGTTGCCGGAGACGGTGTCCCACGGCACTTCGTTGGGCAGGTAGCTGTTGAACTCCTCGATCAGCGCCGCCTGGTAATCGCCGGCGAACGTCCCGCCGAGGAACTTCGGCAACGCCTCGGCAGTGAACCGCTCCCAGGAGAACTTCTCGTTGCCGGGCAGGATCGGGTAGTAGAGGCACTCGGCCTTCGCTGCGGCGTCCCGGTCGCCGGGAGCGTCGCCGATCAACATGATCTTGTCCGGGTCGTACTTCCCGTGCGCGGCGTACTGGACGTGCTCGGCCTTGGAACCCATCTCCTGGCCCGCGATCACCCGCATGTACTGCGCGATCGCGTGGGCATTCCACTCGTACTCCAAAGCGTGCAGCGGGGTCGCCGAGACGGTCATGCAGTCGACATCGGGCTGCATCGCGATCATCGCCTCCCGGACGCCGGGGAACGGCCCGCAGCCGTGAACCATGTCGGCGATGGTGGCGTTGACCGCGTCCCCCCAGGCAATGGCCCGCTGGATGGTCTCGGACGGGTGGTCGGCGGCGTAGGCGGCGATCCCCTTGTCCGACAGCGGGTAGCCAGGGGCCTCGATGAAGGCAGTCAATTCCGGATACTCGGGGATGGTGACGCCGCGTTCGGCCACCTCAACCCGGTCCCGCAGCAGGTCGAGCAATTGCTTCAGCGCCAGCCAGCGGTTCAGGCCCCGGGTCACCGAGCCGAGGTTGACGAACAGCGCGGTCTGCCGGGCCAGCGTGGAGACCGGCTGGAGATCCCAGTGCTTGATGTAACAGGGGGTGAAGCACTCCTGATGCTTGATGTCCATGGCGTCCATGGCGCAGCCGTCGGAATCGATACCGACGAAGAAGTCTTTCTGTGGCACGAAATCGACCAGGACCTTGGCGGCCTCGGGGATGGGATTCACGCTCGTTCTCCTTCGCAGGACGGACGGCTCACCGGCGGTGGCGGGCTTCCCGTCCAGTCCTATCACCGGGCCGATCAGGGCGCGGCCGTACGGCTGAAATCCCTAGTCAGACGCGTGGAAACAGATGGCAACAGGCCTGGTGGTCAGCCAACCAGACGGTCGACCAGCGGGACGGTCAGCTCGTCCAGGCTGCCGATCACAACGTCGGCCAGAGCGAGCGCGTCCGCCGCCGGCGGGTGGAACCGCGGCGGAATGGCGATCAGTTTCATCCCGGCGTTGTGCACCGAGCGCAGCCCGTTGGTCGAGTCCTCGATCCCCACCGCCCGGGCCGGTGCGACGCCGAGTTGGTCGCAGACCCACAGGTACGCATCCGGTGCAGGCTTGCCGCGGCCGTCGCCTTCCTCGGTGGACCGGGTGACCTGGAACAGGTCGGTGACGCCAAGCAGGTCCAGCATCAGGTCGATCAGCCGCCGCGGTGAGGATGAGGCCAGCCCGAGCGGCCCGCGCTCAGCCATCCGCCGGACGGCCGCCGCCGCACCGGGCAGGATCGGAAGGCCGTCGACGTAGTGGGCAGCCACTCCGTCGATGGTACGGCGGGCGGCGTCCTGCCAGGTTCCGTGGAGGCCCACCACCTCGGCGAGGTAGCCGGCCCATTCCGGCGTGCTCATCCCCATCATCGCGGTGGTCGCTCCCGATGGCCACGGACGCCCGTCCTGATCGGCCAGCCCGCGGCGGACCACGTCCCAGATCTCCTCGGTGTCGGTCAGCGTTCCATCCAGGTCGAAGATCACGGCGGTGCGGGTCATGCCGCCATTCTTTCGCTGCGCCGCCGCGGCGTCGATCATCGCCACCCGATCAGCTGTCGAGGCGGCCGGACGGGTGGCCGCCAGGTCGTGGCTAGCATCGAGGGGTGCGCAGCCGGGTGACCCTCAGGGTGGACGCCGACACCGACCTGCCTGCGCCGGCGCCGCTGTCCAGCCGCCAGTTCGTGGTCCGGGTGCCGGGCCGAGCGGCGCCGCTGGAGGCGATGGTGGTCTCGCCGCTCATCCGGACCGACCGGCTGCTGCTCTATTTCCTTGGCTTCAACAACCCCCTGGGCCCCTGGGAAGGGACGAAGGCGGCGCTGCTGGCCGAGGCCTTCGGGGTGACCGTGGTGACGGTGGAACTCCCCGGCCAGAGCCGGTTCGGCGACCCGATCCCGGCCCCCGTCCGCAGGTCGATGCTGCGCGGCCAGGTGAGCGAGTGGGCCGCCCTGCACCGCGACTATCTTGAGGTCGCGGTGGCTGCGGCCGGCCTGTCGCCGGTCAGCGTTGATCTGCTGGGTTACTCGACCGGCTGCTCGCTCGCGGTGGCGGCGCTGCCGTCGATGCAGGACGTCGCCCCGGTCCGGTCGATCACTTTGGTGGAGCCGGTCGCGGCGTCCCGGCGGGGCCTGCCCGCCTTGGCCCGCGACAACGCCTTCGATGTCCGGCGGCAGCCGCCGAGCTTCCGCACCAACCACCGGCATCGGTGGGTGATGGAGTTGCGTCGACGGCAATTGCGCGAGCCTTGGGTGCGGTACTGGCCGCAGGACCTGCTGGCGGTCACCACGCTGCTGCGCCAAGACGATCTGAGTGGCGGCCTGGCTGCCTTCCCTGGTCGGGTGAACCTGGTCCGCGGCTCGGTCAGCGACCTGTGCGCTCCGGCCGCCTTCGAGGCCCTCGACCGCCTGGCCGGGGACGGCCTGACGGTCATGGTGGACGGCCTGGGCCACCCGCTGTGGCACAGCTTTCCGGTGCTCGTCCCGTTGGCCAGGCTGTTGGGGGACAGTGCCGCCGCAGCGCCCGCGACGACTGTCCGTGGACCGGGTTAGGCTGCAGCGATCCCGCTGCGAGGAGCGCCCATGGACCTGTCCACCAGAATGCTGACCGTGCTGGTCGCTGCGGTGGCGTCGCTGGCGCTGGCCGTCGGAGGGTTCGTCGCACACCGGGAGGTGACGTCGGCGGCGGCCGACCAGACGCTGGCCCAGACTGCCCTGCGACCGCCCGGGGGCAGTGAGCAGTTCTACTTCGTGATGACCGACCGGTTCGCCAACGGCGACCCGAGCAACGACCGCGGCGGTCTGACCGGGGGTCGCGAGGTGACCGGTTTCGACCCGACTGACAAGGGCTTTTACCACGGCGGCGACCTGGCCGGACTGACCGGGAAGCTCGACTACATCCGCGGTCTTGGCACCACCGCGATCTGGCTCACCCCAACCTTCGCGAACCGACCCGTGCAGGGCACCGGTGCCGACCTGAGCGCGGGCTACCACGGCTACTGGATCACCGACTTCACCCGGATCGATCCCCACTTGGGCACCAACGAGGAGTTGAAGTCCCTGATCGAGGCCGCCCACGGCCGGGGCATGAAGGTCTACTTCGACATCATCACCAACCACACCGCCGACGTGATCCACTACGCCGACGGCAACCCCGGCTACATCACCAAGGCCGAACGTCCCTACCAGGACGCGGTCGGCCAGCCGTTCGACGACGTCACCTACGTCGGGACGACGAACTTCCCGGCCACCGATCCGCAACGCACCGCCCCCAAGGTGCCGGTGATCGATCAGGCCGACCGCACCCTCAAGGTGCCGGCCTGGTTGAACGACCCGATGATGTACCACAACCGCGGCGACACGACCTGGGCGGGGGAGTCGGAGACCTACGGCGACTTCATCGGGCTGGACGACCTGTGGACGGAGCGTCCGGAGGTGGTCGCCGGCATGATCGACATTTACCAGGGGTGGATCGACCTGGGCATCGACGGCTTCCGGATCGACACCGTCAAGCACGTGAACCTCGGCTTCTGGCAGCAGTTCGGGCCGGCGATCCAGGACTACGCCACCAGCCGGGGCAAGCCCGACTTCTTCAGTTTCGCCGAGGTCTACACCGCCGCCCCCTCGGGCCGGACGATCTACAGCACGGCCGGGAAACTGCCTGCCACCCTGGATTTCGGCTTCCAGGAGAAGGCCCGTGATTACGCGATGGGACAGCCCGCGTCAGGTCTGGCCGACCTGTTGGGCCACGATGACGCGTTCACCGATGCCGACTCCAACGCCACCTTCCAGCCAACCTTCCTGGGCAACCACGACATGGGTCGGATCGGGATGTTCCTGGCTCCGGTCGCCGACTCCGACGAGCTGCTGGCGCGAGCGAAGTTCGCGCACGCGGTGATGTTCCTGACCCGGGGCCAGCCGGTGGTCTACTACGGCGACGAGCAGGGCTTCATCGGGGCCGCCGGGGACAAGGACGCCCGCCAAGACCTGTTCGCCACCCAGGTGGCCGAGTACGCCGACCAGCCGGTGATCGGCGCGGAGCCGGGCTCCCGGGACCGCTACGACCCCAACCATCCGCTCTACCGGGAGATCGCAGCGCTGGCGGGGCTCCGCCTACAGCACCCGGCCCTGGCCACCGGCGCTTCGATTCCCCGGCTGGCGCAGGAGAACTTGCTGGTGACCAGTCGGATCGACCGAACCAGTGGAGTGGAGTACCTGGTGGCCTTCAACAACGCCACCCAGCCGGCCAGCGCGACCGTGGCGTCCAGCTCGCCGGGGCAGGAGTTCACCCAAATCTTCGGCGGTTCGCAGCGCCTTCGCGCTGGGGCGGACGGCTCGATCACGGTCGAGGTTCCGGCGCTTGGTGCGGCGGTCTTGCGGGCGGCCAGTCCGATGCCGCCGTCAACGGGGCAACTCACCGTGGCCATCCCGTCCGGCGCCACGCTGGACCGGCAGCCAACGATCACCGCCGGCTGGACCGGCAGGCAGCCCGTCCAGGTCACCTTCGCGATCAAGTCGGCCGGGACGGCGAACTGGACGATCCTGGGCGCCGACGACAGTCCCGACTATGCGGTGACCGCCGACTTGGCTGCCCTGCCCAGTGGCCCGGCCGAGTTGAAGGTGGTGGCCCGCGATTACACCGGCCGGATCAGTAGCCTCTCGGTACCGGTAACCCTGCCCTGACCATGGGGCGCCGGGCGGCTTCGGTCAGCAGGCCACCGGCGGAAGCACGATGGAGCCATCGGCGCCCCGGGCTCCGATCACGATCCGCTGGACGACCCCGCTGTTGCTCAGGTACGCGATGTACTGGCGCGAGTTGAGCAGCGCGTAGTGCTGTTCGGGGACGCCCGCCACCACCATGGTGGGCGTCTTGAGGGTGTCGCCGTAGATCTCCTCCAGTTGGGCCACGGTGATCCCAACTTTGACGCCCCGTCCGCTCGCGAAGGCCGGCGATGTGATGTCGATCGAGTCCACTTTGCCGCTGCGGACGTACACCTGAACGTCCCCTAGGGCGTCGGTTGGCGCGAAGCCACAGGCGCCTGCGGCCGGCGCGATCACCCCTAAGGCGGCGGCGTCCGCGGCTGGCATTCCCACCTTGACCGGCCCGAGGCCGTCGATGATGTAGGTCCAGCCGGCGCTATTGGTCGCATCGTTGGCAGCGGTCGGCGCAGCAGTGGGCGACACGGTGGAGGTGACGGTCGCCGTCGCGGTAGCCGTCGCCGTTGCCGTGGTGGTCGCAGTCGTGGTCGCGGTCTGGGTGCTGCCCGGGCTCGGCGGGGCGGTCGAGGTGATCGCCGAGGTGGTGACGCTCGGCTTGGGACTGACCGTCGACTGGGTCGGACGCTGCAGCCACCAGACCAGCAGGGCGGTGACCCCGAGCACCAGGAACCCGACGAGAACGCCGACGAGGACGCTTCGGCCAACCGGGCTGTCGTTCGACTGCTCGGGTCCTGGCACCGGCGGCGGCAGGACCGGTCCGCCCGCCGGAGCGGGACGTTCGAAGGTGTTGTGGTCGGCGCCAACGGGCGTTGCCGGCAGCGGTGACAACGGGGAGAGCGGGGTTGGCGACGGCCGAGTCGGAACCTCGTCCTGATCACGCAGGCCGTAGTAATGCAGCGAGGTGCTGTCGTCTGCCGACCCGAACAGCCACACCCTGCTGGTGTCGGGGTCGGGGTGGGCGTCGGTTTCGGCGACCGATTCGTCCACGTCGGGTGTCGCCGGGACCGGCTGGTCGAAGGGTCGGCGCTGCGGGTTGGTGTCCTCGTCGCCGGGTGCCCAGCGTGCCTCCCGGTCGTCTCCGGAACTCATCACCGACTCCTTCCGACGGCCTCGGTTGATCTTAGACATCCCGACCCAGACTGCCGTGGGACCCTCGCCGGGGCTGGCGCGGGCCTGGGCGAGTGAGTGTCCGTCCGCGGCGTCGCGGACCGGTCTCCCAAGCGCCCGAGCCGGAGGGGCGAGGAACTGCGCTCCCCAATCTCGGAATAGCAGCGCCGCGGCAAGGGTTGAGTCTGGTGTACTCAACTTTGAGGTTGAGTCTGCTACGCTCAACCACGACGTTCCACATATCTGGAGGAAACACCACTATGGCTCGTGCAGTCGGTATCGACCTCGGCACCACCAACTCTGTCGTCGCCGTCCTTGAGGGCGGCGAACCCACCGTCATCCCCAATGCCGAAGGCTCCCGGACCACCCCCTCGGTGGTCGCCTTCGCCAAGGGCGGTGAGGTCCTGGTCGGCGAGGTCGCCAAGCGCCAGGCCGTCACCAACGTCGACCGGACGATCCGGTCGGTCAAGCGCCACATGGGCACCAACTGGACCGTCGACATCGACGGCAAGAAGTACACCCCGCAGGAGATCAGCGCGCGCATCCTGATGAAGCTGAAGCGCGACGCCGAGGCCTACCTGGGTGAGTCGGTCACCAACGCTGTGATCACCGTCCCGGCCTACTTCGGTGACGCCGAGCGGCAGGCCACCAAGGAGGCTGGCGAGATCGCCGGTCTGACCGTCGACCGGATCATCAACGAGCCCACGGCGGCGGCCCTGGCCTACGGCCTCGACAAGGGCCATGAGGAGCAGACCGTGCTGGTCTTCGACCTCGGCGGTGGCACCTTCGACGTCTCCCTGCTCGACATCGCCGACGGCGTCTTCGAGGTCAAGGCCACCAAGGGCGACGCCCGTCTCGGTGGCGACGACTGGGATCAGCGGGTCGTCGACTGGCTGGTCACCCAGTTCAAGAACAAGAACGGCATCGACCTGTCGAAGGACAAGATGGCCCG
>CAYVOW010000058.1:0-14732 GCA_964453585.1 uncultured Micropruina sp.
AACGCTGCCGCAATGTCCTCCAAGTGGCGATACAGCGCGGCATAACTCGCCTCGTCCCCCTCGCCCAGGTTGTCGACACCTTCCCGATGGCCGACCGACCCGTCGATCAGTTCCCGGACGATGTCGGCGTGGCCCGCGTGCCGGGCGGTTTCGTTGACCATGTGGATCAGCAACTGCCCCAGGGTCACCTGGCTCCGATCTCCCCACCAGGGAACCACCCCCGGGGAGTCCAGGTCGCAGGCCTCGAAGGTCAGGGCGGCATGTGCCCACGCCGCGCGGTAGAGCGCCACGATCTCGTCGCGGGACTCGTCGGGGGAGGCGTACATGTCGGCGTTCAGCGGGGCGCCCTCGTTGAACCAGCGCAGCTCGATCCTCGACGGCCTCCCCATGCAATCGCCGAAGTAGCCGAGCTCGACCGAGGCCAGGTGTTTGATCAGGCCAAGCAGGTTCGTCCCGGTCGGGGTCATCGGCCGCCGGATCTGGTAGTCATCCAAGCCCTCCAGCTTCCACACCATCACGTCGCGACCCTGCTGCAGGTAGCCGATCAGCCGATCCTTGAGCGTTGTCGTCGCAGTCATCCTCTGCTCCTTTCGGGGTCGACGGTGAGGGGTTGGGCCGCCGCCTCTTCGCCCTCTGCCGGCGGTGCGGACCGTTCGTAGGTGTCGGTCAGGACGCGGTAGGTGCGGGACCCGAGGGCCACCAGCGTCATCGCCAGCCCGGCAAACCCGGTCACCACGAACACCAGAGCGATCCCCCGAGCCTGCCCATCCCCCAACAGCCAGCCGAGCTGGGAGCGTCCGGCGTCGCTGTTCATGTACGGGATCAGCCAGAACTCCGCCAGCGGCCCGACCAGGAAGGCGCTGAGCGGCGATGCCGAGATTTCGACACTCTGGGCGAAGCCGAAGACCCGTCCCTGCTTCTCGAAGGGGACCACCCGCTGCATCAGAGTCTGCTCGGCGGCCTCGGCCACCGGAATCAGCGCCATGTAGACCAGAATCCCGATGCTGGTCAGCCAAATCGACTCGCGGATGGTGAACAGGATGCCGATCACCCACATGCACATGTTCGCAAACAGGAGGCTGCGCAATGGTTTCGGCCCCAGCCCGCGGGACGCCACCCAGCCGCTGCCGATCATGAACCCGAACGACAAGACGCCCCAGATGATCCCCCACAGCTCGACCGAAACCAGGTTGAGGCCGTAGGGATCCATCAGCGCCAGGAAGGCGCCACCCAGCAGGTTGTTGAAAGTGGCGAAGGCGACCAGCCCGAGCAGACCCGGGATCGCGCGGATCGCCTGCCAGGCGCCCCGGAAGTCGACCCGCGATGGCACGCCCTCGGCATGGACGATCTCCGGTTCGGGAATCCGGACGGTGAGCAGATGCAGGAGCGAAAGCCCGGTCAGCCCGAACGCGATCACGATCGTCGCGAGCATGCCCAGCCGTCCGACGGCGAGGCCGCTGAACACCGAGGTCACCGCGAAGGACAGCCCCATCGCCATCCCGACCAGTCCGTTGGCCTTGTCGCGCCGATCATCCGGGACGAGCAGGGTCACGCAGGTGCTCAGCGCCAACCCCCGCATGCTTTCGACCACGGCCCCCAGCAGAATCACCAAAACCAGGACGATGAACGCCGGGCTGCCGATCCGGGTCAGCTCGCCGGTGGGGCTCACCAGGAACCAGACCAGGGCCAGACCGTACGCGACCACGGTGACCAGGGTCGCGGCCAGCATCACCTTCTTCTTGTGATGCCGGTCGACAATCGTGCCGAAGGGCACCCCCATCACCGCCAGCAGCAGCATGTAGCCGCCTCCGGTGACCGCGGTGGCCAGCACCGAACGGGTCTCCAGGTAGATCCAGAAGGTCAGCGCGAACCACAAGAAGCTGGTGGTGACGTTCGCCAGCACGGTGTTGAGCAGCACGCTGTGGAAGGCGCGCAGGTTCGTTCGCGCGCTCTGTTCGGGTGGGCTGCTCACGTTGCCCGACAGTACGGTCCGCCCCTGACAGTTTCCAGCGCTCTGCTGGCTACGCCTCCAACACGGCCATTGCGGCGTTGTGTCCGCCGAGGCCGCTGACCCCGCCACCGCGCCGGGCGCCGGCGCCGCAGAGCAGGATTCGGGGGTGGTCGGTGGCCACTCCCCAGCGGCGGGCCGGGGTATCCAGCGGCTCGTCAGGATCTGCCCATGGCCAGTCCAGCGGCCCGTGGAAGATCTGTCCGCCGGGCATCGCCAGCGCGTCCTCCAGGTCGCGGGTGGTCTTCACCTCCAGGCAGGGCCGGCCCTCGGCGTCGGTGTGCAGCAACGACTCGATCGGCTCGCCCAGCACAGAGTTCAGCGAGGCCAGCACCGCCTCGCGCAGCCGGGCCCGGAGCGCGTCGTTGCCGTACCGCTCGACCAGCGAGTTGGGGACGTGCAACCCGAACACGGTCAGCGTTTGCGCGTCCGGCCCAAGTTCCGGCGCCAGGATCGTCCGGTCGGCCAGCGAGTGGCAGTAGATCTCGCAGGGCAGCGGTTCGGGCACCTGCCCACCAAGCGCCTGCGCGTAGGCCGTCTGCAACTGGGTCAGGGTCTCGTTGATGTGGAAGGTGCCGCCGAAGGCCGCGCGTGGATCGGCGTCGGCCTCGGCCAACCGCGGGAGCCGTCGCAGCAGCAGGTTCGCCTTGACCTGAGCGCCCTGCGGGGCAGCCTCGGACTCGCCCAGCAGCCGGGCCAGGACGGCCGGCGCGACCCCGCTCAACACCAGATCGGCGTCCAGCACCACCTCGTCGTCGGCGGTGCGATAGGTGACCCGAGCGTCCGGGTCGATGGCGATCACCTCGGCCCCGGTGACGATCCGCGCGCCAGCGGCC
The DNA here is from genome assembly GCA_964453585.1 of uncultured Micropruina sp. Lineage (GTDB taxonomy): Bacteria > Actinomycetota > Actinomycetes > Propionibacteriales > Propionibacteriaceae > Micropruina. The sequence goes on from CAYVOW010000058.1 coordinate 2,845, forward strand.
CTGGCGGCCCTTTCGAGCCCCCCGGAGACCACGCCCATCCCGCCGATCGGCACGTCCCAGTTGCCCGTGCCGCCACCGATCACGTGGTAGAGCAGGCACTTGTTCTGTTCGAGGCCGGGATCATCTAGGGACGCAAACGTCCCGATCAGGGCATCGGTGGCGATCACGCCGCGGACGAGATCGTGGGCGACGGTTTCGCGGATCACCTCGCCGATCGGCCGTTGGACGAAATCGGCCCAGCCGTCGCCGATCAACGCCCGGGCCCGGGCCTGGGTGGGCAGCGGCTCGGTCAGCGTCGGGAACAGTGCCTGAGCGATCCGTGCCGTCCGTTGGTAGAAGGCGGTGAACCCCGCCTCGTCGGCGGCCGCGCCGATCGAGGCGAACGAGCGCCGGGTAGCCGTCCGGCCGTGGTTGTCGATCAAGAGGCCCCGGTCCGTCCCGGGCTCTGGGGTGTAGGACGAGAACCGCCGCCGGACCAACCGCAGGTCGAGGCCCAGGTCGTCGGCGATCAGCCGCGGCATCAGGCTGACCAGATAGGCGTAGCGGGAGAGCCGCGCCCCCACCCCCGGGAAGGCCTCCGCCGAGATGGCCGCGCCCCCGACCCAGGGCAGGCGTTCGACCACGGTGACGTCCCGGCCGGCACGAGCCAGGTACGCGGCCGCGGTCAGGGCGTTGTGCCCGCCGCCGACGATGGTGATCCGGTGGCCGCGCATCAGAACACGCTGAACGAGGAGCCGTCGCGTCCGGTGATCATCCGGGCGAGCCGGAGGCCGTCGCCGTTGAGCAGGGCCGCCTCAGCCGCGAGTCGGACGGTCATCGTCACGGCCTCGTCCGGCAGCACCGGCGGCTGGAGGGTCGCCGAGGCAATGTCGGAGCCGTGCACGATCAGCTCGAAGACCCGGGTTTCCAGATAGTCCGACAGCCGCATCCCCCCGGCGAAGGTGGTGACCAGCGGGTCGCCCTGGGCGGCCCTCACCGCCGCCTCGGCCGCCGCCACCAGCGCCACAAAGGCGTCCGCCGGATGATCGCCGAGCTCGGCACCGGCCTGAACGCCACGCTCGGCCACCCCGAGGTGCATCACCGGATCCATCCGGTTGACGGCGCAGAGGTAGGCCACCGGCGATTCGAGTTCCACCTGCTCGGCGGGCTTGGCCAGATAGTCGACCACCGTGGTCAGCGCTCGCCCGGTGTGGCCGACCAGCCCCCGCACGTCCCAGCTGCCGAGGCCCGGACGATCCCAGGCGTCCTCGGCGATGTTCTGGACGAGGGTGGCGACGGCCCGGGCCGCCTCCACGAAGACGGTCTTCGATGACATGGGCGAAACGGTAGCCGTCCGGGCAGCGGCGCCGCATCGGACCCGCGAACCGCCATCCTGGACGATCACCGCGGGCCGACCCAGGTTTGTTGGATCTCCACAAAGGATCACCGATGGGCGGCGCTGCAAGCGGCCCGCAGCGTTGGTGGAATCCCTCGACTGTTGGGTGTTTCGGGGCCACTTCGAGGCGTCCACCGCGTGACCTCCGCGACCACGACACCGAAGCAATCACCCTAAGGTATGCAGACAGGACTGGTCACTGCTGGACAATAGGGTGCCAGGCGAGGTGAACAAGGGAGTCGGATCGGTGTCTGAGGACGTGGGCCGCTACTCCTCGGCCTTGCCCGGGGTGGCCCGGATGGCCGCTCAGCACCTGATCATGAAGCCCTACATCTGGTCGGCGGTACGGGTGAACGAGCACGGCCGGCGCAACCTGGACGGCCTCAAGGCACCGTTCATCGTGGTCGCCAATCACTCCAGCCACCTCGACGCCCCGCTGATCATGGGCGGGCTGCCGCGGCGGCTCAGCCGCAACCTGGCCGCCGGCGCTGCGGCCGACTACTTCTTCGACAAGTGGTACACCTCGGTGCCCACGATTTTGTTCTTCAACTCGTTCCCGGTCGATCGCAAGGGGCTCCGCAACCGCAAGGGACTGGCCGGCATCCTGCTCACCGAGGGCGTTCCGCTGCTGCTCTTCCCCGAAGGCACCCGCTCGCGGACCGGGGCGATGGCGTCCTTCAAACCGGGGGCGGCGGCGCTGTCGATCAGCCGCAACGTCCCCGTGCTGCCGATCGCGCTGGTCGGCGCGTTCGCGGCGATGCCGTACGGGGCGAATACGCCGGTGCCGGGCCGTCCGCCGGTGCACATCGTCTACGGCCGTCCGCTCAAGGCCGCCCCGGGCGAGATCGCCCACCAGTTCTCCGACCGGCTGTACCGGACCGTGGTCGAGATGCACGACACCACGGCCCGCGGCTACGGCATGCCGACCCAGGCCGACTTCCACCGGGCCGTCGCGCTACGCAAAGCCGCGAACCAGCAGGCCGCCGACGAGCGTGCCGCCGAAGAGGCGAGGGCAGCCCAGAAGGCCGAGGCCGAGGGCACCGACGACGCGCCCGAGCCGGACGCCTCGACCGAGACCGGGCAGCCCCAGGCGTAGACGGCCTCCGGCGAGGGCGGCCGCGGAGGGCTGCTCAGGCCAGGGTCGCCACCTGACTGGCCCGGACAGTCCGAGCCCGTATCACCGCCGCCGCGCTGGCCGCCAGGCCGGCCAGCAGCCAGCCGACCAGGCCATAGGCGCTCGCCGCGGCACCGGGCGAATCGGTCAGGATCGCCCTGATCCCGTCCAGCGCCGGGGTCACCGGCGAGAACGGACGGATCGCATCGAAGAAGGACGGCACCGCCGAGGTGATCGCGCTGGCCGTCCCGATCACCGCCAGGACCACCGCGATCAGCCGTCCGGCCACCCCCAGCCACGCCGCCAGGGCGTGGTTGACCACCACGACGGCGGCGGCAGCGATCAGCAGCAGCCCGACCACGGCCGCGATCTTGGCGCTGGGCAGCCCCAGCGCCGCCGCGCCGATCGCAGCCAGGATCAACGCTTGAGCACCGGTGACCAGCGCTCCCGGCGCCAGGGACTGCCAGAGCAGGGTCGCCGACGAGCGGGTCGACAGGGCGAGTCCGGGACGCAACGCCGGAATCACCGCGTAGGTGGCCAACGCCCCTAGCCACAGCGCGATCACCAGCAGCAGGCTGGCCAGCGCGGTGGTCGGGGACACGACCGTGTCGAGGTTGGTGGTCTGGATCGGGGAGGCCACCACCTGGGCCAGCGTCTCCCGCTCCGCCTCGCTGTAACTGGGCACCCTGCTGGCGCCCTTGGCCAGGCCGTCGGCCAGTTCCCGGGCGCCGTCGGCGAGCTGGGACGAGCCGTCGCGCAGCTGCCCGACGCCGCCGCTGAGCTGGGACGCCCCGGACGCGGCCAGGTCCACCCCGGCGGTGTACTGGGACACCCCGGACGACAGTTGACCCAGACCGGTCGCCAGCTTCCGCGACCCGGTGGCCGCTTGGGCGATCCCGTCGGCCAACTGGGGAAGCCCGGACGCGAGTTGGGTGATGCCGGCGGCGAGTTGATTGCCGGCCTGCTCCAACTGGGTCAACTGGGCGGCTGCGTTGGGGTCGGGGTTCGCCAACGGCGCCAGCTTCTGGTCCAGCTGCGCGAGCCCGTCGGAGAGCTGTTCGGCGCCGGCGATGGCCTGGCCGACCTGCTGGGCGGCGATTCCGGTGCCGGTGGCGAGGCCTGCATAGAAGGCCTGGCATTGCTCGGCGGAGTACCCCTCCGGGCACGGCACGCCGCTGCCGTTCGGGTCCTGGGACAGCCCGGTCATCCCGGACCGGAACTGCTTCAGCCCGCCGACCAGTGAGTCGGCCCCGCCCGCCAGTTGGTCGACGCCGCCGGCCAGGTCGCCGAGTTGGGCCATGCTGGCCCTGGTCTGGTCGATCAGCTGGTTGACCCCGGCCACGTATTGGGTGGCCTGCGACAACTTCTTGGCGTCCTTCGGCATCGAGGCGGTCCTCTTGCTCATCGTCTCCAAGCCATCGGCCAACTGGTCCGCCCCGGACGCCGACTGGGTCGCGCCGGAGGTCAGTTTGGCCGAGTTTGCCGAAAGCTGGCCCAAACCGGCACTCAACTGGCTTGCCCCGGAATCCAGTTCGCCGACCCCGGCGTCCAGTTCCTCGGCACCGTCGGCCAGCCTGTCCGCGCCATTGGCGACGGTCACGAACTGCTTGCCGGTCTCGTTGAAACCGAGGTAGATCCGGTCGAGGTAGGCCTTGGTCAGGGTCTCATTGAGGGTCTTGGCGGCGGCGTCGGCGATCACGTTTCCGACCACGCCGTCTGCCAGACCGGCCACCGGCGAGGTCATCACCTGGATGGTCGCCTGCTTCGCCGCGGCCGGATCGTCGGCGTAGGAGGTCGCGGCCGCGGAGAAGTTCTGCGGGATCACCACCACCGCGGCATAGCGGCCCGATTGCAGACCCGGGTAGGCGTGGGCCTCGTCAGCCAGCACCCAGGTGAAGTTCTGCTGGCGCTCGGTGTCGACCAGGTTGGCCGACAACTGCCGTCCGAGGGGGATGAGCTGGCCGTCGATGGTGACCGCCTCGTCCAGGTTCACCACCGCGGCTTCCACCTTGTGCAAGCGGTCGTTCGCGTTCCAGGTGCCCCAGAGGAAGCCGCCGGCGACCAGCACCGGCACCAGGATCAGGGCCAGGAACAGCGGCAGCTTCCGCGACGCGAACCGGGTCAACGTGTCAAACATGAACGGATTCCTTCTCCAGTCGGAGGACCCGGGGCGTCCCGGGAACGAGATCAGTGAGGTCGGCCCCCGGCGCGTGCGCCAAGACGACCGCCCGGTCCGACGAACCGGTGGCCTGGGCGACGGCAGCGGCCAGGCGATCGCGGGCGCCGCCGCTGAACTGGTCGGCGTCGTCAACCATCAGCAAGGGGCCGGCGAAGTCGAGGGCGCCCGGGTGGTCGGGCGAGACGTAGGCGGCGATCGCGCGGACCTGCGACGCCTGCTCGGGCAGCACCTTGCCGTCCACCCGGGCCTCGCCGCCGTCGGCGACCAGTCTTCCCGACAACGCCAGCAGCAAGGCTCGACGCGCGGTCGCGTCGCCCTCGATGACCAGCACCTCACCGGGCCGAACCGACAGGTCGACATCCTCGAACAGGCCAGCAACGGCCAGCCCTTCGGCGTGCACCAAGGTGCCACCGGCCGCCGGCCAGTCGGTGTACTTCAACTGGTGGGCCAGGGTCTCGCCCTCGACGTCCATCACCGGGAGCAGCCGGTCCAGCCAGCGCGGCAGCCACCAGGCGTGCCGGCCGAGCAGCTTCATCACCGCCGGACCGAGGGTCATCCGGACCAGGAAGGCGTCCAGCGCGACCCCGATGGCCAACGCGAACGCGATCGGCTTGATCGTCCCTTCGCCGGAGGGGACGAAGAAGGCGAAGACGGCGAACATGATGATCGCGGCGGCGGCGACCACCTTGGCGGAGTGGATGAACCCGTCGCGCACGGAGTGCTCCACATTGCCGTGGACGTGCTCCTCGCGCATCCGGGAGACCAGGAAGACCTCGTAATCCATAGCCAGGCCGAAGAGGATGCCCATCCCGATGATCGGCAGGAAGCTGATCACCGGCTGGGTCTCGTGGAGGTTGATCACCTCTTTGAACCAGCCCTGGTTGAACACCAAGGCGGTGGCGCCGAAGGCCCCGCCGACGCTCAGCAGGTAGCCCAGGGCGGCCTTGATCGGCACCCAGATCGACCGGAACACCATCATCAGCAGCACCAGGGACAGCCCGACCACGAACACCGAGAACGGAATCAGCGCCTCACCCAGCCGGCTGCTGACGTCAATCTGGACGGCGGTGGCGCCGGTGACCGAGGTGTCGATGCCGTACTCGGCGAGCCACGCGTCGTGGCGCTCGCGGAGCCGTTGGACGAGTTCACCGGTGGCCGGGTCGTCGGGGCCGGTGGTCGGAATGATCTGGACCAAGCCGGTGTCGGCGTTGGCGTTCGGGGTGCTGACCGTGATCCCGGCCACGCCGGGGATGGTTTCGATCTCGTCCTTCAAGCCGTCCATGATCCCCAGCGGGTCGTCGGATTCGACGATCGTCCCGGTGATGATCAGCGGGCCGTTGTGACCGACCCCGAACTCCTTGGTGATCAGGTCGAAGGTGATCCGGTCCTGGGCGTCCGGGACGGCCCGGCCCGAGTTGGGCAGGGCGAGTTCGAGGTGCTGGGCGGGGTACGCGAGCGCCCCGAGCAGAGCCACCACGATCACCGTGGTTAAGACGGGCACCTTGGTCACCACGCCGACCCACCAGGCGGAGGCGTTCCAGCGGGGCTTGGCGGCGGCACGCTTGGACGGCTTCGGCCGGAGCCGGTCGCCAGCGAAGCCGAGGAACGCCGGCAACAGGGTGAGGGCCAGCAGCACCTCGAAGAGCACCGCCACGGCGGAGAAGGCCCCCATGATGCCCAGGAAGGGCACCCCGGACAGGGACAGCCCGATCAGCGCCACGATCACCGTCAGGCCAGCGAAGATCACCGCCGATCCGGCGGTGGCCACGGCACGCGCGGTGGACTCCTCGGCGTTCAGGCCGGTGGCGAGCTGGTCGCGGTGCCGAGAGACGATGAACAGCGCGTAGTCGATGCCGACGGCTAGGCCGAGCATGATCGCCAGCATCAGGGTGGTCGAGTTCACGCTGACCACGCCTGCGCCGATCATCGTGACCAGAGCGGCGAAGCCGACGCCGAGCACCGCGGTGCCGACCGGCATCAACGCCGCCCGGACCGAGCCGAGGACCAGCAACAGCACGATCATGGCGACCACCAGGCCCAGTCCCTCGATGATGCTGAGGTGGGGCAGGTGGACGCTATAGACCTCGCCGCCGAGGTGAACTTCTGAGCCCGGCAACAGCGCCGCCACCCGCTGGGCTGCGCTGGCCAGTGCGTCCTTGTCGGCCTGCGGGAAGGTGGACATCGTCCCCTCGACCCGGATGGTGGCCAGCAGCGCGCCGCCGTCGGGGGTGATCTTGCCGTGGATGTGCTCGTTGTAGGGCGATTGGACGCCCTTCACGAAGGGCAGGTCCTCCAGGATCTGGAACCCCTCCTCCACGCTCTTCCGCTCGGCCGCGTCCCTCAAAGAGGTGCCCTCGGGGGCGATGATCAGCAGCTGCGCGGAGGCGTCCGCGGCTTCGGGGAAGGTCATCCGGAGTTGGTCGAGCGCCTTCTGAGAACTGGCGCCGGGGATCCGGAAGGCGTCGTCGAAGGCGCCTCGGGCGACCACAGTGGTCAGCCCGAGCAGGGCGAAGACGATCAGCCAGGCGGCCAGCACTCGTCCGCGATGCCGGTAACTGGCACGGCCGAGGCGGTAGAGCAGAGAGGACATGATCTCCGTCCGAGGATCGATGCAGGTGTGTATCCAATACGGGAGTGTATTCAATACACCTCTGTATGCAAACTGCTATGGTGAGAGCGAAGGAGACTCAGTGAGCGAGACAGTCAGTGCCCGGCGGATGGCCACCCGCGAGCGCTTAATGGACGCTGCGGTCGCCCTGTTCGCCGAGCGGGGCGTCCTCGCGGCCAGCGTGGAGGAGATCAGCGACCGGGCCGGGTTCACCCGTGGGGCGTTCTACTCGAATTTCGAGTCCCGCGACGACCTGTGCGTCGCCGTGCTCGAACGCTTCGCCGAGGCAAAGTTGCGGGCGACCCGGGAAGCGACCGCCGAGGCCGTCCTGGAACCCGGATCGACCACCGTCGAGGAGCTGATCGACCGGGCGGTGGCCGTCTTCATCCATAGCCAGCCCGAAGACGCCGATGAGCTGATCGCCCATGCGGAGTTGCGGCTGCACGCCGCCCGGAACCCGCAGGTCCGAGACGCGCTGAACCTGACTAAGGAACGGATCAGCGCCGCCATCGAGGACGTGATCACCACCGCCCTGGCCCGCTTCGACGCCGAGCTGTCGCTGCCGATGGGACAGGCGCTGGACGTCCTCCATGGCGTCTACGAGCACGGCGGGCTGTCGGCGATCATCGACGGTCGGGAGTCACCGGCCAGCGCTCGAGCGGCCCAGTTGGCCGCGGTGCTGCGGTCGATGATCCGCACCTGCGGTTCCGAACCGGCCTGCAAAGTGACCAACTGACTCAATCGTTGGGCGATCAGGGCCCGAATCGGGCCTGCAGGGGCCAACGATTGAGTCAGTTGGTCATTCTCACCCGTTCAGCCATTGCCGAGATGCTTCAGCGCCTCCCGAGGCGCGGGTCAACTGGCCCAGCGGCCGGTGTAGAAGAGCCACGCCCAACCGGCCATCACCAGCAACGACCCCACGACCGCGGCCGCGACCACGCCGACCCGGACTGCCCTCGACCCGCGCCCGCCTCCGGCGACGTCGGCGATCAGCAAAAACAGCGGAAACCACAGCAGCACCGCCCGGTTGACCGAGAAGAACCAGTACGAGAACGAGAACGCCACCACCTGCAGCCCAACCCAGGTTGCCTCCCCCCAGCGACGCCGGACGAGGCAGGCGGCGGTCACCAGCACCCCCACCCCCATCGACACCAGTTCCGCCCGGAACACCCAGGCCCACTCCGGGAAGGCCGGGTAGGCGGTCGAGTTGGCCGCCTCCCAGGTGTGCAGCAGCGAGGTCCAGGGCCAGGTGAATCCGCGGGCCCACCCGGTGGTCTGCGCGGTGTACCAGGCCAGCCAGTCGCCGGTGGTCAGGTAGAGGGAGAGTGCGTAGCCAGCCAGGGTCGCCGCGGGCAGCAGCAGCCAGGCGAGGGCCCGCCAGCGACCCGCCGCGGGCCTGGCCGATCGGGACCGCACCACCCCCGGTCCGGCCGGCAGTGACCCACCCGGCCACAGGGCCAGCACGGCCAGGGCGATCACCAGGAACAACCCCGATACCCGCACGGTGCAGGCCACCGAGGCCAGCGCTGCAGCGGCCCCCCAGCGCCCGGCCCGGGCGCGCTCCCAGGCCCAGAAGGCCGCCGCGCAGAACAACGACTCGGTGTAGGGGACGAAGGTGAAGACCGCGGTCGGAACCAGCAGCCAGGAGATCGCCGCCACCGGTCCACCGAGCCGCAGCAGGGCCGCGGCGGCCAGCCCTGAGCAGACGGCGGCCAGCACGATCCCGGCCACCAACGGCGGGACGCCCACCCAGCCAAACCAGCGCAGCAGCAGCGGCCACCCCGGAAAGAAGGCGATGTCGTTGTCGTGGACGTAGCCCTCCTCGGCGATCCGGAAGAAGTGCTGGACGTCCCAGTTAGCCAGCATGTCGGCGCTGCTGCGCCCGGTCGTTCGGGCCACCCACAGCGCCACCAGAATCAGCAGCAGCCGGGTACCGACCCAGGTCTGGACGACCAGCCGGGCCCCGTCGGCCAGCCGGGCACCCGCTACCCCCTCACCGCTGGGGCTTCGAGTCGGCTCAGCCACCGGCGTCGCCCGCCGCGCCAGCCGGCCCCGCCCACGCCAGGTCACCGCAACCAGGGGACGAGCCCGACCAGCCACGGCGCGTCCGGCCGCTCGTCCAAGACGCCACCGTGGGGATCGTCGGCACCGCCAACCCGCAGCGGATCGTGTTGCGGGACCAGGATGTCCCGGACGACCACGGCCGCCAGCCACAGTTGAACGCCGATCCGCAGCAACACCGATGCCCAGTAGAGCCGGTCCGGTCCTCCGCTGCCCGGCACCAGAGTCCCGGCCAGATGCCCCCAGATGGCCATGAAGTAGAGGGTTTCGGCGACGGTGAACAGCGCCCAGTCGCGCCACTTCGGCCGGGCGAGCACGAGCAGCGGCAGCAGCCACAGCACGTACTGCGGCGAGTAGACCTTGTTCAGCACCAGGAACCAGACCACCACCAGGAAAGCGCCCTGGGCGACCCGCGGACGCCGGGGGGCCAGCAGCAGCAACGCGCAGATCGCGGCCGTGCCCGCCACCAGCAGCACGGTGTTCCAGCGGGACACGTCCTCGACGCCGTGCCCGGCCAGGCTGAGGACGTACCAGATCGATCCGAGGTCGGCGCCGCGGTCGACGTTGAAGGTCCAGAAGTAGAGCCAGCCCTGTGGGCTGATCAGGTAGACCGGCAGGTTCACCGCCGTCCAACTGCCGAGGGCGGCGAGCGCGGCGTAGGTGAACTCCTTGACCCTTCCGGCCCGCAGGCAGAGCACCGCCAACGGGACCAGCAGCAACAGCGGATACAGCTTCGCCGCCACGCCCAGCCCGATCCAGAACCCGGCCCAGACGGGGTGCCGCCGCGACCAGGCCAGGACCGCCAGCGACGTGAACGCCAGCACCATCATGTCCCAGTTGATGAAGCCGGCCGTCATCACCGCCGGCGAGACGGCCAGCATCAGCGCGTCCCAGGGACGGGGCAGTTGCAGGTGGGCGGCCAGCAGGACCAGGAAGAAGGCGAACATGATCAGCGCGGTGATGCCGCTGAACAGGTCGGATGCGTGACCCATCTGGGCATCGGTGGCGTCGGGACCCATCAGGCCACCGAGCAGCGCGGTGATCTGCCGGGCGAGCTCCATCAGCGCCCCGATCAGCACTGGGTACTCCACGTCGGCGCTGATGAACGGAATCTTGCCCTGGGCCAAACCCCGGGCGTAGAACAGCGGCCGCACGTCGGAGTAGCACATGAACGCGTACGGATCCTCGCCCCGCCCGCACGGCAACTGCCGCAGCATCAGCACCAACCACGAGCTGGTGCCCAGCGCCATCACCCAGGGCCCGGGACGAAACCAGGGGCCATCCTGCGCCGCCCGGCCGCCCAGTCGTCCGCCGAGCAACCCGGTCAGGTCAGGAGTCGTCCGCGACACAGCCACACCTTAGGGGGAGGGTGCCACGCTCGGGTCGGGGATCGGCTTCCCCGGTGGCGTCCGGGTCACGGTGGGTTCGGTGGTCGGTTCGGTCGTCGGTTGAACGGTGGGCTCGGTTGGCGCCACCGTGGTCGGCGCCACGGTCGGGCTGGCCTTGGTTGGCTCCTTGGTCGGCGGGGCCTGGGTCGGCTTCTGGGTGGACGTGCGGCGAGTCGGCGGGTCGAAGTTCGCCCGCGGCAGGCCGTCCTGGGCCACCTGCATGTAAGCCAGCCAGGTCGACAGCGGCGGTCCGGAGCCGAAGAACCCCGGATAGATCTCGTCCAGGTCGTCGGTGCCTTCATCGCCGGCCACGTACATCACCGCGGTCGAGATCTGGCGGGTGTAACCGACGAACCAGCAGGCCATTGTCTTGGCTTCGCCGTCGGCGTCCCGGGTGTAGTAGGTGCCGGTCTTGCCGGCCAACGGGTAACCGAGCGCGCTGGCCCGGGCGCCGGTGCCGTCGGAGGTCACCTGGGTGAGCGCGTAGTTGACGTCGATCGCGACGTCCTCCTCAATCGTCCGCTCGCTCGTCACCGGCGCCTTGTACAAGACCACGCCGCGGGCGTCCTTCACTTCGCGGACGACGTGCGGGGTGACCTTCTTGCCGTTGTTGGCGAAGGTGGCGTACCCGGCCGCCTGGTCCACCGGGCTGACCTCGTTGGTACCGAGGGTCACGTTCTGGGGGTCGTCGACGTCCCAGCCGGCGGCGTCGGGAAGCCCGGCGTCGTGGGCGGCCTGCTGGGCCGCCGGACCGCCCTTCGGGATGCTGTTCAGCATGTCCACGTAGGCGGTGTTGATCGACTTGGTGGTCGCGGTCTGCAGGGTGACCGTCCCGTACTGGGCGCCGCCGGCGTTGGTCACCGGACGGTTCGCGCCGGGCAGAGTCCAGGTGTTGCCGTTGAAGGTGTCGGAGAGGGTGACCCCGGCTCGCAGCCCGGCGGCCAGCGCGTAGGGCTTGAAGGTCGAGCCCACTGGACGAGGGGTGATGGCCCAGTTGCGGGAGTTCTTCACGAAGTCAGGACCGCCGTAGACGGCGATCAACTCACCGGTGGCGTTGTCGACCGATGCCACCGCAGCGTGCAGATCGCGAGCCTTCTTAGCGCTGCCGGCGGTCTGCAGGGTGAGGTCCTGGGCGGCCTTGACCACTGCCTCCTGAGCCTTGG
>CAYVOW010000059.1:0-1495 GCA_964453585.1 uncultured Micropruina sp.
CTAGACTGACGGAACCAGAATCCGGCGGGCTGCCAATTACCCCATACCCCATCGCCAACCCCGTGGGGCCAGCGAGGATCGACCTTACCGGACGAGCCGGGCGCCGCTCAAACCGAGCCCGCCTGGGACGCCGCGGTGGCGATGCCCAGCCGACGCCCCAGCCACCAGGCCAGCACGGCGCAGACGGCGAACGACCCAAGATCCCGCGCCAGATCGACCCAGCCCACCTGCTGGACCGCCCTGATCTGAGCGATCGACGACACCAGACCCGCGTAGCTGAAGGCCAGGATGTTGTTGACGACGTGGATCGCGATCGCCGCCTCCAAACCTCCGGTACGCGCCACCAGCACCCCGGCGAGGACGCCAAAGCCGAAGCGGTCCAGGAACAGCGGCAGGTTCTGGGTGCCATGGAACGCCGCGAAGATCAGCGCCGAGACCAGGATCGGCAGCCACGGATTGCGGGCGATCGACCCGACCGCCTGAATCAGGTAGCCCCGGAAGAAGAACTCTTCACCGGCCGCCTGGAACGGAGCGGTGATGAGGATCACGGCCAGGAAGCCCCAAAAACCCTCTTGGGGGCGGATGGGCGGGACGGTGAAGCCAGCCGAGGCCCACAGCACCAGGTTGAGGACGACCAGCGCCACCCCGGCGCATCCGAGGAGGTATCCCCAGCGGAGGCCGGGTTTCACCGACAGCAGCCACCGGGGACGCGTCCGGTGGACGAGGGCGACCAGCGCCAGGCTGAGCGGTATCAACGAGGCCAATGCGAGGTGTGCGGCCAACATCCCCCAGGGCGTCTCGAAGGCACGGGCGCTTCGGGACGCCTCCTCGAACGACCCCGGAATCAGCCCCACCTTCCAGAATGCCGCGATCGACAACTGCGCAATGGTCGAGGATAAGAGCAGGAACGTCATCAGCCCCAGGGCAATCCCGGTCACGGCCATCAACGACCCCGCCGTCGAACCCGCCAGGAGGCGTGGGTAGGGCGTTCCCGGCGATGGATCGCTCAGGCCGAGTCCGGAGGTGTCGCTCACTCCTCGTCAACCACCGGGTTGAGCAGCGTGCCCAGACCATCGATGGACACCGAAACGCGATCACCGGCAACCAGTGGTCCGACCCCGGCCGGGGTGCCGGTCAGGATCACATCGCCCGGCAGCAAGGTGGTGAAGGCGGTGATGTGCGCGATCAGCTCGGGGATCCGATGCACCATCAGCGAGGTGTTCGACTGTTGCTTGACCACCCCGTTCACCTCCGTTGTGAGGTCGAGATCGGCCACCTCGTCGAGGTTCAGATGCGTGGAGATCCAGGGCCCGACCGGGCAGAACGAATCGAACCCCTTGGCTCGCGACCACTGCCCGTCCGACTTCTGCAGGTCCCGGGCGGTGACGTCGTTGGCGACCGTGTAGCCGAAGATCACGTCGGCGGCCCGTTCCGGCGGTACCCGGCGGCAGATCCGGGCGATGACGATCGCGAGTTCGCCCTCGAACTGCAGGTC
>CAYVOW010000059.1:1595-8823 GCA_964453585.1 uncultured Micropruina sp.
GGGGTCGCCGCCGGCCACGAAGCGCGCAATTCGCATGGCGTCACGGTAGTGGCTTCGTCTCGTCGGGTCTCGGTGCTCAGGCCCAGTGGAACTCTGACAGCGCTGAAGCACCCCAAACCGCCGTTTCGGGCCCAATTCCGAGGTTCAGCGCTGTCAGAGTTCCACGTCGCCTGCCGGCAGCCGCATCGTGCGCGATGGGCTGGTCACGGTGGCCGCCGCCTCCAGGAGCATCCAGCCAGCCAACTGGGTGGACAGGTCGCGTTCCGGGGGGTCGGACGACGGGCCGCCATGACCCACAGCTCCGCCCCGACCCGGGATCACCGCGGGGCGACTCCAATCCGGCCCGAAGAAGACCCCGGCCGGCGACTCGGCCCGATTCCGCCAGGCTGCCTCGGCGGAACCGAGCACCAGCGTCTTGGCCAACTCCCGGGTCTTGCGTGAGGCAGCGTCGGTGGCGGGGAGATCACGGGCGACCGCCGCCAGGTAGCGCGCGGTGATCCCGCCGAACAGACCGCCATCTCCCCCGCCGCAGCCCTCCAGCACCCCGTCCGTGGCCAGCCGATTGGACACCGCCAGCACCAGTCGATGCAGTCGGGTGGCGTCGGCGCCGCCGCGGACCAGTTCCAGTTCGGCACCGAGCACCAAGCCCTGGTTGTAGGTGAAGATCCGCGCATCGAGCTCAGCCGGACGCACTCCCTCCCGAATCAGGTGCGTGTCGTTGTCGAACAGGTGGTCGTGGATCCAGTCCAGGGCCTCGCCGGCCCGCCGGATCCGGCCGACTCTGGCCATCACGATCGCCATGGACGCGTTCGCCGGCACGTTGCGGAAGCTGTCCCCGCGCCGCCACGGGATCCCACCGCCGGCCGCGTCCTCGCGCCAGGCCTCGTAGAGGGTTTGGGCGATCAGCAGCCGAGCCGGCCCATGATCGATGCCGAGCAGCCGCTCGGACCGTCCGAGGGCCAGCGCCAGCCAGGCGATGTCGTCGTAATAGCGGTTGAGCCACCGCCCCCAGTTTCGACGCCGCAGGGCAAACGGTAGCCGTTCGATCGCGCGCCGCCGCGGCTGTGTCGGGTCACGCAACTGGGCGTCGATCAGGCAGTCCAACAAGTGCGCCTGCCACCAGAAGCCGTACTCGAGGAACGTGCGGTGCTTCCAGTGCGGGGGGTAGGTCAAGCGGCCGAGCCCGGCCGTCGGATACCAGAAGACCCGCCGCAGATGGCGTCTGAGAACACCCTCCTCGGCGGCCGCCGCGCGTTCGGCCCAGGACACCTCCCCCACGCCGTTCATGGTGGCACACTGCTCCCCATGGCAACCGACTTCGACGTGGTGGACCTGATCCGCACCAAGCGGGACGGCGGCGTCCTGACCGCCGGCGAGATCGACTGGTTGATCCCCGCCTACACCGCCGGCGTCGTCACCGACGAGCAGATGTCGGCGCTGGCCATGGCGATCCTGTTCCGGGGACTGAACCCCGACGAGCTGAGCACCTGGACCGCGGCGATGATCGCCACCGGGGAGCGCATGGACTTCTCGTCGCTGACCAGGCCCACGGTCGACAAGCACTCCACCGGCGGGGTCGGCGACATGATCACCCTGCCGTTGGCGCCGCTGGTCGCCGCCTGTGGTGCGGCCGTGCCTCAGTTGTCCGGGCGCGGCCTCGGCCACACCGGCGGGACCCTGGACAAGCTGGAGGCGATCCCCGGCTGGCGAGCCGCCCTCAGCAACGAGGAGATGCTGCGGCAACTGGACGAGGTGGGTGCGGTGATCTGTGCCGCCGGCTCGGGGCTGGCCCCGGCCGACAAGAAGCTGTACGCCCTGCGCGACGTCACCGGGACGGTCGAGGCGAACCCCCTGATCGCGTCGTCGATCATGAGCAAGAAGATCGCCGAGGGCACCTCGGCCCTGGTGCTGGACGTCAAGACCGGCGCCGGGGCGTTCATGAAGACCCCCGACCGGTCCGCCGAACTCGCCCGGACCATGGTCGGCCTGGGCACCGCGGCCGGGGTAAAGACGGTGGCCCTGGTGACCGACATGGAGTGGCCGCTGGGCAACGCCGCCGGCAATGGGATCGAGGTGGCCCAGGCGGTCGAGGTGCTAGCCGGAGGTGGGCCGAGCGATGTGGTTGAGCTGACGGTCGCGTTGGCCAAGGAGATGCTCGAGTGCGTCGGCATCGACGCCGACCCGGCCGAGGTGCTGGCGTCCGGCCGGGCGATGGACGCCTGGAACGCGATGATCCGCGCCCAGGACGGTGATCCGGACGCCCCGCTGCCGGTGGCCCGCCACCGCGAAGTGGTCACGGCGGCGGCATCGGGCTTCCTGACCGGGATGGACGCGATGGCCGTCGGCATTGCCGCCTGGCGGCTCGGAGCCGGCCGCGCCAAGCAGGGCGACCCGGTCCAGGCCGGGGCCGGGGTCACCTGGACCAGGCGGCCCGGCGATCGGGTCGAGGCGGGTCAGGAGCTGTTCGTCCTGCACACCGACACCCCGGACCGATTCCCGCGCGCCCTGGAGGCACTGGACGGGGCAGTGACCATCGGGGACGAGCCTCCGACGCCCCGGCCTCTGATCTTGGAGCGGATCGACTGAACCTCAGCGGTCCAACCGATTGACCCGCTTGTCCATCCAGTTCGGACCGCGGGCCTTGAAAGTGCCAAGACCCACCGATCCACGAACGACGAACACGGGGTTGCCCCAGGATGGCTGCCCCGGCACCTTGATCGACACGGTGCCGATCCCCTTGCCGAGCCGCTCGGCGTTCACCGCCCAGCCGTCCGGGAGCACCAGCAGGATCGTGCCGGCGCCGGGCAGCACCTCGAGGTCGATCACCGGGGCCGCCGAGGTGGCGAAGAGACAGTCGAGCTTCACCGTGTCCAGCAGCGCCTGCGCCCTGATGAAGGGCGGCACCTCCCAGCTCCCCTGCCTCTTTGCCTTCGACATGGTGGCCGTCAGCAGCAGCGGGTCGGCCGGGTGGTAGCCAGGCGGCCCGGCAACCGCAGGCGCGATCGGCCCCGCGGGCGGCAACGGAGACGGCAGTCCCGCGGGCCGGACGAGATCGGCCAGCACCCCGGCCAGATCCTCCTGGGTTCTGGCGCCCGCCGCCGCCTGGAGTCGCTCCTCCAGTTCGGCGGAGGTCAGCCGACCCTCCTCGGCCGCGCTTCGCAGCATTGCAGCCGCGGCATCGCGCTCGGCGTTACCGATCCGCAGCTGGGGGTGATCGGAGCTCATGACCGGGAGCCTAAGCTAATCCCGCGACATCACGCCCCAGCGGTAGGCGTCGTACAGCGCCTCCCAGCTGGCCTCGATCACGTTGGTGCCCACCCCGACCGTGGTCCAGGTGCGCTCGCCGTCCGTGGTGTCGATCAGCGTCCGGACGATCGCGTCGGTGCCGTGTCCCTGGTCGAGGATCCGGACCCGATAGTCGGTCAACTCGAACTCGTCCACGTGCGGATAGGCGTTCTTCAAGGCACTGCGCAGCGCCATGTCGAGCGCATTCAACGGCCCGTGGCCCTCCCCCACCAGCAGGTAGGTCTGACCCTTGGCCCGCAACTTCACGGTGGCCTCCGAGTCGCCCTCGGGCTTGACCTCGTGACCAGTGATCACCCGCCAGGACAGCACGTCGAAGAACTCCTCAAGGCTGCCGAGTTGCTCGCGCAGCAACAGCTCGAAGGAAGCGTCGGCCGACTCGTAGGAGTAGCCGTCCATCTCCCGCTGCTTGACCACGTCGGTGACCTGCGCCGCCAGCGTCCGGTCGGACAGGTCGTAGCCGAGTTCGCTGCCCTTGATCTGGATGTTCGCCCGTCCCGCCATGTCCGAGACCAGCATCCGCATGTCGTTGCCGACCAGGGTGGGGTCGATGTGTTGGTACAGGTTGGCGTCCACCTTGATCGCGGACGCGTGCAGACCGGCCTTGTGCGCGAACGCCGACTGGCCGACGTAGGGCTGGCGGTTGTTCGGGGTGACGTCGGTGATGCCGGCGATTGCGTGGCTGATCCGGGTGGACTCCCGCAGCGACGCCTCGGGCACCAGCGACCAGCCGTACTTCAACTGCAGGTTGGCGATCAGGGTGATCAGGTTGGCGTTGCCGGTCCGCTCGCCGTGGCCGTTGATCGTGCCCTGGATGTGCATGACGCCCGCGTCCACCCCCGCCAAGGTGTTCGCCACCGCGCACCCGGTGTCGTTGTGGCAGTGGATGCCGAGATCCACCCCGATCTGGCTGGCGGCGCTGACGATGTCGCCGATCCAGGACGGCAGCATGCCGCCGTTGGTGTCGCAGAGCACCGCCACCTCGGCCCCGGCGTCGGCGGCGGCGCGGATGCAGTCGAGGGCGTAGCCCGGGTTGGAGAGGTAGCCGTCGAAGAAGTGTTCGCAGTCGACGAAGACCCGCTTGCCGTGGCTGACCAGGTGGGAGACGGTGTCCCGGATCATCTCCAGGTTCTCTTCCAGCGTGGTGTGGAGGGCGCGCTTGACGTGCTCGTCGTGGCTCTTGGCGACGATGCAGACGACCGGGGTTCGGGCATCGATCAAGGCCTGGACCAGCGGGTCCTCGGCTGCGGTGGTGCCCACCCGGCGGGTGAACCCGAAGGCCACCAGCAGGGAGTTGTGGAGTTCCAACTCGCCCTCAGCGGCTGCGGCGAAGAAGGCTGTGTCGTTGGGGTTGGCGCCGGGCCAACCGCCCTCAATGAAGCCCACCCCGAGGTCGTCCAGGTGCCGGGCAATGCGGAGCTTGTCGCTGACCGTCAGTCGGAGACCCTCCTGTTGCGCGCCGTCGCGCAAGGTGGTGTCGAAGACGTGGAAAACGTCCGGAGCGACAGGTTGTGCGGTCATATGGTGGGAGCCTCGCAGGCAGACGGGACGAGCGGAGAAGACGAGTCTGTCTCCCCCGCGCGGCGGCCCCTTCAGGTCTCAGGCAGTGGGACGGGCAGGGTGCGAGCTGTCAACCATTCAGCCCAACCGGCTCGCCCGATCGCTCAGACGACGCGCTGCATCCAGCCCAGGGTGTCCTCGGCGCGGCCGTACTGGATGTCGAGGATCCGGTTGCGGATGGCCAGCGTATGCTCGCCGGGCTGGTCGGCGATGTGGTGGTTGCCTTGCTTCGTCCGGAACTCACCGACCGGGGTGATCACCGCTGCGGTACCGCAGGCGAAGGCCTCAATGATGTCGCCGGCGTCGATCCGCTCGAAGATCTCGGCCAGCGTGATCGGCCGCTGTTCGGCGCGCAGGCCAAGGTCGCCAGCGACAGCCAGGATCGAGTCCCGGGTGACCCCGTCCAGGATCGTCCCGGTGAGTCCCGGGGTGATCAGTTCACCCCCGGTGGTGATCACCATCACGTTCATCCCGCCGAGTTCTTCGGTGTTCACCCCGGTCTGCGCGTCGGCGAACAACACCTGAGAGCAGCCGTTGTCGTAGCCCTCGTACTGGGCGATGAGGGACGAGGCGTAGTTGCCGCCGCATTTGGCGGCTCCGGTGCCGCCTTTGCCGGCACGGCTGTACTCGCTGGTCACCCAGATGTTGATCGGCTTCACGCCCCCGGTGAAGTAGGGGCCGACCGGGCTGGCGATGATCGCGAAGGTGACCTGGTGGGCGGCTCGCACCCCCAGGAACGCCTCCGAGGCGAACATGAACGGGCGCAGGTAGAGACTCATCTCGCCCGCCGCGCCCGACGGCACCCAGCGGTGATCGGCCTTGAGGAGTTCCCGGGTGGCGGTCAAATAGTCCTCGACCGGCAGTTCGGGCAGCACCAGGCGCGCCGCCGATGACACCAGCCGGGCGGCGTTGCGTTCCGGGCGGAACAACCAGACCGATCCGTCGGCGTGACGGTAGGCCTTCATCCCCTCGAAGATCTCCTGGCCGTAGTGCAGGACCGCTGCGGAGGGGTCCAACTGAAACGGACCGTAGGGCTTGATCTGGTCGTCGTGCCACCCCTGGCCCTTGGTCCAGGTGGCGATGGCCATGTGGTCGGTGAAGTAGTCACCGAACCCGGGGTCGGCAATGATCGCCGCGACCTCTGCGTCCGAACGCGCGTGCGGATTGGGGGTCAGGGGGAACGCAAGAGCCATGCGGGTGAGGATACGCCCTGGCCACCCCGCTGCGGGCGGTCGCCCATGAGACGCCAAAGTCGGCCCGGCGGGCCGCGGACTAGAGTTTTCGGATGCCCACAAACGCTGCCTCCAAGCCTGTCATCGCCGTCATTCCCGGGGATGGGATCGGCCCCGAGGTCGTCGCCGAGGGCCTCAAGATTCTCCAGCAGGTGGTGGGCGAGGACGCCTTCGACTTCACCCATTACGACCTCGGCGCCGAGCGCTGGCAGCGCACCGGCGAGGTGCTGCCCGACTCCGTCATGGCCGAACTCGCCCAGGCGGACGCGCTGGTGCTCGGTGCCGTGGGAGCAGCGCCGGGGTCGAAGGCCGTCCCGTCCGGGTTGCTGGAGCGCGGGCTGCTGCTGAAGCTGCGCTTCGCCTTCGACCATTACGTCAACCTTCGCCCCTCGAAGCTTTACCCGGGCGTCCCGACGCCGTTGGCGGACTCGGTCACCGATCGAGGCCCGGTCGACTTCGTCGTCGTCCGCGAGGGCACCGAGGGGTTGTATTGCGGCAATGGTGGCGTGGTCCGGGTGGGGACGCCGCACGAGATCGCCACCGAGGTGTCGATCAACACCGCCCATGGGGTGGAGCGGGTCGTCCGGGACGCGTTCGCCCGGGCCAGTCGCCGGCGGAACAAGGTCACCCTGGTGCACAAGCACAACGTCCTGGTCAACGCCGGCGGACTGTGGAACCGCCTGTTCACCGAGGTTGCTGAGGAATACCCCGACGTGGAAACCGACTACCTGCACATCGATGCGGCCACCATCGCGATGGTGCAGGATCCGCAGCGCTTCGACGTGCTGGTCACCGACAACCTGTTCGGCGACATCATCACTGACCTGGCCGCGGCCGTCACCGGCGGCATTGGGCTGGCCGCCTCGGCCAACATCAACCCCGAGGGCGCGTTCCCGTCGATGTTCGAACCGGTTCACGGGTCGGCCCCCGATATCGCGGGCAAGGGGATCGCGGACCCGACCGCCACCATCTTGTCGATGGCCCTGCTGCTGGATCATCTCGACCGCCACGACGACGCAGCCCGGATCGAGGCAGCCGTGGACGCCGACATCGCCGAGCGCGGCACCCGGCAGCGCACCACCTCGCTGGTGGGGGACGAGATCGCGGCTCGCCTCGGCTGACCGGACCTGCGT
>CAYVOW010000059.1:8923-14052 GCA_964453585.1 uncultured Micropruina sp.
TTGCTGGCCACTGGATCGCCTTCCCCGGCACCCCGGACTACCACCCGCACGCCCGGGACCAGGGATCGCAGGGTTGCCGCGACTGCCACGGCCCGTCTTCGGGAGAGCTCCAGGTTGTAGCGCTCGGTGCCGCGCGCGTCGGTATGCCCGGTGACGGTGAGCTGTCGCGGACTCGGCTCAGCACGGATCAGTTGCTGCGCTACCCGCGCCAGCAATCGCTTGGCCTTGGGTGTCAAGGCGGCAGAGTTGTAGGCAAACAACACATCGGAGCGGATGGTCAGCAGATCGCCCCAGGTGGTCACGGAGCCCTCCGCGTTCGCGGTAGGGAGGGTGAGCTGCTCCACCACCGGCGCCAGGGTCTCCACCCCGAAGACGACCGCGTGAGCCGCGTCCACCGGACGCCACTCGTCCGCCGGTGGCGCCGCCGCCCACGCGGCCCAGAGTGGCGTCGCGGTCACAACCAGGGTCACCAGGAGGCCGCCCAGCCACCTCATCGCAGGACCGGAATCGGGGCCAGCGCGCCGGCCAACGGGATGGACACGGTCACGGACGAGACCGCATCGGGGACCGCCTTGAACACCGCTTCGAAGTAGACCCGCTGATCGGGGGCCAGCTCCAATCCGTCAGTGTGCGAACAGACGCACCCATTCATCGAGTCACGGGCCGGTAGGTACCGCTGTCCGGCGGTGCCATCGAGGATGAAGACTCCGTCGGTGATTCTGGAGAGCATCTCGTTCGGAGCGAACGAGCCGTTCGGGGAGCGCTGCACCTCTCCGTCGCCGAAGGCGCCCTTCACTTCCCAGTCGTCCCCGTGGTTGGTCACGCTCCAGGTGAGCACCATCAGTCGACCGGACACCTTGAGCTCATGGACGGCGATCTCCGCCGACCCACCCTCGGTCGGCACCGTCCGGCTCGCCAGTGTGGCCAGCGTGGCGGTGGCGCTCGGCGAGGGGCTCGCCTGGCTCGGGGAAGATGTGGGAGCCACCGCGGGCACCGAGGGCGGGGCCGGGGCTGGGGCGAGCCCGCAGCCGCCGAGCACGATCAGACAGACAAGAGTGGGTAGGCAACGACGCATGATTCCTCCTGGGGTAGGGGAATCACACCCTAGACAGCTTCGCCGACAACCGGCCGACGTTATCCACAGCGTGGGGGCCGGGCGCGTTGTCCACAGGATGGAGCAACACCGAAGGTCAGACCCGGCTCCCGATCAGCGTCAGAGCCCGCGCCTCGTCGTCCGACAGCCATAGCGGGCGCGGCTCGCCGTAGAGCCGACCGTTCAGCCACCAGGTGATCTCGACCAGCACCGCTCCGATCACCCCGCTGACCAGGCCAACGGTCATCAGCGACGAGTTGGTCGGGTCGAGGACGAACAGGTCCCGGGTCAGGGGTAACGCGAAGATTAACAGGTACGCCCCCATCGAGGTGGCCAGCAGCGCTACC
Source organism: uncultured Micropruina sp. (assembly GCA_964453585.1). Taxonomy (GTDB): domain Bacteria; phylum Actinomycetota; class Actinomycetes; order Propionibacteriales; family Propionibacteriaceae; genus Micropruina. The sequence goes on from CAYVOW010000059.1 coordinate 10,364, forward strand.
TTCCACCACTCGTAGGGGCGGGCCACCACGGCCAGCACCCACGAGGCGGTCATGATCGTGGTCACCAGGGTGGCTGTGGTCGCCTGGGTCACCAGGACTGGGTTCGCGCCCGGTTGGGGAAGCACGAACAGATAAGTGGCAAACGTCGCCAGAGCGACGATTAGACCGGCCGGCACCACCAGCCTCATCACCCGCGGGACGAAACCGGGTCGGGCCCGCTCGTTGTTCGGCGCCAACGAGAGCAGGAACGCCGGAATTCCGATGGTGAACCAACCGGTGATGGTGACGTGGATCGGCAGATACGGGAACGGCAACCGCCACAGCACCACCAACAGGGCGAGCACCACCGAGTAGATGGTCTTGGTCAGGAACAGGTTGGCCACTCGTTCGATGTTGCCGATCACCCGTCGCCCCTCGGCCACCACGAAGGGCAGAGTGGCGAACTTGTCGTCCAGGAGGACGATCTTGGCCACCGCCCGGGTGGCCGGAGACCCAGACCCCATCGCCACGCCGAGGTCAGCGTCCTTCAGGGCCAGGACGTCGTTGACGCCGTCGCCGGTCATGGCGACGGTGTGGCCGCGGCTCTGCAGGGCGGACACCATTTCTCGCTTCTGGTGCGGGGTGACCCGACCGAAGACCGATTTCTCGTTGATCGCAGCGACGAATCCATCCCCCGTGGGCAGCGAGCGCGCGTCCACCGCCTCCCCGGCCACGACGCCGAGCGTCCGCGTCACCGCGCCAACGGACGCAGCATTGTCGCCGGAGATCACCTTGAGCGCGACGCCCTGCTCGGCAAAGAAGGCGAGGGTGTCCCGGGCGTCCGGACGGACCCGCTGCTCCAGGACGAGCAACGCCGCCGGGGTCACCGCGCCAGGAGCCTCCGGATCGTCAACCGGCCGCTCAGCCTCACCCACCAGCAGCACGCGCAGCCCGTCGGCCGCCAGGCGCTGCGCCTCGGAAGCCGCCTCGGACTCCGCGGCGGCGAGGACGTCCGGAGCGCCGATCACCCAGTTGCCCTGACTGGCGAAGGTGGCTCCCGACCACTTCTTGGCCGATGTGAAGGGCGCCTTGGCCAGCGCGTGCCAGCGTTCGGCTGGAGCCGGGAAGGCCTCCGCCAACGCCTGCATGGACGAGTTCGGCCGAGCATCGGCGCCAATCAACTGACCGACAACCGTTCGCGTCTGCTGCTCATCCGCGCCGCCCACCGGGAGCAACTGGCCAAACGTCATGCCGTTCTCGGTAAGGGTGCCGGTCTTGTCGGCGCAGACGACGTCCACCCGGGCCAGCCCCTCGATTGCTGGCAACTCCTGGACCAGGCACTTCCGCCGCCCCAGCCGGACGACACCGAGGGCGAACGCGACGGAGGTGAGCAGCACCAGGCCCTCGGGAACCATCGGGACCAGAGCTCCGGCCATCGCCAGGGCGGCCCGCCACCAGGTGGTGTGCGCCTGGGTGAACTGCACCCAGATGGTGGCGATGCCGACCGGAATCAGGATCCAGACGATGATCCGCAGGATCTGATTGATGCCCTTGGTCAGCTCCGAGCGGACCAGGGAGAACTTGGACGCCTCCGCGGTGAGCTGGGCGGCGTACGAGGCGGCCCCGACCTTGGTGGCCCGGTAGGCGCCGGTGCCGGACACCACGAAGCTGCCCGACATTACCTGATCGCCGGGCTGTTTGGGTTCGGCGTCGGACTCACCGGTGAGCAGCGACTCGTCCACCTCCAGGTAGTCCGCCTCGACCACGGTCCCGTCCACCACCACCTGGTCGCCGGGGCCGAGTTCGATCAGGTCATCGACGACGATCGCCGTCCGATCCAGTTCAGCGGCAATCCCGTCACGCCGGATCCGCGGTTTGGCGTCCCCGACGACGGCCAGGTTGTCGAGGGTCTGCTTCGCGCGAAGCTCTTGGACAATCCCGATCACAGAGTTGGCGATGATCAGCAGCCCAAAGGCGGCATTCATCCAGGCCCGCGGCTGTCCTCGATCCGGCGACGATGCGATCGCCGACACCACGATCACCAGCAGCACGCCGAGGATGGCGTTGATCCGGGTGAAGACGTTGGCCCGGACGATGTCCCAGGTGCTGCGTCCGGACTTGGGAGGCAGGTCGTTGGTCTGGCCCGCGGCCACCCGCTCGGCGACCTCGGCGGCGCTGAGCCCGGGGTTCGTCGCGGGGGCGGGGGTGCTGGTCACGCGGGCAAGCTTGCCATGCCGGGCTAGTGGGGCACGGACGCCCGGCCGCGGGTCGGTGGTGCCCGGGGGCTCGGACGGCTGGCCCTGGTCGATGGGCGCCTCGGACACCCGAGCCCGGGGGTGGGTTTCCTTCAGATGCCCAGGCCGGAGCGTAGGCGCCGGCTCCCCTTCGGCCCCTCCGTCCCTCCCGCCTCTGGTCGGCTGCCACCCACCACGTTGCCCACTAGCGTGCAAGACACGCCGACCACCCAGGCGCCACACCCCACGACGCCCACCTGGCGTGCAGAAACGCCGGCCGCTCCCGGCGCGTCCAACACCCAAGGTGGGCAACGTGGTTTCGGAAGCGGTGGGGATGGGCGCTAAGCGCCGCAGTGGTTACGGGGATCGGATGTCACCTAGTTGTCGATCAGTGCAGGATTGCCGCGGCCCAGTCCTTGGCGCAGAAAGCGCGCGAACGCGTTCTGATCGCTCAGCAACTCCTTGTCCCACCTGATGATCCACCATCCCGCATCTCGAATCAGTCCCTCCCGGCGCTTCTCGGCCAGAATCGCTTGCGCCGCGGTGCGCCCGCCCAGAAGTTCCCCGTACTTGCCGGCACCGTCGTATTCGCCCACGACCCCCAGCTCTGGCCAAGCGAAGTCAGTTCTCGCGACCCAGCAACCACGGTGGTAGACGTCAAATTGGAGGATCGGTGTCGGCAGCCCGCACTCGTGCATCAGAACTCGGCTGATCGACTCCATCACGCTCTCCGACGCCGAGTCAGAGAAGTCCAGAGCTGCTCGTGCCCTCACGATTCCGGGCCATCGTCGCTGCCGGTCGGCCACTTCGACGAGGTCTTCGAACGAAGCGCCACCGTGTCGTGCGGCGTCGATCAGAGCCACTCCCTGGGTGAAGGGGCAGAGGCGAGCCACGTCGAGCACCGTTCGAGCCGGGGAAGTCACCCGCATGCCGTCGATCAGTTGCACGTCGGTCTGGGTCAACTGCGCCATGCGGTGGTGCACATCATCGAGTCGGCGACCGTGGCTGCCCGCGGTGCGGGTCACCCAGGCGCGGTGCAGCCAGTGATCCCAGGTCGGGAGTCCGTGGATGAGCGCGGCGGAGGCATGACTGATCACCGCGTTCGAGCCCAGCCGCGGATAAATGTGGCCGAGCAACGTCCGGTGTCGCTCGCCCACACTGTCCGGAACGCCGCCCAGGTACGCATCCCGGCGAAGCTTCACCAGCTCGCCACGTTCGAGCAGTCGTCTGATCGCTCGTCCGTCGTAGCCGGAATCCATGAGCAAGGAACGGGTCCAACTGTCCATGCGTCCGATGAAAACCGTCAAACGGCGACCAGGGGAGGTTCGTGGAAGGACGGACAACACCGCCGGCCAACAAGACAACAACCCTCGGCCCCGGGTCGGCACCCGCGCGAGGCCACGACGCCCACCTCACGAACCCGACACGCCGATCGCTCCCGGCGCGTCCAACACCCAAGGTGGGCAACGTCGGGGT
>CAYVOW010000060.1:0-13864 GCA_964453585.1 uncultured Micropruina sp.
ACCGGCGGCGGTCGGCGTCGATCTGCTCGGCCAGTTGCGCCTGACGCAGCCGCAACATGCCGCGCAGCGCCTCGGCGTCCACTTCCTCGTCCAGCACCGCCCGGACCTGCTCCAGCGACAGCCCCAGATCCTTCAGGGCAAGCAACCGGTTCAGCCGGGACAACTGGGCGACGTCGTAGCGCCGATAGCCCGTCCAGGGATCAACCTGGGCGGGGGTGAGCAGGCCGAGGGCGTCGTAGTGACGCAGCATCCGCACGCTGAGCTCACCGAGTCGGGCGAAGTCTCCGATAGTCAACATGGTCCCTCCACGACACAGCCTGACACCGTGTCAGAGTCAATCGCTGGCGCCGTCGTTTTCGGGTGACGCGCGGCCGCGCGCTCGTGATCGTTCTGCTGGGCGGCTGGCGGCCCTAAAATCGGCAGCCATGGGCTCATGGGTGGGTGCCTGGCGGGCGAGGTCGCTGTTCGCGGCGCCCGCACGCACCCGGTGGGTCACCCCCCGGTGGTTGTGGTGGCTGCCCGCCGCGGTTGCCGTCCTGGTCGGCGTGATGCTGGGGTTGAGGGCGCTGGGGTTTCGCTCGGCTGGCGTTTTCGATGCGCTGACCGACCCGTCCCAGGCGCTCATCCCCGCCGTCTTCCTGGCCTCGATCCTGATCGCCACCTGGCTGTACGGGCGGGCGCGCGGGTTGGCCGGGCGGGTGATCGGGGTGTTGACCGTGTCGGCCTTCGCCGTCAGCGCGGTGCTCTTGGGATACGTGACCTATGTCAACTGCACTCCCGGTGAACCGCCCTTCTTCGGACCACTGATCCTGGTTCTTGGCGGCAACGGCGCGGAACCGTGGGGGAACGGCCCGGGCTGCCCCGAGGCGGCGCCGCTGGCCCACCACGTGGCCCGGCTGTGCGCGGTGTGGGGAGCCCTCGGCGGCTTGCTGGGGGTGGCGCTGGCGGCGCTGCGCCGCCAGATCGATCGTTGGCTGGCCAGCCGTTCCACGCGGGCGGTGCTCGTCCTCGGCAAGGCGGACGAGAAGGGCAGGTTGGTCGCCGTGCTGGACGCCCACCGCGGCCCCGATACCGACCTGATCGTGGTCGATCAGGGCAGTGACGAGGCGTTGCTGGCCTCCCTGCGCCAGCTCGGCGCCCGGGTCGTCTCGACCGAAGCCTTCGATGACGTGCTGTTGACCCAGATGCTGACCAGGCGGGGCAAGGTCTCGGTCGAGTCGGTGCACATCGTCGACCCGCGGGTGCCGGAGTCGCTCAGCCTGTTCACCCGAGTGGCCAAGGTGCTGGACGCCGCCCGGCCCAACGATGCGTTGGTGCCGCGGGTGATGGTCCGAATCGATGATCCGTGGGCGGCGGAGAACTGGCGGCGCAGCAACGTGGTCGGGGAGCGGGTTTGGCTGACCGACGCGCTGTCGGCGACCGAGCAGACCGCCCAGGCGCTGGTCGCCCGGATGGAATCGGCCGCGACGGATCGGCTGGTGCTGTCGGGCGACGGCGAACTGGCCGAGGCCGTGTTGGCCGAACTCGCCCAGCATCAACGTGAACACCGGGTGCTGAACCTGAACCGCGCCGCGGAGCTGAGCGTGGTCCTGGTCGATCCGGATGCCGGGTCGCTCGCCCTCGGTCATGCCGTCTCGGAGGCTGCGTTCGGGAACGAACCGGCTTCGGCGCTGCAGGTGCGAGCCGAGGTGCCGACCGACGACCAACTCGCCGACGCCGCGGGCGAGGGGCCCGGCGCGTTCCTCGTCCTCACCGAGGCCGACCCGGAGACCAACCGCCCGACCCGATTGGCTGGACGCCTCCCGGAGGCCACCATTTGGGCGATCGATCCCACGTCGTCCACGCTGCCCGATCAGCCGGTGCTCGGTCGGCTGAGCAGCTTCGGGACCGGGCTGATCCCCGGCGACCTCCCCCCCGAGGATCACTGGACTCGGCTGGCGCGACTGCTGCACAACGCCTACCTGGGAACGTTGGGCGAGGATGCCGACCCGCGCCCGTCAGCGCGGCCATGGTCGGAGTTGCCGATCTTCTACCGGACGAGCAACCTGCGCCAGGTGCAGTCGCTGCTGTCGGGGGTGATCCTGCTGGGCCGGACGTGGTCCGGCGGCGGCGACGACCCACTCGACGAGGACGAACTAACGTTCCTGGGTCGCCGCGAACACGAGTCGTGGCGCGGCTTCCTTGAGGCGAACGGCTGGCGGCAGGCGGCGGTCCGTGACGACGCGTCCCTGCGGCATCCGTGGCTGGTCGACTGGTCGGCGCTGCCGGTGGAGGCCCGCGAACGCACGCTGGGCGGCATCAGGCACGCCGTTGCCCTGCTCGCCACCGCCGGCTACCGCTCCTCGCAGCGGCGGACCGCGACCGCCTTCCGTAGGCGCGGGGAGGTGATCGCCGAACGGCTCACCCAGGCGTGGTCGTGGCGGACCGAATCCGGTGCCGCGATGACCGCCGCCGCGGGGGACTGGCGGCTGCTGGACCCGACGACCGGGCGGCGCTGGAGCGTGGCCTCCGCGGCGTTCGACTCCACCCACGAGGCGATCGGCAACGGCCGCTATCGCCGCACCGGCAGCGTCACCGCTCGTCCGGCGCAGTTGGCCGAGCGGGTCCAGACCCTGGAGGGCGAAGCGGTGGCTCGCCCAGGGGAGTGGTTGGTCACCGGAGCGCTCGGCGAGCAGTGGCTGGTGCCCGCCGAGCGGTTCCGCGAGGCCTACGAGCCCTTATAAGCGATCACCCTGCCGGGTCGAGGAGTCGTCGGGCTGGGCCATCGGGCCCCAGGGGTGGCTGGCGCGGGTCTCTGGGCGGGAGGGGGCGGGAGGTCTAGAATCCGCGCATGTCCGACGCACCCCGTGGCCGGATCTTCATCAGCTACCGCCGGCAAGAGGCCGCCTGGCCCGCCCGGCAGCTTTACGCGGAGTTGAGCGAGACCTTTGGCGCCGAGCAGGTGTTCAAAGACGTCGATAACATCAACCCGGGCGACGACTTCGTGCAGCGGATCTCGGACGCGGTGGCCTCCTGCGACATCCTGCTGGCCCTGATCGGACGGCAGTGGGTCACCATCACCGACGACACCGGGCAGCGGCGGATCGACGACCCGGCCGACTTCGTCCGGATCGAGGTGGCCTCGGCGTTGGCGCGCTCGGTGCGGGTGATCCCGATTCTCCTTGACGGCACGCCGATGCCCCGAGCCGCCGACCTGCCGGACGATCTGGCCCCGCTCGCGCGCCGGCAGGCCGTCCCGCTCGACCCGGTGTCGTTCGACACCAGCCGATTGTTCGCGACGATCCAGGGCATCCTGTCCCGCCCGGCCGACCAGGCCGCAACCGTCGTCCCCCCGGCGGTTCCGGGGTTGGCTGCGACGACGATTCCCCTGCCCGCCGATGCCGCCGCCGGATCGACCCAGGGGCGGACGCCCGACGAAACGACGCCCGAGGAGCCGACGGTCGCCGAGCCGACGGTCGCCGAGCCGATGGTCGCGGAGCCGACGGCTGTGGTGCCGACGCCCGAGGAGCCGACGGGGGCCTTTGTCCCTCTGCCAGCCGACCCCGCTGGGGGAGCAACGCCTCCGGTCGGGTCGGAAGCGTCCTCCGGGGCCGCGGCCCTCGCGACGCCGATCCCGACACCGGCCGACAGCAAGAGCGCGGCGTCGGTGCTCCCGGAGCAGGCCCCGGCGGAGCCGCCGCGGATGGCCGAGCGCGGGGGGCCCGCCCTTTCGGTGTCAGGTGCGGGCGCCCGTCCCGCCGCACCCCCCTCCTCCGGAACGGACGCCCGTCCCGCCGCATCTCCCCCGTCCGACCAAAGCGGCCGCCGGCGGCCGATGCTGCTGGTCGCCGCAGCGGTCGGGTTGGCGGTCGCCGTCGGCTTGGCCGCCATCTGGTGGCCGCGTTCGTCCGGCTCGGCTGGATCCAGTGGCTCGGGCGGCCCCGTGGTGACCACGTCCCGCCCGTCGACGTCGGCTTCCGGTGCGACCGGTTCGCCCAGCGCCGAGCCGACCCAGTCGGCTGCCCAGCCGCCTACCACCGGACCCTTTGCGATCCTGGCCCATCGCGGCGGCCAGGAGCGTCACCAGCTGGAAACCCAGGAGGCAATGGAGGATGCGGCCCGAGAGGGCTTCTCGGTGGAGACCGACCTCCGCCGGACCGCCGATGGGGTGTTCGTCCTGGTCCATGATGAGCAGGCCACCAAGGGACTCGCCTGTGGCGGCCGCGACGTGCGGGTGTCCCAAACCACGTTCGCCGACCTGCAGAAGTGGTGCCGTTCCAAACCCACCGCCACCGACAAGTTCAGCTACCGAATCCCCACTTACTCCGCCGCGATGGAGGCGATCGCCGCGGCCAGCCCAACGGCCTGGGTGTTCGTCGAGGTGAAGTGGGATGCGACCAAGACCGAGCTGCGCAAGATCCTCGACGTTCTGATCAACAACGGCCTGCGCGAACGAGCGGTGATCACGTCCTTCGAGGCATCCCGGCTGGCGGCCGTGCGGGCCGTCGACCCGGCGTTCCCCACGATGTTGTTCGTGTCCGGCACTGCGATCAAACCGACCGGCATCGCCAAGGGCACCACCGCGGTCGCGGTCCAGTTCCCGCTGCTGAGCGCCGGGTACGTCGACTCACTGCAGGACCGCGGTCTGAAAGTTGTCGGCTGGTTGCTCAACGACGAGGCGATGTGGGCCAAGGCGCAGCAGTGGGGCGTGGACGGGATGCTGACCGACTACCCGGTCAAGTGCGCCGAGTGGTTGACCCAACACGCCTGACCCGCGGGTCGTTCAGGGGCAGTTCGACCACTCCGAGGTGCCGTCGGTGAAGTGCTGCTTCTTCCAGATCGGCAGCGACTGCTTCACCCGCTCAACCACCTGGGACGCCACCGCGAACGCTTCGGCGCGGTGCGACGCCGACACCGCCACCACCAGGGCGACGTCACCGATGATCAGGGCGCCGATCCGGTGCGCCACGGCCAGGGCGTGAACGCCGTCGGCGTCGGCGAACTCGGCGGCGATGCCTTCGATCACCTTGGCGGCGTCGGGGTGCCCGGAGTAGTCGATCGCGGTCACGTCCCGGCCGTGGTCGTGGTTGCGGACGACGCCGGCGAAACTGACGGTCGCACCGGCCCGGGGGTCATCGACCGACGCGATCGCGGCATCGACGTCGAGCGGGGTCTCGCTGATCAGGGCCTGGGTGATTCGGACACTCACCCCGGTGAGTCTAGGCGTCCGCCCGCGTGCCACCGCCCTGGCCTGGTTGGCCCGACCTACCCTGAAGCATGAGTTGGGGGAGACGTCTGCTGGGCGGGTTGGCCCGGCTGGCGGTGGTCGGCGTCGGGGTGAGCCTGCTGCTGGTCGGCGGCGCGGCCTGGTACGTCCATGCGATGTCCCAGGACCGGATCGCCAACCTGGCCGCCGTTCCGGCAGCACCGGTGGCGCTGGTGCTGGGGGCCGAGGTCTACGCCGACGGGACGCCGTCCAACTACCTGCGAGCCCGACTCGATCTGGCCTACGACCTCTACCTGAAGGGCAAGGTCAAGGCGATCCTGGTCTCGGGCGACAACGGCACCGTCCACTACAACGAGACCGACGGAATGCGGGCCTACCTGATCGGTCGCGGCGTCCCTGCGGTGAAGGTGGTCGGCGACTACGCCGGCTTCGACACCTACGCCAGCTGCGTCCGGGCGAAGCGGATCTTCGGCGTCACCAAGGCGATCGTGGCCACCCAGAGCTATCACCTGCCCAGGGCGGTCGCCACCTGCCGGGCCATCGGGCTGGACGCCTGGGGGGTCGGGGACGAGACAGCGAAGGTCAACCAAGGGATGTGGACCTTCGGCACCGTCCGCGAGTTCGGCGCCAACGTGAAGATGGTCTACGACGTGGTCAGCCAGCGGCAGCCCGTCCTCGGTGACCCCGAGCCCGGCATCGGCGCGGCGCTGGCCGCCCGCTGACCCCAGCCCGAGTCCCCAGCCACCGTTGGCTGGAGGACGGTCGCTGGCTCAGTTGAACCGCTCGGGATCTGGTCCGACCCGGTTCCCGGTGCCAAGGTTGGCCAGCGACGACATGGCCGCCTCGTCCAGGGTGAAGTCGAAGATGTCCAGGTTCTCGGCGAGCCGCTCGCGGCTGGACGCCTTGGGGAACACGATCAGCCCGCGCTGGAGGTGCCAGCGGAGGATCACCTGGGCGGCGGTCTTTCCCGTGGCCTCGGCGAGTGCGGTCACGGCGGCCAGGTTGAGGTCGGCGGTACGACCCAGCGGACTCCAGGACTCCGTCCTGATCCCGAGCTCGTCGTTGACCGCGACCAACTCCCACTGCGGCAAGGTCGGATGCACCTCGATCTGGTTCACCGCTGGGACCGTCGCACTCTGTCCAACCACCCGGCGAAGATGTGATTCGTGGAAGTTGGAGACCCCGATCGAACGGGTCAGCCCCTGGTCGCGCAGGCGCTCCAGCGCGTTCCAGGCTTCTAGGTAGGTGTCCTTGGCGGGGGTCGGCCAGTGGATCAGGTACAGGTCGACCTGGTCGAGGCCGAGCTTGTCCAGCGACTCCCGCAGTGCGGTGGCCGCGTCGGTCTGGCGGTCGTTCCAGAGCTTGGTGGTGACGAACAACTCCTCGCGCGGGACGCCCGACTCGCGGATGGCCCGTCCGACCGCCTCCTCATTGCCGTAGATGGCCGCGGTGTCGATGTGCGGTAGCCCAGCTCCAGGGCGGTCCGGACGTGCTCGGCGGTGACGTCCGGCGGCATCAGGAAGACGCCGAGTCCGAACTGCGGGATCTGGTGGCCGTCGTTCAGGGTGAGGTTGGGGACGGTGGTCATGGCTCTCCTCGGGTAGCTCGTCATCGGCGGCAACCTCGTCCGGCGACGGGGTATTCCCGTGCGAAAATACTCCCCATGCTCTCCCTTCCGGCCCTGTTGACCGCGCGCTTCGAGGCCGTGACCGGGGTGGATCCAGAGCTGCGGCCGGCCACCAAGCCGCAGTTCGGCCACTTCCAGTCCAACGTCGCGCTGCGCCTGGCCAAGTCCGAAGGGAAGCCGCCCCGCGAGGTAGCGGCCCGGATTGTCGAGCAGGCCGACGTCGCCGACCTCTGCGAGCCGCTGGAGATCGCGGGCCCGGGCTTCATCAACATCCGGATTCGGTCCGAGGTGCTGGCCCGGGTCGCCACCGAGGTGCTGGACGAGCCGCGCGCCGGCGTCAACGCCACCGAAACCCCGCAACGCGTGGTGATCGACTACTCGGCCCCGAACGTGGCCAAGCAGATGCACGTCGGCCACCTGCGCTCGACCATCATCGGCGACTGTTTCAACCGGGTGCTCACCGCCCAGGGCAACACCGTGATCGCCCAGAACCACATCGGCGACTGGGGACGCCAGTTCGGGATGCTGGTCGAGCAGATCCTGGACGAGGGGCTGGACGTGTCCACCCTCGACCTGGTCGGGGCCGAGGCCCTCTACCAGCGGGCCAACGCCCACGTGAAGGCGGACGAGGCGTTCGCCGATCGCGCGCGGGCCCGGGTCGTCCTGCTGCAGGGTGGGGACGCCGCCACCCGCCAGATCTGGCAGCAACTCCTCGACATCTCGCTGGCCGGGTTCAACGCCGACTACGCGCGGCTCAACGTGCTGCTCACCGACGCCGACTCGGCGGGGGAGTCGATCTACAACGCCGATCTGCCGGTGATCGCCGCCGATCTGGAGGCCCGCGGGATCGCGGTCGTCGACGACGGCGCCCTGGTGGTGTTCGTGGACGGCTTCCCGGCGCCGCTGATCGTCCGGAACAGCCAGGGCGGCTACGGCTACGGCTGCACCGACCTGGCCGCGATCCGGCACCGGGTGGACGACCTGCACGCGAACCGGATCATCTACGTGGTCGGACAGCCCCAGGCACACCACTTCGACCAGGTGTTCGCGGTCTGTCGCCGAGCCGGCTACTTGCCCGACTCCGTGAGCGCCGAGTTCGTCGGATTCGGTCAGGTGCTCGGCCCGGACGGCAAGCGGTTCTCCACCCGGGAAGGGTCGGCGGTGCCGCTGAGCTCCCTGCTGGACCTGGCCGAGGCCGAGGTGAGCCCCGATGTCGCGCTGGCCGCGATCAAGTACTCCGACCTGTCAGCGGGGCTGCAGAACGATTACACCTTCGACCCCGAGCGGATGGTGGCCAGCACCGGCAACACCGGGCCGTACCTGCAGTACGCCCACGCCCGGATCTCCGGCATCCTGCGCAAGGCGGAGGCCGAGGGCTCGGCGGGCACCGCCGTCACCGTGCTGGACGAGCCGGCCGAGCAGGCGTTGGCCCTGCTGCTGTCTCGGTTCGGCGAGGTGGTGGACGAGGTGGCCGCCAGCCTGCAGCCGCACAAGCTGTGCACCTACCTCTACGACACCGCGACCGCGCTCAGCACTTTCTACGAGCAGTGCCCGGTGCTGCGCTCGGAGGGCGAGGTGCGCTCGTCCCGACTGGCGCTCTGCGCGGCCACCAAGAAGGTGCTGGCCACCGGCCTCGACCTGCTCGGCATCGTGGCGCCCGAACTGATGTAGTCGCAGGGCGATTCGCCTGCCCCGGCATCCGTCCAGCCGGCCCCAGTGTTGGATCGTTGTTCGACTACGACGAAAGATCCAACATTGGCGTCAGATCCCCATCGGGTGCCAGACCGTCTTGATCTCCAGGAACCGGGTCATCCGATCCAACTCGGGGCTGGCGAGGAGGTCCTCGACGCCGCGGCGCCGGACGCGTTTGAGGTTGTCGGCGGCCGCCACTTCCAGGTCGATCGCCAGTAGAGCGTCCTCAACCCCGGTCAGATCCAGCCCGTTCACGTCCATGTGGGACGCCAGCCAGGGCGCGATCTCGGCGACGTCGCCGGTCAGGATGTTGACCACGCCGCCGGGGACGTCGGAGGTGGCCAGCACCTCGGCGAACGTGATCGCGATGCTCGGGTAGGACTGCGACGCGATCACCACGGCCGTATTGCCGACGGTGATCAGCGGCGCGATCACCGAGATCAGGCCCAGCAGCGGACGGTCGGGGGCCACCACCGCGACCACCCCGGTGGGCTCCGGCGAGGACAGGTTGAAGTAGGGGCCGGCGACCGGGTTGGCGGCACCGTCGACCTGGGCGATCTTGTCTGCCCAGCCCGCGTACCAGACCAGCCGGTCGACGGCGAGGTCGACGGCCTGGCGCACCCGGGCGTCGGTGATACCTTCGGCGGCGGTGAGTTCCGCCTCGAACTGGGCTCTGCGCGACTCCAGAACCTCGGCGATCCGGTAGATCACCTGCCCCCGGTTGTACGCGGTGCGGGACGACCAGCCGCCGAACGCGGATCGTGCCGCCTGGACGGCGTCGCGGGCGTCCTTGCGGGAGGCTTTGGCGGCGTTGCCGATCAGCCTTCCGTCGGCGCCGTTGACCACGTAGGTCCGCCCCGACTCCGAGCGCGGGAACTGCCCGCCGATGTACAGCTTGTAGGTCTTGCGGACGTCCGCGCGGCTCACTTCAGGTACCCTTCCAGCCCGTGCCGGCCGCCCTCGCGGCCGTAGCCCGACTCCTTGTACCCACCGAACGGGCTGGTCGGATCGAAGCGGTTGAACGTGTTGCTCCAGACCACACCGGCCCGCAGTTGGGACGCCATCCAGAGAATCCGCGACCCCTTCTCGGTCCAGATGCCGGCCGACAATCCGAAGGGGGTGTTGTTGGCCTTTTCGACCGCCTCCTTCGGCGTCCGGAAGGTGATCACCGAGAGCACCGGGCCGAAGATCTCCTCGCGGGCGATCCGGTGGGCCTGGGAGACGCCGGTGAAGATGGTCGGGGCGAACCAGAAGCCGCGGGCCGGCAGGTCGCAGGCGGGCGACCAGCGTCCGGCGCCTTCGGCCTCGCCGATATCGGACAGCGCCCGGATCTTGGCCAACTGCTCGGCGGAGTTGATCGCACCGATGTCGGTGTTCTTGTCCAGCGGATCGCCGACCCGCAGCGTCGACATCCGTCGCTTCAACTTGGCCAGCACCTCGTCGGCCACCGACTCCTGGACGAGCAGCCGCGAGCCGGCGCAGCAGACGTGGCCCTGGTTGAAGAAGATGCCGTTGACGATGCCCTCGACGGCCTGGTCGATCGGGGCGTCGTCGAAGACGATGTTGGCCGCCTTGCCGCCCAGTTCCAGGGTCACCCGCTTGTCGGTGCCGGCGACCGTCCGGGCGATCGCCTTGCCGACCTCGGTCGACCCGGTGAAGGCCACCTTGTCCACCCCGGGGTGCGCGACCAGGGCGCGACCGGTGGCGCCCGCCCCGGTGACGATGTTGACCACGCCGGGGGGCAGGTCCGCCTGCTGGCAGATCTCGGCGAACAACAGCGCGGTCAGCGGGGTGGTCTCCGCGGGCTTGAGGACGACGGTGTTGCCGCAGGCCAGGGCGGGGGCGATCTTCCAGGCCAGCATCAGCAGCGGGAAGTTCCACGGGATGATCTGACCGGCCACGCCCAGCGGCTGCGGGTTCGGCCCAAAGCCAGCGTGCTCCAGCTTGTCGGCCCAGCCGGCGTAGTAGAAGAAGTGTGCGGCGACGGTCGGGACGTCGACGTCCCGCGACTCCTTGATCGGTTTGCCGTTGTCGATGGTCTCCAGGACGGCCAGCTCACGGGAGCGCTCGGCGATGATCCGGGCGATCCGGAACAGGTACTTGCCGCGCTCGGCGCCACTCATCCGCGACCAGGACCGGAACGCCTTGCGGGCGGCCTTGACTGCGGCGTCCACGTCGGCGTCGGAGGCCTCGACGACCTCGGCCAGCACCTCCTCGGTGGCCGGGTTGATGGTCTTGAAGCCCTGGCCGGTGCCGTCGGTGAACTCGCCGTTGATGAACAGCCCGTAGGAGGACCTGATGTCGACGATCGCGCGCGACTCCGGGGCGGGCGCGTAGGAGAAAGTGGTCATCGTCCTCAGTCCAAGGTGAAGTAGTCGGGGCCGGAATAGCGGCCGGTTTTCATCTTCGTCCGCTGCATCAGCAGGTCGTTGAGCAGGGTGGACGCGCCGAACCGGAACCAGTCCGGGTCGAGCCAGTCGGGCCCGGCGATCTCGTTGACCATCACCAGGTACTTGATCGCGTCCTTCGAGGTGCGGATCCCGCCGGCGGGTTTGACGCCGATCTGCTGCCCGGTGGCTTCGCGGAAGTCGCGGACGGCCTCCAGCATGATCAGGGTAACCGGCAGGGTGGCGGCCGGCTGGATCTTTCCGGTGGAGGTCTTGATGAAGTGGCCGCCGGCCAGCATCGCCAGCCAGGACGCCCGGCGCACGTTGTCGTAGGTCTGCAGTTCGCCGGTCTCGAAGATCACCTTGAGGTGGGCGTCGCCGCAGGCCTCACGGACGGCGACGATGTCCTCGAACACCTCCAGGTAGCGGCCTGCCAGGAAGGCGCCGCGGTCGATCACCATGTCGATCTCGTCGGCTCCGGCAGCCACGGCCTCCCGAGTGTCGGCCAGGCGGACGGCCTGCGAGGCCCGTCCTGACGGGAAGGCGGTGGCGACGGCAGCCACGTGCACTCCGGACCCCTTCAGGGCGTCCTTGGCGGTGGCCACCATGTCGCCGTAGACGCAGACGGCGGCGGTGGCCGGACAACTCACGTCGGCCGGGTCCGGACGCATCGCCTTCGCGCACAGGGCCCGCACCTTGCCCGGGGTGTCGTTACCCTCCAAGGTGGTCAGATCGACCATCCGGATCGCCAGGTCGATCGCCCACTCCTTCGAGCTGGTCTTGATCGACCGGGTGCCCAGGGAGGCGGCCCGTTGATCTGCGCCCACCTGATCGACGCCCGGGAGGCCGTGCAGGAAGCGCCGCAGCGAGGCGTCCGAGGCGGTCACGTCGGCCAGGGCCGACCGCTCTGTCGTCGTCACCCGGCCAGCATAGGAGCGCCTACTACCCCTGGCCAGCCGGTCGGGTGAGGGCTCAGCGCAGGGGGTCCGGGTGGGCCGACTTGTCGGCGGCCAACCAGGCCGCGCCGATGATTCCGGCCCGGTTCAGCAGGGCCGCCGGGACGATCGGGGTGCGGAGCTTGAGCTTCGGCAGGAACTTGTCGGCCTTCTTGCTGACCCCGCCGCCGACCACCAGCAGGTCGGGGGAGAAGAGGAACTCGACCGTCTCGTAGTAGCGCTGCAGCCGCGGCACATACTCGTCGTAGGAGAGCCCCTCCTTGGTCCGGATGCTGGCGGCGGCCCGCTTCTCGGCGTCGAAACCGTCGATCTCCAGGTGGCCCAGCTCGGCGTTGGGGATCAAGACCCCGCGGTAGATGATCGCGCTGCCGATGCCGGTGCCCAGGGTTGTCACGATCACCAGGCCCGGGTGGCCCTTGGCGGCGCCGTACATCACCTCGGCGACGCCGGCGGCGTCGGCGTCATTGACCAGGACGACGTCGCGGCCGAGCTTCTCCTCGAAGATCTTCTCCGCCGGCGCGTTCACCCAGGACGGGTCGATGTTCGCCGCCGACAGGGTGACCCCGTGCTGGACGATGGCGGGGATGGTGACCCCGATCGGGCCGTCACCGATCTGGTCGGCGAAGTGGGCGGCGATCTCGGCCACCACGCCGGCCAAGGCCTCCGGAGTGGACGGTTGTGGGGTCTCGATCCGCAGCCGGTCGCCGACGAAGTCGCCGGCTTCGAGGTCGACCACGGCTCCCTTGATTCCGGAGCCGCCGATGTCGATGCCAAGGACCAGATGCTGCGTCATGGCCCCACCCTAGTGACGCCGTGATTTCGTGCAAGACTCGGCGGGTGACGACGTGGTTGGTGACAGGAGGCGCCGGTTACATCGGCGCCCACGTGGTGCGGGCGTTCGTGGAGCGGGGGATCACCCCGGTGGTCTACGACAACCTCTCCTCGGGCCGGGCCGGCTTCGTCCCGGACGGCGTGGAGGCGGTCACCGGCGACATCCTCGACACGGACCTCCTGGCTCAGACGTTGGGTGACCGCGACTGCGCCGGCGTGATCCACGTCGCCGGGTTCAAGTACGCCGGGGTCTCGGTGCAGCGGCCGCTGCACACCTACACCCAGAACGTGACCGGCACGGTCAGCGTCCTGGAGGCAATGGCCCGGGCGGGGGTGCCGAACGTGGTCTTCTCGTCCAGTGCTGCGGTCTACGGGACACCCAGCACGGACCTGGTCACCGAGGATTCGCCGACCCGGCCGGAGTCGCCGTACGGGGAGTCGAAGTTGATCGGCGAGTGGATCATCAACGACCAGGCCCGGGCCCGGGACGGCTTCCGCGGGGTCAGCCTGCGCTACTTCAACGTGGTCGGCTCGGCCACCGACGAGGTCTACGACGTGAGCCCGCACAACCTCTTCCCGATCGTGATCGAGGCGCTGCTGGCCGGGAAGACGCCCCGGATCAACGGCCTCGACTACCCGACCCCGGACGGCAGCTGCGTCCGCGACTACGTGCACGTCGGTGATCTCGCGATCTCGCACGTGGCGGCCGCGGAGGCGCTGGAGGCCGGACGAGAGCTGTCGCCCGCCTACAACCTGGGTAGCGGCGAGGGGCTCAGCGTCCGGCAGATCATGGACGCGATGGCCCGGGTCACCGGGATCGCTTTCACCCCTGAGATCGGGGAGCGGCGCCCGGGCGACCCGGCGCGGATCGTGGCGACCGGCGAGGCAGCGGCGGCCGATCTGGATTGGCGGATGCGCCACTCGGTCGACCAGATGGTGGCCAGCGCCTGGGCCGCCCGTAAGGCCGCCGACTAGGGGTTGTGAGAGACGGCAGCCTCCGCCGACGGCGGCGCGGGTGAGGTTGGCCCAGCTGGGTCGAGGCGGTCGGCTACGCGGCCGGCGCGACTCCGGTTGGCCTCCTCGTCCAGGAACTGGCGGGCCCAGTCGGCCTCCAGATCGTCGGCGGCGCACTCCCACAGCAGCGCTGCGGTGTGCAGTTGGACCG
>CAYVOW010000061.1:0-13779 GCA_964453585.1 uncultured Micropruina sp.
ACCTCGGCCTCGCTGGCGTCGACCACGATCGTGTCGCCGGAGCGCTCGATGAGGCTCACTCCGCCTTCTCCAGGGTCGCCCATAGGCCGTAAGCGTGCATCGCGTTGACGTCGGTCTCCATCTCTTCCCGGGTGCCTGCAGACACCACGGATTTCCCCTCGGTGTGCACCTGCATCATCAACCGCTCCGCCTTGGCCTTCGGGTAGCCGAAGTATTCGCGGAACACGTGGGTCACGTAGGTCATCAGGTTGACCGGGTCGTCCCAGACGATGGTGACCCAGCTGATCAGTTCGACCGGAGCCTCGGCCGGGCGCTCAGCCAGGACGGTGCCGCCCTCGGGGCTCGCCGGCCGGACGGAAGGGGTCATGAGGCAGATTGTGACAGACCGGTCTGACTAGGCTGCGGCCATGACGGGAAGCACCGCGCTGCTCACCGACCATTACGAGCTGACCATGGTCCGCGCCGCTCTGGGCTCAGGAACGGCGTTGCGCCGCAGCGTCTTCGAACTGTTCCCGCGGCGACTACCCGAGGGCCGTCGCTACGGGGTGGTCGCCGGGGTGGGACGAGCCCTGGACGCGATCGACCGCTTCCGCTTCGACGAGGACCAGCTGGGCTTCCTGCGTGAGCACCAGGTGGTGGACGACGCGTTGGCCGCCTGGCTCAGCGACTTCAGGTTCACCGGTGACGTCTGGGGTTACCCCGAAGGTGAGATCTACTTCCCGGGCGCCCCGCTGCTGATCGTTGAGGGGTCCTTCGCCGAGGCGTGCCTGCTGGAGACGGTGCTGCTGAGCATCTACAACTACGACTCGGCAGTGGCCTCGGCCTCGTCCCGAATGACCGCGATGGCCGGGGATCGGCCGTGCATCGAGATGGGGTCGCGGCGAACCAACGAGCACGCCGCGGTGGCCGCTGCCCGCGCCGCCTATGTCGCGGGGTTCGCGGCCACCTCCAACCTGCAGGCCGGACGCAGGTACGGGGTGCCCACCCGCGGCACCGCCGCGCACTCGTTCACCCTCCTCCACGACAGCGAGGAGGACGCGTTCGCCGCCCAACTGGCGGCACTGGGTGAGGACACCACCCTGCTGGTCGACACCTACGACGTCGAGGAGGCGGTGCGTACCGGCGTCCGGCTGACCGAGGGACGGCTGGGTGCGATCCGGCTGGACTCCGGCGATCTGGCCGAATTGGCCGGCGACGTCCGTCGGCTGCTGGACTCGTTGGGCGCCACCCGAACCCGGATCATCGTCACCTCCGATCTGGACGAGTGGCAGATCGCGGCGTTGCGGGGTGCGCCGGTGGACGGTTTCGGGGTCGGCACCTCGCTGGTTACCGGCTCGGGCGCCCCGACCTGTGGCTTCGTCTACAAGTTGGTCGCACGCGCCGACAGCAGCGATCCGGACGACACCCTCGAACCGGTGGCCAAGAAGAGCGCCAACAAGTCCTCGATCGGCGGCCGCAAGTACGCCCTGCGACGGCTGGACGACAAGGGCCGGGCCGAGGCGGACGTGATCGGGGTCGGCACCCCGCCGAGCGGAGACCACAACGACCGCCCGCTGCTGGTCCCGCTGGTCGAGGCAGGGCGGGTGGTCGGCCGCGAACCGCTGCAGCGGGCAAGGGAACGCCACCTGGCGGCCCGCGCCGAGTTGCCCTTGGCCGCCTTGAAGATGTCGCGCGGCGAACCCGCCGTCCCGACCCTGCTGCTCGACGCCGAAGGCAACCAGACCGTCAACCCCTACGCCACCAGGAGCACACCATGACCCGCGCGCTGATCGTCGTCGACGTCCAAAACGACTTCTGTGAAGGAGGATCACTGGCCGTCGCCGGTGGTTCGGCGGTGGCCGAGGCGATCGCCGCGCTGCTGGCCGAGGAGAACGACTACGAACTGGTGGTGGCGACCCGGGATCACCACATCGACCCCGGCAGTCACTTCTCCGACGTGCCCGACTTCGTCGACTCCTGGCCGCCGCACTGCGTGGTCGGGACGCCAGGGGCGGAGTTCCATCCGGCGCTGGCCCATCGTCCGTTCACCGACGTGTTCTACAAGGGGGAGCACGCCGCCGCCTACTCCGGGTTCGAGGGTCATAACGCTGAGCGGCAAGGCCTCGAGGAGTGGCTGGACGAGCGGAACGTCGAACAGGTGGACGTGGTCGGAATCGCCACCGACTACTGCGTCAACGCCACCGCCCGGGACGCGGCGGCGGCCGGGTTCAAGACCCGGGTGCTGATTGACCTGACCGCCGCGGTGGCCCCGGACAACGTGGCCCGGATCACCGCGGAGTGGGCCGAAGCAGGAATCGCCACCGCCTGACTCCCCCCGTGGCCGGTGAGTCCGGCACGGGCCGAGGCGAGGCGGGTGCTGTCCGCCTGGCGGCGCCTGCGCGCGGGTGAGTCGGGCGTCCTGACAGCCTGACGGCCGGTCCGGGGCTCCCCAGCGGTTCGTCGTTCGTCGAGGCACCACTCCGTCCGACGTTGCCCACTGTCCGTGCTGGACACGCCGGTACCCTCCGGCGGGTCGCGCACGTTAGGTGGGCGAAGTGGGTCCGAACGGCTCCAGCGGGGCCATCGCACGCGGAACGCAGATCCGCTAGGCAGGGCACCCCGGGGTTCGCACCCCTCCCTCCCCGGGGCACCCCTCCGTCCGACGTTGCCCACTGTCCTTGCTGGACACGCCGGTAGCGTCCGGCGGGTCGCGCACGTTAGGTGGGCAACGTGGGTGGGGACGGGGCCATAGAGGCAACCCCGAGGACCGCAGATCCACCGCCCACCCGCACTGGCCACAGGTCCCCGGCCACGCCGAGCTCCCGTTAGGCAGCGCTGTGGCGCGCCGCTCCGGACGGCCCCTCGCTCCCCGCCAGCCAGAGCTCAGACCAGCCCGGCGATCAGCTCCGAGGTGGCCCGGGCCGCCGACGGCGGGACGGTGAACCCGTTCATCACGCCCGACAACCGCAGGGCCCGCTCGTCGGTGTAGAGCTGCTCCAGCGTCATCGGCTTGCCGTTGGGGTGCGACAGCGGCACCCGCCAGTTCGGGTACTCGTCCACCGTCCCCGGCTGGTTTTGGGTGAGCCTGTCTCCGACCGCGTCGGTCAGGGCGGCGCACAGCACCCGCGACGGAGTCGCCACCAGATAGCGGTGCATGGCCAACACGATGTCTTCGGTACTGGGCTGGTCCCCATCCAGGAAGCCGCGCTCGCGCAGCACCCGCAGCCAGTCGCCGCGCTCGCGCTCCGCATCCGCCAACTCGTGGTCGAGGTCCTCGGTCAGCAGGCCCAGTCGATGTTGCAACTTGATGTGCTCGGAGGCCAGGTAGCCCGCGGTCGGCGGCAGGTCGTGGGTGGTCACCGAGGCCAGGCAGTACTCACGCCACGCTTCGGGCGCCAACGGCTGGTTGTGCTCGTCGCGCTCGAACCAGGCGATCGACGTGCCCAGGATGCCGCGGTCGCGGAGGTACACCCGGACCCACGGCTCGACCACGCCGAGGTCCTCCCCGACCACCAGCGCGCCCGCCCGGTGCGCCTCCAGGGCCAGGATGCCGACCATCGCTTCGTGGTTGTAGCGGACGTAGGTGCCCTCGGTCGGTGAGCCGCCGGCCGGGATCCACCAGAGCCGGAAGAGCCCCATGATGTGGTCGACCCGGATGCCGCCGGAGTGCCGCAGAATGCCGGCCACCATCGTCCGGAAGGGCGCGTAGGAGAGGTCGTCCAGCCGGTCGGGACGCCACGGGATCTGTCCCCAGTCCTGCCCGGTCTGGTTGAAGTGGTCCGGCGGCGCGCCCACCGAGACGCCGGTGGCGAAGACGTCACCCAGCGTCCACGCCTCCGCGCTCTGGCTGCTGACGCCGACGGCCAGGTCGTTCATGATCCCGATCCGCATGCCGGCGTCCTTGGCGGCGGACTGGGCGGCCCGCAGTTGGGTGTCGGCGATCCACTGCAGCCAGGAGAAGAAGACGATGTCGGTGACGTGCTTGGCCGAGAAGGCGGTCACCTCCGGCGACGAGGGACGCTGCAGCTCGGTGTCCCAGGCACGCCAGTCCATCCCGTGTTCGACCACCAGGGCGCACCAGGTGGCGAACTGGATCAGCCCTCGTCCCTCACGTCGGACGAAGTCGTTGAGCAGCATCAGCCGGCCCCGCTTGAGGCCGGCGTCGAAGATCAGCCGCAGGGCGGCGATCTTGGCCTCCCAGATCTCGTTGCGGCGGATCTGGGTGTCGTCGCCAAGGCTTCGCCGCAGCCGCGACTTCAACTGGTGGATCCGCTCGCGGGTGCGCTCGTCCAAGGTGGCGTATTCGGGGATCGCCTCGGGCCTGATGTAGAGCGGGTTGACGTAGCGCCGCGAGGTGGGCAGGTAGGGCGAGGGCTCCAGCGGCGGCTTCGGCTCTGCGGCGTGCAGCGGGTTGACCAGGACGTAGCCCGCGAACTGCTGGGTGGCCGAGAACGCGGCCAGGTCGGCCAGGTCCTGAAGGTCGCCCATTCCCCAGGAGTCCTCGGAGCGGACGCTGTAGAGCTGAGCGGCGTACCCCCAGATCCGGCGCTCCCCCATCGCCGCCGGGAAGCCGAGGAAGTGCGGGGTGACCACCAGGGTGGATTCGACCACGCCATCGGCGGTCCGGGCGGCCAGCCGGTGGTAGCCCAGCGGCAGGTCACCGGGCACCTCGAAGGCGGCCTCGCCGATCAGCCGACCGTCGATCGTCCGGGGCGCCACCAGGTGCTCCACCTGGGCGATCTCCCGGCCACCGCCGTCCTCGAAGCGCACCTGGACATTGATCCATCCGCCCTCGGGGACGTGCACCAGCACCCGCTGGGGCGCCCCCTGCTCCATCACCACGCAGCGCGGCAGCACCCGGCGCCAGGGACGCTCGTGCCAGGCGCGCAAGGCCCGTTCGGCGGCCTCGGGGGTGGAGGCGTCGACGTCCATGGCCGCCAGCACCGCGATCACCGTCTGCTCGCTAACCTCGGTGCGGCGTCCCTTCCAATCCCAGAACTCGGTGGCGATGCGGTAGGCGTCGGCCAACTCGGCCAGGTGATGGTTCGACAATGCCATTGCGCGCAGCTCCTCGGGTCGAGACAATGATAAGGGGTCAGGCCCGCTCGAAATGCCTAACCAGACGCCGGAGCGAGGACGCGAGTGAGGCTCGTTCGACCGCGCTCAACGAATCGAGGACGCCGCGCTCGAAGGCCAGCAGGTCCTCCAGGGCTAACTGGACGAGTTGTCGTCCGGCCGAGGTCAGCCGAACCCGGACCCCGCGCCGGTCGAAGGGGTTGCGGTCGCGTTCGACCAGGCCGCGGTCGGCCAGCCGGTCGATCCGGTTGGTCATCGTCCCAGAGGTGGACAGGGTCTGGTGCACCAGGTCGCCCGGTGACAGCTCGTAGGGCGGTCCCTCCCGACGAAGCGCCGCCAGGACGTCGAACTCCCACACCTCGAGGCCGTGGCGGGCGAACGCGGCTCGGCGCTCCAAGTCGAGATGACGGGCCAGTCGCGACACCCGGGACAGGATCTCCAGCGGCTCGGTGTCCAGGCCAGGAGCCTCAGCCGCCCAGGAGGCGAGGATCCGGTCGACTTCGTCCGGCATCGGAGCCTCCTCGAAGAATCTCGATGTCGAGACTCTACTCGTCGAGGGAGTGGTTGCGCACCGGCCCGATCCGGGCCGCCGACCAGATCGCCACGGCGCCAACCACGACCATCAGGGCGAACAACCGGCCGAAGGTGTGCGGGGCGCTGGCCTTGGTGTGCCAGTAGGCGAACCAGGCGCCGGCGATGCCGGTGAACAGGCTGCTGCCCAGCGACTCACCGACCTGCAGCGCGGAGGTGTTGCGGCCGAGTTCGGCGTGCACCGACAACTGCATCACCGCGATCGAGGTGCTGGCGTTTTGGATGCCCATCCCGAAGCCCGCCAGCACCCAACCGGCCAGCAGCACGCCGATCCAGATCCATGGCCAGAAGGCGGCCACAGCGACCAGCGCGATGCCGGCGGCGATCGACGCGACGCCCAGTTCGATCAGGCGGTCGCGGCTCAACTGGAACCAGGCCTGCGATTGCAGCAGCGCCCCCGCCATCCAGCCGACCGCGCCGACGGTGAGGGTGGCGCCGGCCCAGATCAGCGACAGGCCCCGCCCCTGAATCAGGGCCAGGGTGAGGAACGATTGGGCGCCGAAGAAGGCGCCGGCGCTGAACAGCCGGGCGCCGATCACGCCGGTGATGCCTTTGGGCACCCAGTGGAAACCGCGCGGCATCAGCGGTGGCAGGCCGACCGCGATCGCCACTACGCCGGCAATGCCCCAGACCGCCGACATCGGTTCGATCCGCTGCCCGGCCCATTGGACGGCGGCCGACCCGGCGGCGACCAGGGCGGCCAACCAGAGCAGCCGCTTCTTGATCTCGTGCGGCTCCTCGACGGTCAGCTTGACCCGCCTCAGCGGGCCGATCACCAGGGCACCGGCGACGACCATCAGCGGCAGCACCGACCAGAACACCCAATGCCAGGAGGTGGCCTCGGCGATCGCGGCCGCGATGGTTGGGCCGATGAAGGCCGGCAGCATCCAGCAGGCCGAGAACCAGGTCATGATCGTGGCCCGTTCCTTCTCGTCGAAGACGCGCGCGATCAGCACCATCACCGCGACGTTCATCGTCCCGGCGCCCAGGCCCTGGATGAACCGCGACGCGAGCAGCACGAACATGTTCGGCGCGGCACCAGCCATGGCCAGGCCGACCGCGAAGACCACGAACCCGACGATCATCGGTTGGACCGGGCCGATCCGGTCGGTGATCTGCCCGGAGGCGACGATCGAGAAGGTCATCGCAATCACGAAGGTGGTGAAGGCCCAGGCGTAGAGATCGAGATCGCCGAGGTCGGCGGCGGCCGCGGGCATTGCGGTCAGCACCGCATACGACTCGAAGGCGATCGCCATCACCGCGACCATCAGCCCAACGGTGAGGCTCCTTCGATCGGTGCCCTCACTCACCGGCGGATCCCGTTGGAGGCGGCAGCGATCGGGGTTTGGCGGACGGGGGTCACCTCGCCGACGATAGCGCGCCCCACCCCGGGCAGGCAGCCGACACCAGCGGTGCTGTCACCAGCAGCCGGTTGCCGCGTCCATGGCGTGACCCCGAGAAGTGCCGGGCGTGCCGTGCTGCTTCGGGCGATCGGTCGTCCGGCAAGGCCGGCACCGTCACCCCTTCGAGGCCACCCGGAGCAGGTTGGCGGCCTTCAGTTCGGTTTCAGCCCACTCTCCAGCCGGGTCGGAGCCATAGGTGATGCCGCCGCCGGTGCCGAAGTGCAAGGCTTCGTCGGCGATCCAGAAGGTGCGGATGGCCACGTTCAGCTCACCCTGGTTGCGGTCGGCGTCCACCCAGCCGACCGCCCCGCAATAGACGCCGCGGGGCACCGGTTCCAGGGCACGGATCAGGTCCAACGCGGCCAGCTTGGGTGCTCCCGAAACCGAACCGGGCGGGAAGGTGGCCTCGATCAACTCGGGCCATCCCGCACCCGAGGTAAGCCGTCCGGCAACGGTGGAGACGAGATGGAACAGGCCCGGGTGCGGTTCCAGGGCGAGCAGGCTCGGGACGCCGACGGTGCCGGTCGCGCAGATCCGGCTGAAGTCGTTGCGGACCAGGTCGACGATCATCACGTTCTCGGCGCGGTCCTTCTCCAGGAAGCCGTCGGCGGTGGCCGCCGTCCCTTTGATCGGGGACGACCAGACGCGATCGCCGCGGCGGGCCAGGAACAGCTCCGGGGACGCCGACGCCACGTGAACACCGTGGCTCGGCAGATGCACGACGGCACTGAAGGGGGCCGGATTGCCCTCGGCCAGGGCGGATCCGAGGGCGGGGATGGACATCTCCGGCTTGGCCGGTGCGCTCAGCCGTCGGGTCAGATTGACCTGGTAGACCCCGCCGGCGGCGATCACCTCCCGGATCCGATCCACCCCTTCCTGGAAGGCTTCCCCGGTCAGCGAGGTGGCCCAGGAGTCAGGGTCGGGACCTCGCCAGCGGACCCCGCGCCACGGAACGGCCGGGCGAACGTCGGCGAACCGGGCACAGGTGATCTCGCCTTCGAAGGTGATCACCACCGCCCAGAATCCGGCGGAATCCAGGGCCGCCAGGTCACTGGTGACGTCCAGCAGGCCCGTGGCCAATCGTCCGCCGACCACGGCCAGCGGCCGGTCCGGACCGTAGGCGGGAGGCACCGCTCCATCACAGCGGAGCTGGGGCGGCCCCGCAAGCCGCCCGAGTCGACCCCCCGGGACACCCCCACGCGAGTGGCGGACGAGGACCGGTGACTCGGGTTGCCAGGCGGGCCGATCCCGCAAAAAACTCGGTGTCTGCGGCCCGACACCCGCTTCACAGACGTGGAGGTCCTCAGAGACCGAGATTTCGGGAGCCTGGCTGCCGTGCACCAGCAGTAGCCGCGCGACGCGCGCCTAGCCGACGACCCGTGCCAAACGGCGGGCGACTCGGGTAGCCAGGCGGGCCGATCCCGCAAAAATCTCGGCGCCTGCGGCCCGACACCCGCTTGACAGACGTCGTGCGCCCCAGAGACCGAGATTTCAGGGGCCTTGGAGGCGGGCCGTCGGGGCCGCCCGGCCAACTAGAGTGCCTCCATGAGCGACGCACCACGCCCCCAACAGCCCGACGCCCCCTCCCCCTGGTCCGCCCAGGGCGCCCAACAGCCGGCCTGGGGCTCCCCGGACGCGGGCGCGCCCGCCGGCCCCAGTTGGGGGCAGCCCGGGTCGCCGGCCGCCGCTGCGGCCCCTGGCGCCTGGGGCAACCCTGAAGCCGGCGCCGGGACGACGCCGCAGGGCGCCCCGCAGCAGACCTGGGGCAACCCGTCCGGGGCGGCGGATGCTCCCCCGGCCTACGGTCCCGCGGGGCCGGCGACCTACCCGTCTCCGGGCGGGCCGAGTCCGGTGGCGGTGCAGGAAGGCCCGGAGAACGTCGGCATGGGGATCGCCCTCAGCCTGGTGTCGATTGTGATCGGCGCCGGTCTGACCATCGCCTTGGCTCAGGTTGGCTTCATCGCCTCGATCACCGCCTGGGCAGCCGCCGCGGCGGCTGTCTGGCTGTACACCAAGGGCGCCGGATCGGGTCCCCGCAAGGGAATCGTCCCGCTGCTGGTGGTGGTCTTGGTCGGCGTCGCGGTGCAGTTCTTCGCCTTGATCGGGACGGCGCTGTGGAAGGCATACCGGGGCCGTGGCGGCTCCGGCGGCCAGTGGCAGTTTGTCTTGAGCAACCTGTTCAACCCAGACGCCATCGGCGACTACCTGATCAACGGCGTGATGTTGCTGGTGTTCGCCGGGCTCGGCATCGCCGGCATTCTGCGCGGCCTGACCCGGCGCTGACCGAGAGGAACCCTGATGACCCAACTGGCCCCCGGTTCGCAGACCAAGGTCGACGAGCGCACCGAGTTCCGCCTCGATGAGGGCGATCACGAACGGTTCAGCCACTACGTGCCCAAGAACAAGCTCACCGAGGCGATGGTGATGGGCACCCCGGTGGTCGCCCTCTGCGGCAAGGTCTGGGTACCCAGCCGCAACCCGGACAAGTTCCCGGTCTGCCCCGAATGCAAGGAGATCTGGCAGTCGCTTCGCCCCGGGAGCGGGGACGGCGAGGACTCCTGATGCAGCGGACGCTGGTGGTGATGCGGCACGCGAAGTCATCCTGGAAGACCGCGGAGCCCGACTACCGGCGTCCGCTCTCGTCGCGCGGCACCCGTGATGCAGTGGTGGCCGGCCAGTTGCTGGCGCACCTCACCTTGGACGTGGTGATCTCGTCATCGTCCACCCGCACCCGGCAGACCTGGCAGTGCGCGGTGATGGGCGGAGCGCAGTGCCATGACGTGCGGTTCACCGACGATCTCTACCACGCCTGGACCGACGAGGCTCTGGACGAGTTGAAGGCACTCCCGGACGGGGTGCAGACCGCGATGTTGCTGGGCCATTCGCCGACCATGGAGGCGCTGGTGCTCTGGCTGGCCCAGCCGTCCACCCTGACCGATCAGGTCCGCGAGCACTTCCCGACCAGCGCACTGGCCGTCCTCAGTTTCGAGGGCGACTGGGAGAACCTGGCCAAGGGGCAGGGGCGGCTGATCCGCTTCGAGATCCCGCGGGGCTGACCGGACGGTGGAACTCTGACAGCGCTGAAACCGCGGAAATGCCCCGTTTGGGGGCATTTCGGTCATTCAGCGCTGCGAAAGTTCCACACCGGAACCTCACTCCACCTGGCGGCGTCAGTCGCTCGGCCGAAGCAGGGCCAACGTCACGCTGTCGAAGCGCTGGCCCTCCCAGAGCCGCGCCTGCGGAACGCGGCCGCATTCGGTGAAGCCGGAGCGGTGAGCGGCCCCGATCATCCGAGCGTTGCCACTCCACGTGACCAGGGTGAGCACCGCCGCACCCGTTTCGGCGAAGGTGCGCCGCGCCCACTCCCTCAGGGCGGCGGTACCGATCCCCTGCCCGAAACGGGCCGGGTCGTACAAGACGATCCCGAGTTCCCACCAGCCGCCTCCCCTCGGGTCGCGCTCGTGTCGGGTCACCACGCCCACCGGCGCTCCCGCCAGCTCCACCATCAGGCGGTCAGGCGCCGTGGACGCGATCCGCGTCGAGAACTCGGCCCAAGTCAACCGAACGTCGGCGACGTGGAAGTACGGGGCGTCCCAGCGCTTCCACTCGGGGTCGGGTAGTTCGTTGGTCCAATGCCACTCCCAGGCCAGATCATCGGCGCGGCGATCGCGCAGCACCGGACGCTGCGACGCGGTCACTCTTGGGTGGCGGCGAGGTGGGCCAGGGCGAGGTCGTAGCCACCCAGCCCGAGCCCGGCGATCACGCCGGTGACGTAGGGCGACACCACCGAGTGGCGGCGGAACTCCTCGCGGGCGTGGACGTTGGAAATGTGCACCTCGATCACCACCGGCACCTGCGCGACGGCATCGGCGACCGCGATCGAGTAGTGGGTCCAGGCGGCCGGGTTGAGCACCACGGGGGTGCCCGCATCGGCGGCCTCGTGCAGCCACCCGACGAGTTCGCCCTCGTGGTCGGTCTGGCGCACCTCAACCTCAAGCCCCAGTCCGGCCCCGGTCCCGACCAGGTGTTCGGCCAGTTCGGCGTGGGTTACCGACCCGTAAACCTCCGGCTCGCGCTTGCCGAGCCGGCCGAGGTTGGGTCCGTTGAGCACCAGAACGCGGGTCACGGACCTGATTGTGCCATCCCGGCGCGGGTCAACTGAGCGAGCGGCCCAGTCCGATCTGCAGGTAGGCGGACGCGAAGAGTCCGGTCAGCAGGACGGTGGCGTAGCGCTCGATCGCCGAATCCCGGGTGTGGGCCAGCCTGGTCACCCGGATGTCGGCGTGCTGAGCCGCCTCGAGCAGCAACTCCCGCGACTGCTGGGACGCCTCGTCGTCCAGCCCGTCGTCGATGTGGACCAGGGCCGGACGAAGCGTCGGCGACGACTCGAACGGGTCTTCGAACGGGTCCCGCGGCCGGGCCGCCCGGATCAGCGGCAACAACTCCCCGGCGTCCGCGGACAGGGTCACCCGGCCGCTCGCCGACCGGAGCGCCTCGGCGATCCGGCGGGCAGCGCGGGCCGAGAGCACCGAGCCACCCCAGACCAGCGGCTGGCCATCGGCCAAGTCCAGGGCCATCGCCTTGGCCGGATTGAGGGACACGCTGTTGCGGTAGCCGCAATCCTCAGCCACCTGGTCAAGCGCCCGGGCGACCGCGTCGGGATCCACCTCAGGCCCCAGGGCCATCGCGTGCAGCGCCGACAGCAAGATCACCGCCGCCGAGAAGGGATCGCCGACCGACGGCAGCAGGGTGGTCGCGCGGGACGC
This sequence comes from uncultured Micropruina sp., assembly GCA_964453585.1. Classification (GTDB taxonomy): domain Bacteria; phylum Actinomycetota; class Actinomycetes; order Propionibacteriales; family Propionibacteriaceae; genus Micropruina. The sequence goes on from CAYVOW010000061.1 coordinate 11,816, forward strand.
GCCCTGGACGGCGAGTTCGGAGTCGGGCGGGCAGGACAGCAGCAGCCGACTCCCCCGGCGCAGCGCCTCGTGGGCCACCGCCATAGCTTCCGGGCCGGGCCGGCCAATCAGCACCACGATGTCGAGGGGGCCGACCCAGCCGGGCAGTCCCAGGGCAGGCCAGGCCACGAAGGGCACCGGACAGGTGGGTTCCAGCACCGCGCGGAGCAGCCGCGCCTCGGGCCCGAAGGCGATCACCGCCCGCGGCCGCTCGACATCGACCAGCCCAGCCAGGGCGGGGCCACTGTTGGTGATCTCGCGGCGCAGCCGGGCGCCCGAATCGGCCAGCGGCATCAGCAACGGATCAGCCAGCCTGAGCAGCTCCGGGTTCTCCAGCCGGGAGTCGTCGAAGTCATCCACGGGGCTACTCCGCGCCGGGCTGGCGGGCCTCGTCCACGAGCAGGATCGGGATGCCGCCGCGCATCGGGTAGGCCAGCCCGCAGTCGACGCCGGTGCAGACCAGTTCGGACGCCTCGTAATCCCAGGTGAAGGGAGCGTGGCAGGCCGGACAGACCAGCAACTCCAAGATGTCGTGGCTGAGCTCAGTCATCGCTTCCTCCCCTGATCATCGCCAGCGCCTCGTCCCGCAGGGCGGCCATCACCTGCGGGTCACGGGCTTCGACATTGAGCCGCAGCAGCGGCTCGGTGTTGGACGAGCGGACGTTTAGCCACCACCCGTCTCCGCGGATGGTCAGGCCATCGACGTGGTCGAGGTTACCGCGGTCCTGGAAGGCCGCCGCGACCGCGGCGGTGATCGCGGGGGCATCGTCGACCACGGAGTTGATCTCACCCGACATCGAATACCGGGGCAGTTCGGAGACCAACTGCGACATCGACTCCGAACCATGGCCGACCAGGGCCAGCACGTGCAACGCGGCCAGCATCCCGGTGTCGGCGCCCCAGAAGTCCCGGAAGTAGTAGTGCGCGGAATGCTCGCCGCCGAAGATCGCCCGGTGTTCGGCCATCAGCGCCTTCACCGAGGTGTGGCCGACCTTGGACACCGCCAGGTGTCCCCCGGCCTCGGCCACAACTTCGGCCACGGAGCTGGAGGTGATGGTGTTGATCACGATCGTCCCACCGGGCTCGCTGGCGAGTTCCTGCCGGGCGATCAGGGCGGTCACCAGGGACGGATCGACCACCTCACCGTGCTCGTCGATGATGAAGCAGCGGTCGGCGTCCCCGTCGAAGACCAGCGCCAGGTCGGCACCATGCTCGCGGACCGCCCGCTGGGCATCGACCAGGTTCTCCGGCTCCAGCGGGTTGGGCGGATGGTTGGGGAAGCTGCCATCCAGCTCGGTGTACAGGCCGATCAGGTCGATCCCCAGGGGTTCCAGCACCGCCGGGCTGGTGTGGCCGGCCATCCCGTTGCCCGCGTCCACCACCACCCGCAACGGCCTGATCCCGGCGACGTCCACCAGGGAGTGCAGGTGCGCGGCGTAGGCCGGCAGGACGTCGACCTCGCGCCGGGTGCCGGGGACGGCGGCCGTCCGGGCCTCGCCGGATCGGGCCAGCGCGGCGATCCGGCGCAGCATCGCGGGTTCGATCGGCGCCGCACTGTCTCGGCAGAACTTGATCCCGTTGTAGCCGGCCGGGTTGTGCGAGGCGGTGAACTGCACCCCCGGCAGCCCGAACTGGCCGGACGCGAACCAGAGCTGATCGGTCGAGGCCAAGCCCACGTCGATCACGTTGGCACCGGCCGCCGTGGCGCCCTCGATGAACGCCGCCGCCAGCACCGGACCCGTGGTCCGCATGTCACGGCCGAGGACGAAGGTGCCGCCGTCCAGCTCGAACACCTCGGCGAAGGCGGCGCCGATGGCGCGCGCGTCGTCGGCCGTCCATTGGGCGTCGGCGCCCCCGGCCAGGCCACGGATGTCGTTGGCCTTGAAAATGGTGGGATCAAACATGTCGGCGCTGAGCCTACTAGT
>CAYVOW010000062.1:0-13645 GCA_964453585.1 uncultured Micropruina sp.
CGTGCAACTGCTCCTGCAACAGGGTGAAGTTGACCGCCTCGGCCGGGACGACCGCCTCGGAGTCCTCGATCAGGTCGCCGAACTCGGAGTCGCCGTCTTCACCCAGAGGAGTGTGCAGCGAGATCGGCTCGCGACCGTACTTCTGCACCTCGACGACCTTTTCGGGGGTCATGTCGAGTTCCTTGGCCAGCTCTTCGGGCGTCGGTTCGCGACCCAGGTCCTGCAGCATCTGCCGCTGCACGCGGGCGAGTTTGTTGATCACCTCGACCATGTGCACCGGGATCCGGATGGTCCGCGCCTGATCGGCCATCGCCCGGGTGATCGCCTGCTTGATCCACCAGGTCGCGTAGGTGGAGAACTTGTAGCCCTTGGTGTAGTCGAACTTCTCGACCGCGCGGATCAGGCCCAGGTTGCCCTCTTGGATCAGGTCGAGGAACAGCATGCCGCGACCGGTGTAGCGCTTGGCCAGCGACACCACCAGCCGCAGGTTGGCCTCCAGCAGGTGGTTCTTGGCCCGGCGACCGTCGCCGGCGATCCACTGGTAATCGTCCAGGTCGGTCACCGCGACGGTGACGTTGGTGTTGAGCGACTCCTCGGCGAACAGTCCCGCCTCGATCCGCTTGGCGAGGGTGACTTCCTGCTCGGCGTTCAGCAGGGCGACCTTGCCGATCTGCTTCAGGTAGTCCTTGACCGGGTCGGCGGTGGCGCCAGCCACCATCACCTGCTGCTCGGGCTCATCGGCATCGTCGGTGTCGGAGACGATGAAGCCCTCGTCCTCGGACAACTCGGCTTCGGTCTTGGCCTCCTTGGCCTCTTCGAAGTTGGTGTCGTCGACGTCGTCCAGGGTGCGCTTCTTGCCACCAACGGTGAGGACCACGTCGTCACCCTCGCGCTCGAACTTCACGTCGACGTTGCCGGGGGTGAGCACCTCCTCGACGGTGACCTGCTCGATCTCCAGCTCGGCGGTCAACGCCTCGTCGTCCTCGATCTGGGCGGCGTCCGGACCCTCGGGCTCGGTCGGTGCGAGGTCCTCGGACTCAACGGCGTCGGTGGCCGCCACGGCCGGCTCGGCGATCGGTGCCGCTGCGCGGGGCCGTCGGGTCCGAGTCGGCTTGGCGGGCGCCTCGGCGGTGGTCTCAGCCACCACGGCCAGCGGCGCGGGCTCGGCCCGGCGTCGGGTGGTGCGAGGCTTGGAGGCGAGGGTGCTGGCGCCCTCGCCAGCGTCGGGGTTGGTGTTTGCTGCCGCAGATGAGCGTGGTGACACAGGACCCTCTCGAATGTTTTTGGGCACAGAACGACCGGCTGTTGTCAATGCCTTGCGCTGAGCCATTCTGGCACGCGATCCGCCTGGGCCCAAACGGACCGCTGAAACAGTTCCGGGCTCCGCCGGAACTAGGCTGCCGTGGTGTCAACCGACCCGGCCGCACCGATCGCCGCCACGCGTCCCGCTCGCCGCCAGCATCACGGCGACCTCTTCAGCGACGACTTCGCCTGGATGAGGAACAAGGAAGACCCCGAGTTCCTGGAGTATCTGCGCGCCGAGAATGCCTACACCGACGCCATGACGCACCACCTGGCGTCCCTGCAGGAGCAGATCTACGGCGAGATTGTCGCCCGGATCCAAGAGACCGACTTGTCGGTGCCCGAGTTTGTCCGGCACAGCGACGGCTCAACCTGGTGGTACTACTCGCGGACCACCGAGGGCCTGCAGTACGAACGACACTGCCGGCTCCGGGCCAGCGATCCCGACGACATTCCGGACGTGACCGTCGCGCCGAGCGATGAGCAGGTACTGCTGGACGAGAACGTCCTGGCCGATGGCAGCGACTACTTCGCCCTCGGCCTGTGCGACGTGTCACCGGACGGGACCCGGCTGGCCTATTCGGTCGACACCCAGGGAGACGAGCGCTACCAACTGCGGGTGATCGACTTGGCCGACCGCTCCTTGCTCACCGAGGTGGACGAGGTCGGCGCCGGCGGCTGCTGGTCGTCGGATCAGGCTGTGGTCTACACCAGGGTGGACGCGGCCTGGCGGCCGTTTCAGGTGTGGCGCCAGGAGCTCGACCAGAGTGCCCCACCGCGACTGATCCACCAGGAGCCGGACGACCGGTTCTGGGCGACGGTCGAGGAGTCCCGCGACCGGGACTGGGTGGTGATCCGGTTGGACAGCAAGGACACCTCCGAGTGCCTGCTGACGGCCGCAGCCGATTCCGAGGCGAAGGTCCGGGTAGTCAGCCCGCGCCGTCCGGGGATCGAATGTGACGTGGAGGTGGGCGTCGACGCCCTCTACCTCGTCCACAACGACGGCGCCAGCGAGTTCTGCCTGGCCCGAGCGTCGTTCGAGGCGGCCGGACCGGCCGACTGGGAGGTGCTGATCCCCGGTCGCCCGGACGTCCGGCTGCTCGGGGTGGCGGCATATCGAGGCTGGCTGGTGCTGTCGCTGCGCCAGGGTGGGCTACCGGCGATCGAGGTGATCCCGTTGCTCGCCGACGGCGCCCTGGGCGAGGCTTGGCGGGTCGAGGTCGAGGAGGAGCTGTTCAGCCTATCCGCCGCCGGCTCCGACAACCCCGACGCCGATCGGATCCGGCTGGTCTACCAGTCGATGGTGACCCCGCCCCGGATCGAGGAGTTGCGGCTGGACGATCGCAGCCGACGGATTCTCAAGACCACGCCGGTCCTCGATGAGCCCACCTTCGGCCCCTACCGACCCGACGACTACGTGCAACGCCGCGAATGGGCCCGTGCTCCTGACGGCACCAGGGTGCCGATCTCGCTGGTGCACCGGCGAGGCCTCGTGCTGGACGGATCGGCCCCGGCCCTGCTCTACGGCTATGGGGCGTACGAGACTTCCCTGCCCGACAGGTTCTCGATCGTCCGGCTGAGCCTGCTCGACCGGGGCTTCGTGTTCGCCATCGCTCATGTCCGCGGCGGCGGCGAACTCGGTCGGCGCTGGTACACCGATGGTCGGCTGGCGGCCAAGTCCAACTCCTTCGACGACTTCGTCGCCTGCGCCCGCCACCTGGTCGGGGCCCACTTCACCCGAGCCGATCGTCTGGTCGGAGAGGGGGGCAGCGCCGGCGGTCTGCTGATCGGCGCGGCGGTCAACCTCGCCCCGGACGCCTTCGCCGCGATCCATGCCGACGTCCCGTTCGTCGACGCTTTGACCACCATCCTCGACCCCTCGCTGCCCCTCACCGTGACCGAGTGGGACGAGTGGGGTGACCCGCTGCACGACCCCGCCGCTTACGCGACGATGAAGAGCTACACCCCCTACGAGAACGTCCGAGCCACCGACTATCCGGCGATCCTGGTCACCGCCAGCCTGAACGACACCCGAGTCGAGATCACCGAACCGGCCAAGTGGGTCGCGCAGCTTCGCCGGACCGTAACCAGTGCCGACCGCCGTCCGATTCTCTTTCGGATCGAGTTGGCCGCGGGCCACGCCGGGGTGTCGGGTCGCTATCAGGCTTGGCGGGACGCAGCCTTCGAGGTGGCCTGGATGATTGACCAGGTGGGTGATTTGCCCGAGCGGGAGCAACCGCAGTCCTAGTCGAAGTACGACTACGGTCTCGACTTCCAGCACGGGGCTGCCTTCAGGGTAACTTCGGGGCTGGCCAGGGCATCTTTTCGTCAGTCCCAGACGTTGTACTGGACGTCAGCGAAAGGAACTGCCTTGATCTCGACCTCGCACCGCGTTCGCGCCAACGATGGCATCGACGGTAAGGACGCCGTCGGTTTGTACCTCGACGGCATCGCCAAGACCCCCCTGCTGACCGCGGAACTGGAAGTGATTCTCGCCAAACGCATCGAAGCCGGCCTCTTCGCTCAAGCCATCCTGGCCGGCACGGTTGATCGAGCCGAACTCGGGGCCGCCGCCGCTGCGACCACCGATGAGGAACTCGACGAGTTGGTCCGCCAGGGCGAGGAAGCGCTGCAGCGCTTCATCACCGCCAACCTCCGCCTGGTGGTCTCGGTGGCCCGTAAGTACGGCCGGGCCCAGATGCCGCTGCTCGACCTGGTCCAGGAGGGCAACACCGGCCTGATCCGCGCGGTGGAAAAGTTCGACTACGCAAAGGGTTTCAAGTTTTCCACCTACGCCACCTGGTGGGTGCGCCAGTCGATCTCCCGGGGGATCGCTCAGCAGGGCCGGATCGTCCGGCTGCCGGTGCATGTGGCCGAGCAGGTCAACCAGGTGTCGGCGGTGCGCCGGACCCTGGAGCGTCGGTTCGGACGGGAACCCGAACTGGTCGAGGTGGCCGATGAACTCGGCCTCACCGAGCAGCAGGTGGTCGACCTGATTCGGCTGGCCCGCGACCACGTCAGCCTGGACGCCCCGGTCGAGGAGGACGGCGACACTGCGCTCGGCGACCTGCTGGCCCGCGAGATGGCTCCGGGGCCGGACGAAGTGGTGTTGCACGCCGAGGACAGGGCCCGCCTGGAGTCGCTGCTGTCGGTGCTGGACGACCGTTCCGCAGACGTCGTGCGGAGGCGCTACGGCCTGCTGGACGGGCGTCAGGCCAAGCTGTCCGACATCGCGGCCGTCTGGGGCATCACCGCCGAGCGGGTCCGCCAGATCGAGCGGCACGCGATCGCCAAACTGCGTGACGCGTCCGAACTCGCGGCCTGAACAAAGCCACAACGTCCCCATCCGCTTCGGGTGGGGACGTTGTCGTTGTCCGGAGGCGGCCCCGCATCACAACTGAGGTTCGACCACCCGGATCAGCCCCTCCTGGGCGCAGGAGGCGGCCAACGTCGTCCCGCTGAACAGGCGGCCAAGGGAGAAGCCGCGGCCGCTGCTGGCCGACGGTGACACCTGGTCGTAGAGCAGCCACCGGTCGGCGCGGGCCGGCCGATGGAACCACATCGAATGGTCGATGGACGCCGCCTGGACGCTCGGCGAGAGAAAGTGGACCCGGTGCGGAACGGTCGCCACCGCCAGCAGAGAGATGTCGCTCAGATAGGCCAACACCATCTGATGCACGGCCGGGTCGTCCGGCAGATCGGACTCGGCCTTCACCCAGAGGCTGGTGTGAGCGCTGTGGTTCGGCCCCGGTCCGGAACTGCCGACGACATAACGGACGTCGATCGCCCCCCACTCCTCCGCCCAGACCGCGGCCGCCCGGGCCGAGCGTCCGGCCAGCACCTCGGCCGCCGGCGGGCATTCCGCGGGTGCCGGCAGATCCGACGGCGGCTGGTCGGCATGGTCGAGCCCGGTCTCGGCGGCCTGGAACGAGCAGCCCATCGAGAAGATCGGCCGGCCGTCTTGCCGAGCCACCACCCGCCGGGACGAGAAGTGGCCGCCGTCGCGGGTGTCCTCGACCAGATAGATGATCGGGCTGCTGGTGGTGCCGGGTCGCAGGAAATAGGCGTGCAGCGAGTGCGCCACTCGATCGTCCGGAATGGTCCGGTAGGCCGCCGCCAGGGCCTGCGCGAGCACCTGGCCACCGAACGAGCGCTGCAGCACGGTCTCGGGCTGCGGGCCTCGGAAGAGGCCCTGGTCGACCTGTTCGAGATCGAACAGTGCGAGCAGTTGGGCGACCGTTCGGGGCATCAGCCGCGGTCGCCGGAGTCGTCCTGCTCGGCCAGGAACTGTTCGACCGCGGCGCCGATCTCCTCCGCGGTGGGCACCGACGGCGTACCGGACTCGGCCAACTGGTCGTACTGCTCCTCCAGTTGGGCCAGCAACATCGGGAACTCGCCGTCTTCGCCGCGCACCTCGGATTCGATCGCGGCCAGGTTGGCTGCCGCCTGCTCGTCCAGGTCGCCGATCGGGATGTCCAGCCCGGTGGCCGCGGTGATCCGGCGCAGCACGGCGGCGCCGGCCTGGGCGAAAGACGCCTGGGCCAGGTAGTGCGGAACGTGGGCGACGAACCCCATCGCGGTCAGGCCGCCTTGACCGGCCCTGAACTCCAGCATCGCCGAGAAGCTGCCGGGGATCTGGATCCGGTCAATCCACAGTGGATTTCCGGTGGCCAGGGTCGGGTCGGTGGCGTGCGAGGTGACCAGGGTCGGTCGGGTGTGCGGCACCGCCATCGGCACCCCGGTGGCGGTGACCAATAGCCGAGATTGCAGCCGCTCGGCGATGCCGAGGACGGCCGCCCCGGCGCGTCGCCACTGACTATCCGGCTCCGGTCCGGTGAAGAGCAGAAAGGGCTCGCCCTTGGCGTCGGTGACCTTGTGCAGCAGCAGTGAGTAGTCGTTGATACCGACCCACTGGTTGGTGTCGAAGGTCATCTGCGGGCGGCGGCTGCGGTAGTCGTGCAGTTGGTCGTGGTCGAACTCGGCCAGCACCACGTGCGAGCAGGCGTCAAGGATGTGGGCGGCGAGGTTGTGGCCGACCGCGGCGGCGTCGATGAACCCGTCGAGCAGGTGAATCATCACCGGTCGGGTCCCGTCCAGGCTCGACCACACCTCCGGGTCGAAGGTGTACAGCAGCCGCGGATCGATCACGGCGCAACCCTACCGTGGCGGCAGGACTCCCCTGCTGCGCTGCGGCCGTGGAACACTGGCAGCGCTGAGCACTCCAAAACGCCTGAAATTTTCCCGTCGGGGCCGCTCACTGCCGTCAGAGTTCCACGGGTCAGGCGAGCCCGGCCATCGCCGTCCGCACCCGCTTCGCCGAGATCGGCGAGGCGGTACCAAGATTTTGAGCGAACAGGCTGACCCGGAGCTCCTCCAGCAGCCAGCCGACCTCGGCCACTGCGGCCGGCAGCGGGCCGTCGGGGAACCGACGACACAGGTCCGCGTACTCCCGCTCGAGATCGTCGATCAGAGCCGCGTTGACCGCGTCCCGGCCGGGATTGGTGCGCAGGGTGGCCAGGCGGGCGATGACCGCCTTGAGGTAGCGCGGCAGCCTGGAGAAGTGGGGTTCGGCGGTGGCGGCGATGAATCCGGGGAAGATCAGGTTGTCCAGTTGCTCGCTGATGTCGGCGGCGGCCGGGTTGGCCAGGCCGGCCAGTTCCCGCTTGGCTTGGCCGAACAGGGTCAAGATCTCGCCGACGGTCCCGACGACGGTCAACAGGCGATCGGCCGCTCCGGACCGCACCCGGTCGCGCAGCTCCTGGAAGGACGCAACGTCCCGCACCCGCCAGCCTTGGCTACCCAGCAGATCGCCGATCGCCCTGAGCCGGGCGTCGGCTAGGAGCGCCGGGACGCTCGGGTACGGCCCGAGGGCCAAGGCGACCTTGGTCTGGTTGGACAGCCGGGACACCACCCAGGTGGTGGGATCGGGGGTGGTCAACGCCACCAGCCGACGCAGTCCTCGCAGCTGCGCGGTGGTGGCCTGGCCGAGGTCCGGGAACACCTGGACACCAACGGACGTGGCCTGGTCAACCAGCGCCGGATAGCCCACCACCTGCCCGCCCACCTGCTCGGGCAGGCTGCCAAAGGCCCAGCGGTCGGCACCGGCGTGAGTGTGCGCGGAAGCAACCTCGTTGAGCACTTGGCGCACCCGGTCACCCAGGGTTTCGGCAATCTCGGCCAAGTCCTTCCCACTGGCCACCGGCTCGCCCTCGTCCAGCACCACGAACCGCACCCGCAGGTGGTCCGGGATCGCGTCCGGCCGCCAGGCGTCGGGTAGCACCTGGACCCCCGTCAACGATCGGACCGCCTCCCCCAAGGCCGCGGTGAACGACTCCCGCGGTCGGGGGTGGGCGTCCAGCCAGGCGACAGCCCGACGCGCCGTGTCCGGGGCCGGGACGAGCCGGGCCCGCAGCTGCTTGGGCAAAGCCCGGATCAGTTCGGTGGCGACCTCGGCCCGGAAGCCGGGCACCTGCCAGCCAAACGGCTCGGGCCCGAGCCGGTTCAGTTGGGCCACGTCGATCTCGACGGTCACCCCGTCATGGCGGGCGCCGGGGTCGTACTGGTAGGCAACCGGCAGGGACAGGTCGCCGACGGTCCAGGTGTCGGGGAAGTCGGCGGAATCCACCTGCTCGGCAGCCTCCTCGAGCAGGTCGTCGAAGGTGAGGTCCAGCAACCGGTCATCGACGCGTCGGGCGTCTCGCCACCAGCGGTCGAAGTGGGCCACCGACACGATCTCGGAGGGGACGCGAGCGGCGTAGAAGTCGAAGATCACCCGGTCGTCCACCACCAGGTCACGCCGTCTCGTGCGCTCCTGCAACTCTTCTGCCGCTCGCCGGGTGGCCTCGTTGCGGGCGTAGAAGTGGTGCCTGGTGTGCCACTGTCCCTCGACCAGCGCCGACTGGATGAACAGCTCGCGGGCCACCTGTGGGTCGATCGCACCGTAGGCGACGGTGCGCTCCCCCACGATCGGGACGCCCAGCAGGGTGACCCGCTCGGTGGCCACCGCCTGGCCGCCGCGGGCCGACCAGCGCGGCTCCGAGTAGGTGCGGCGCAGCAGGTGAGCGCCCACGTCCTCCACCCACTCCGGCCGGATCGGCGCCACGCCCCGGGCCCACAGGCGCGTGGTCTCGACCAGTTCGACCGCCATCACCAACGGCGGGTTGATCCTGGCTGCCGACGAGCCGGGATTGATCGCGAACCGAACTCCGCGCGCCCCCAGGTATTCACGCGGCCCGCCGCCGCGGCGACCCGGCGGTGGCGCCGACCGCTCGTCCAGCAGGCCGACGTGGGAGAGCAGCCCGGACAGCACCGCGGCGTGTACCCGATCGAGGGAGGCCGCTTCAGCGTTGCGGCTGAGCCCAAGGTCGCGGTCGACCTCACGCAATTGGGTGTGCAGGTCCTGCCACTCGCGGACCCGCAGAAAGTGGAGGAACTCGTCGCGGCAGAGCCGCCGGAAGGCGTTCCCGGACAGGGTGCGGCGGCGCTCCCGCAGGTAGTTCCACAGGCGCAGCAGAGCAGCGATGTCGGAGCCGTCCGGGCTTGCTTCGTCGTCGCCGAGCGGCCTCCAGAAGCGGCGATGCGCCGCGTCTGCCTGCGGTTGCGCCTCGGCCGGGCGCTCGCGCACGTCCTGGATCGCCAGGCCAGCGACAATCGCCTCGACCTCTCTTAGACAGCCCTGGCGCTCCGCCTCGACCAGCATCCGGCCGAGCCTGGGGTCGACGGGGAGCCGGGCCAGCTTCCGGCCCACCGGGGTCAGTCGGACCCGCTGATCGGCCCGCCCACGGCCAGCCGGGGCTTCGATGGCACCCAGCTCCCGGAGCAACCGCATCCCGTCACCGACCTGAGCGGCGTCGGGCGCCTCGACGAACGGAAAGCGGGCAATGTCACCGAGCCGCGCCTCCGCCATCTGCAGAATCACCGAGGCCAGGTTGGTACGCAGGATCTCCGGCTCGGTGAACTCCGGACGCGATTCGTAGTCCTCCTCGGAGTAGAGCCGGATGCACACCCCCGGCGCCACCCGCCCGCACCGTCCCGCCCGTTGGTTGGCCGAGGCTTGTGAGATCGCCTCGATCGGGAGGCGTTGCACCTTGGTTCGGGCCGAGTAGCGCGAGATCCGAGCGAAGCCGGGATCGACCACCGAGCGGATACCGGGCACCGTCAGCGACGTCTCCGCGACGTTGGTGGTCAAGACGATGCGGCGTCCGGTGTGCGGGGCAAAGACCCGGTGCTGCTCGGCGGCCGACAGCCGGGCGTAGAGCGGCAGCACCTCGGTGAACCGAAGCTCGAGGCCCTCGATCGCCTCGGCAGCGTCACGGATCTCCCGCTCGCCGGAACAGAAGACCAGAATGTCGCCGGCCGGACCGTCGGTCACCAGCTCGGTGACCGCGTCGCAGATGCCGTCGACCAGATCGCGGTCGCGCTGGCCCTCCTCGATCAGGGGACGCCAGCGCACCTCCACCGGGTAGCTCCGGCCGGACACCTCGATCACCGGCGCGTCGCCGAAGTGGGCGCTGAACCGGGCGGTGTCGATGGTGGCCGAGGTCACGATCACCTTGAGGTCGGGGCGCTTGACCAGCAGTTGCTTGAGGTAGCCGAGCAGGAAGTCGATGTTGAGGCTGCGTTCGTGGGCCTCGTCGATGATCAGCGTGTCGTAACGGCGCAGGTCGCGGTCGTGGCCGATCTCGGCGAGCAGGATGCCGTCGGTCATCACCTTGACCCGGGTCTGCCGGCTGGTCCGGGCCGTGAATCGAACCTGATACCCGACCACCTCGCCGAGCGGGGTGTGCAGTTCCTCAGCGATCCGCTCGGCCACACTCCGGGCGGCGATCCGCCGGGGTTGGGTGTGGCCGATCCGACGCCGCCCCGCCTGAAGGCAGAGTTTGGGCAGCTGGGTGGTCTTGCCGGAGCCGGTCTCGCCGGCCACGATCACCACCTGGTGGTCGCGGACGGCGGCGACGATGTCGTCGGCCCAGGCGGCGATCGGGAGGTCGGGATCGACCACCACGCTCAGTTCAGCCTCGGACACGGGGACCAAGGCTAGTCCAGGGGGCCTAAGGGCCCGCCACGAGCTACTTGACCAGGGCCAGCGGGCACTGGGCGTGCGCCATCACGCCGCGGACGACACCACCGAGGGTGTAGGTCGGGAAGTGGATGCCGGCCTCCACCACCAGCAGCGACAGGCCCTCGCTCAACTTCGCCAGTTCGTCCACCGGGGACCCGAAGCGCACCTCGGCGGTCACCTCGCCCTCGGGGTGACGCTGTCGGGCCGAGGCCACGATCTGCTCCTGGCGGGAGGTGGTCGTCGCCACCGCCCGATCGATCTGATCCTGGCTGACCGAAGACCGAAACAGCCGGCCCTGGGGCTCCTTGACGACGCTGATCACATGGATCGACCGGCCGACGAACAGCGGATTGTCCAAGACCCAGTCGAGCCCCGCGGCGCCGGAGCCCATCACGTCCACGGCAACCCCGATCGGGCCTTCGTGGGAGGTGGCCGAGTCGGACACCACCACCAGCGGGCAGCGCACGGTCGCGGCCAGTCCGACCGCCGTCGAGCCGGAGAACGCCCGGTCGACGCCGCTGCTGGCGCGACGGCCGACCACGACCAGCGAACTGGACTGGCTCAGTTGGGTGAGCACCCCGACCGGAGTGCCGACGGCCACCTTGGTGCGGATCCGCTTCCGGGCCGCGCCATGGGCTCGGGCCAGCACGATGGCCTCCTGAAGGAACCGGCGGGCCGTCGACTGGACGTCGCTGCCATCGAAGACCACACCCCAGGCACTGTTCACCACCGTGTCGTCGGCGACATACACGATGTCCAACATGGTCTTGGTGGCCGCGGCCAATCGAGCGGCGTACTCCAGGGCCTTGACTGCGTCATCGGACGCGTCGTACCCAACCAGGATCGGCGGCGGGCCGCCGTAGGGCTTCGCCATGAAGCCTCCACCCCTTTCAGTCGTCGGTCGTTCAGTGACTCATTCGGCCGCCACGGACCGTCCGCTGTAGTGCTCCGGCGCTACCCCGACGATCAGTTGCCGCTCGCCCGGAGCCCACGGCAGCGGAAACCCGTCGGGTAGTTCCGCGACGCTGGCTCCCGACCTGCCCTGCACCAGAACGGTCCAGCCGGTGCCGGTCTCGTCGTCAAGGTCGTCGACCTGGAAGGAGACCGGCATCCTCTCCTGCAACTCGGACAGGATCGAGCCGGTTTGGGTGCGGAACACGATCACGTCCCCGACCAGGGAGTAGTTCACCGGCAAGATCTGCAGTCCCGAACCCGACAGCCAACCCACTCGGCCGACGCTCCGACCGGCCAGCAGTTGCCGGCACTCCGAGGCATCCAGAGCCGTCAGGTGACCGTACCGTGCCATGACGTTGACCCTACTGGCTTTTCAGACGGGCTCCCCCAGCTTCCAGCCGCGAACCTCCGGCAAGTCCTCCAGATGCTCCACGATGTACTCGTCGTGACGGGCCAGTTGGCTCTCGCAGAAGCGCATCAGGTCGGACGAGCCCCGCCTGGTCACCTTCATGTTATTAAGCACGTCCATCACCAGGTGGTACCGCGACGCCCGGTTGCGGACCACCATGTCGAACGGCGTGGTGGTCGTCCCCTGCTCGATGAAGCCCCGCACCCGGAACCGATCGGCGTCCGGACGACCGTGGACCAACTGGTGAATGGCCCCCGGGTAGCCGTGGAAGGCGAAGATCACGTCCCGGTTGTCGGTGAACAACTCGTTGAAGTAGAGCTCACTCATCCCGTGCGGATGATCCTTCGGGCGCTTCAGCGTCATCAGGTCGACCACGTTGACCACCCGCAGCCGCAGATCGGGCAGCTTGGCCTTGATGATCTCGGCGGCGGCCACGGTCTCCAGGGTCATAATGTCGCCGGCGCAGGCCATCACGATGTCCGGTTCGCCGGCGTCCTCGGGGGTGCCGGCCCACTCCCAGATGGACGCCCCCTTGGTGCAGTGCTCAATCGCCTCGTCCATGGTCAGCCACTGGGGCTGCGGCTGCTTGTCCTGGACGATCAGGTTCACGTAGTTGGTGCTCCGGAAGCAGTGGTCGGCCACGCTGAGCAGGCAGTTGGCGTCCGGCGGAAGGTAGATCCGGGAGTGCTCGGGTCCGCCGTTGAGGACGACCTGGATCATCCCGGGCCCCTGGTGGGAGAAGCCGTTGTGGTCGTTGCGCCAAGCGGTCGAGCTGACCAGGACGTTCAGGCTCGGGATGTCGGCACGCCAGGGCAGATGACCCGCCTCCTGCAGCCACTTGCCGTGCTGGATGGTCTGGCTGGCCGACACCATCGCGAACGCCTCATAGGTGGCGAACAGACCATGCCGGCCGGTCAGGTTGTAGGCCTCCAGCCAGCCGTGGCAGTTGTGCTCGCTGAGCACTTCCATCACCCGGCCGGTCGGGCCGAGCTTGCTGTCGGTGTCGTTGAGGTCCTCCATCCAGGCCCGGTCCGACACCTCGAACACTGCACCGAGGCGGTTGGAGTTGGTCTCGTCGGGGCAGAACAGCCGGAAGTTGTCCGGGTTCAACCGGTACAACTCGCGCATCAACTCGCCGAGCTTGCGGGTCGACTCGACCCGCTCGGTGGCTCGGTGGTCGACCGCCACCGCGAGATCGCGGAAGTCCGGCAACTCCAGTGGCTTCATCAGCAGCCCGCCGTTGGCGTAGGGCGTCCCCGACATCGACTTGGCCTTCTCGGGGTTGGCCCGGAGCACCGTCTGCGTCGGTGCGCCCAGCTCGGTGAACAACTCCTCGGGACGGTAGGAGCGCAGCCACTCCTCCAGCAGCGCCAGGTGGGCCGGGTCCTCCTTCACCCCCGACAGTGGCACCTGGTGGGCCCGCCAGGTGCCCTCCACCTGGATGCCGTCGACCACGTCCGGCCCGGTCCAGCCCTTGGGGCTGCGCAGGATGATCATCGGCCACACCGGACGATCGGTCAGCGGCTGACCGCCGCGGTGAGCGTCCTGGATCGACTGGATCTTGGCGTAGGCCGACGCCAGCGCGTCGGCGAAGCGGTGGTGCATGCCGGGGACGTCGTCGCCCTCGACCTCGAGCACCTCGTAGCCGTGGCCCTCGAACAGGCTCCTCACCTCGGCCCGCGGCTTTCGGGAGAGGACGGTCGGGGCGGCGATCTTGCCGCCGTTGAGGTGCAGAATCGGCAGCACGGCGCCGTCGTAGGCGGGGTTCAGGAAGGAGATCCCCTTCCAGGAGCCCTCAAGCGGCCCGGTCTCAGCCTCTCCGTCGCCGACCACAGCGATGGTCAGCAGGTCCGGGTTGTCGAACACCGATCCGAAGGCGTGGATCAGGGCGTAGCCCAGCTCGCCACCTTCGTGAATCG
>CAYVOW010000063.1:0-13642 GCA_964453585.1 uncultured Micropruina sp.
CTGACCCCCGGCCCCGAGGGCATGCGCGGAGCGGTGAACAAGGCCAACGAGATCGCCGCCGAGATTGACGGGGCCATCCTGGCGCGCCAGTTCGCCAACCCGGCCAACGTGGACGTCCACCGCCGGACCACCGCCGAGGAGATCTGGGCCGACACCGAGGGCGGCATCGACATCCTGGTGTCGGGCGTGGGCACCGGCGGCACCATTTCCGGCGTCGGCCAGGTGCTCAAGGAGCGCAAGCCCGAGGTGCGGATCGTGGCGGTCGAGCCGGCCGAGTCCCCCTTGCTCTCCGGCGGGCAGCCCGGGCCGCACAAGATTCAGGGCATCGGGGCGAACTTCATCCCCGAGATCCTGGACCGGTCGGTGATCGATGAGGTGCTCCCGCAGACCTCTGACACCGCGGTGGAGTTCGCCCGTCGGGCCGCCCGCGAGGAGGGTCTGCTGGTCGGCATCTCGTCCGGCGCCGCCCTGGCCGCGGCCGGGGAGTTGGCCGCTCGCGAGGAGAACGCCGGCAAGACCATCGTGGTGGTCATTCCGTCGTTCGGCGAGCGCTACCTGTCGACCGTCCTCTACGCCGACCTGCTCGACTAGTCACCGGCTGCCCCACAATCTCGGTCCCTGGTGGCCTCCACCTTCCTGGTGTGGTTGTCGGGCCCCAGACGCCGAGATTGTGGCGGCTCCTGCCCGCCGCCCCGGTGGCGGGACGCCCCGGAACGACGTTCGGCCCCACCCGGCACAGTGCCGAGTGGGGCCGAACTCCTGGAGCCGCCTTGGGGAATCGAACCCCAGACCTTCTCATTACGAGTGAGACGCTCTGCCGACTGAGCTAAGGCGGCCGGACCGGGGAACAGCATACCGGCGGATCGTTGCCCGGCCTCATCGCCCGGGCTGTCGGACGCCCGGAGGCCGCGACCGAGCGGCCGAGCGGGTCAGGCTAACCTAGCCTGGAGGTCCGGACGGGCCTTCAGTCGACAGAAGGCCCTCGTGACCGCACTCACCGTTTCGATCTGGATCTGCCGGGTCATTGCCATTGGGGGCGCGGTTTACGGCCTGTGGAACTTCCTGGTGTCGATCTCGTCGTTCGGCCGGTTGAATCCCGTCCCCGCCAACGTCGATCGCGTCCACCGGTTTGCGGTCGTCACCTGTGCCAAGAACGAAGCCACGGTGATCGGTCAACTGATCGCCAGCCTGCACCGGCAGAACTACCCGGCCGAGGCGTTCCGAATCTTCGTCACCGCCGACAACTGCGACGACGACACCGCCGAGGTCTGTCGCCAAGCCGGCGCCACCGTGTACGAGCGGTTCGACACGACCAAGCGGGGCAAGGGCTACGCCTTGAAGTGGTTCTTCGACCAGTTCCTGCCCGAGCACCGCGACGAGTTCGACGCGGTCGTCGTGTTCGACGCCGACAACGTCGTCCACCGCGACTTCCTGACGGCGATGAACGCCGAGCTCGGCGCGGGCCACGCGCTAGCTGCCGGCTACCGGGTCGGCAAGAACCCCTCATCGTCGCTGACGGCCGGGCTGAGCTCCATGTTCTGGCTGCTGCAGTCGCGCTACTTCTTCCACCCCCGGGCGCGGCGCGGATTGCCGGTCTGCTCCGTCGGCGGGACCGGGTTCATGTTCTCGCTGGACATCCTCGGCGAAGACGGTTGGCAGACCCACACGATCACCGAGGACATCGAGTTCACCCTCAACTCGATCGCCGATCGGCACTTCGCCGCCTATGCGCCGCTGGCGGTCTTCTACGACGAACAGCCGCTCTCGTTCTGGCAGTCGGTCACCCAGCGTTACCGCTGGGCGGTGGGCGCCCTGGAGTGCATGCCGCTGTGCACCCCTCGGCTGTGGCGCTCGGTCCGTTCCGGCTACCGGCGGGCGATGGACTCGCTGATCTTCAGCATGGGCATCTTCGTGGCCAGCTTCTCCGGCTTCTTCTGGGCGCTCGGGATGGTCCTGGAGGTGATCGCGGGCAACGGTGCCTGGGTGCTGACGCAGTTGGTGATCTTCGTCCTGGTCGGCTACTTCGGCATCGCCTTCTTCTGCTGGCTGGCGCTGGAGCTTGAGGACAAGAGCTGGCCGGGCGACTGGAGTTCGATCCTGCTCTTTCCGTTTTTCGCCCTGTCCTGGTCGCTGATCAACACCGCCGCCCTCTTCTGGCGCGATTCGACCTGGCGGGACATCCCGCACACGGTCAGCACCAGCATCGAGGAGGTCGAGCATTCGGTCCGGATCCGGCAGCCCGAACCGACCAAGGCGGATCGGGAGCGGGTCGCGCCGGCGCAGCCGACCCCCTCGCCCGAGCCCGCGGCACCGCCAACGCCCGCCGAGTAGCGGCTCTGCCCCCCATCCCGGCGTCCGAGGTTGCCGCCGCTCTCACCGTGGCGCCGGTTTGACCTGGGACGCCCTCTCGGGTTATCGCGCGAATCTCACCTTGTGTCGAGGATCTCGTGTTGTAACCCGAGATGGGCGCGATAAGGCGAGATTGGCGAGACAACCCGAGATTCGCGAGGCCGTCCCGAGCCCCGTCCCCGCCGCGTCAAAGAGGTCACCTTGCGTTACTTCAAACTGAACCGTACGGTTTGATTCGTGGCCAGTGGGAGCCCCCGGGCGATCGCGAAGCGGCAGCAGATCATGACTGCCGCCCGTGGCCTTTTCCTCGCCGATGGCTACGCCCGGACCAGCATGGACGCGGTCACCGCCGCCGCCGGAGTGAGCAAGCAGACTCTGTACGCCTACTTCCCGGCCAAGGAGGAGCTGCTTCGGGAGATGCTCTTCGCCGAGCTGCACGGCCTGCGGTTGGATCCACCCGACGGCACCTCGATTCGATCCACCGACGACCTGCGCGATTTCCTCACCTCCCGGATGCGGTCGGTGATCGACACGCTGATGACCCCGGACGCGATCGCGCTGCTGCGTCTGGTGATCGGGGAGGCCGCCCAACTGCCGACGGTCCGAGGCCTGTTTCGGGCGGCGCTGCCCGTCCAGGTGCTGAGCGGCATGACCCAGATGCTGACCGGCTTGGACAAAGCGGGGGTGGTCCGAATCGACCGGCCCGACCTCAGCGCCCGGATGCTGCTCGGGCCGATGATGTCGTTCATCGCGCTCGACGGGTGGATGTCGGACGCCGAACCCATGCCGCCCAGCGACGCCGACCTGGCCGCCATCGTTGACCTCTTCCTGCGAACCCTGGCCGCCGAGGGCCAACGATGAATCGCCTGCTGGCCCTGGTCGTCCTGGGCACCCTGCTGCCGCTGGCCGGCTGCGCCCAGCCGTCCGCGCTGACCGTCACCGGCAGAGTCGCGATCGACCCGATCACGGTTCAGGTGCCGGTTCTGGCCCAACCCACGGTCAACCTCGACGCCGGCTTCGTCACCCAGGGGTCGTTGGGTCGTCCCGGGGCCAACCGATCCTCGGTGGCCGCCAGCCTTGGCCTGGGCAGCGTCGTCCGGGTCACCGAGGTCGAGGTCAAGGAGGGCGACCAGGTGACCGCGGGTCAGGTGTTGCTCCGGCTGGACGATAGCCAGTTGGTCGCCGACGTCCACGCAGCCCGGGCTGACGCCGAGGTCTCCCGGCGCCAGATCGCGATGTTGGACTCGACCATCGCCGACACCTACGACAAGGACGCCGATCTGGACGAGGCCCGGCGCAAGGTGCTGGACGGTATCGCCCAGGCGACCCGAGCCCGCACCCAACTGACCGCCAAGTTGGCTCAGGCGAAGACCGCCCTGCGGCAACTACCCGGCCAACTCAGCCAGGTCCAGACCAAGCTCGCCCAGGTCACCGCGGGGCTGGACGAGGCCAAGGCGGCTCTGGCCGCGCTGCCGCCGGAAGCACCCCCTGAGACCCGTGCGCAATTGCAGCAGACCGTGGCCATGCTGACCGCTGCCAAAGCGCAGTTGACCAAGGCCCGGAGTCAGCTCACCACCGCGATCGGTCAACTGCGGACCGGAATCCCGAAGCTGACCAAGGCGCTGGCCACGATCGCCACCGGATTGGCCAAGGCGCGGCGCGCGCTGACCACCATTGACTCGGCCAAGGGCAAGCTGGCCGACGCCCGCACCCAACTGCGCGGCCTGAAGCGACTGGCCGCGGTCGCGGCGGATGCCGGAAAGACGGCGGTCTCGGTCGCCCGAGTCCTGCGTGAGCAGGCGGTGGTGACCGCCCCCGACGATGGGATCGTGACCGACATCGCCGACCCCGGGGCGGTGCTGGCGCCCGGTGCCACCGCGGCCACGATTCGTCCGGCCACGGACCGGGTCGTCGCCTGGCTGTCGCCGGCCCAACTGGCTCAGGTGTGCGTCGGGGACCGGGTCGCCGTGCAGCCCGATTGGGCGGCGCCCGCGGTGAGCGCGACGTTGACCAGGATCGGCGACACCGCCAGCTACCCGCCGACCGCCACCGTCACCAACGAGATTCACCTAACCCGGGCGATCCCGGTCGAGGTGACCTTCGACCCCGCCGCCGGGCTGCCGGGCGGGGTCCCGCTGGACATCACAATCACGCCCTGCCAGCCGGCCGGGACCAATCGATGAGGAGAGGGTGGGAGCCGTGGCTGCTCACAAGCGTCCGCCGAAACCGGTGATCGCCCTGGTGGTGCTGACCCTGCTGGGGCTCGGCGGCTGGTGGTGGTGGTCGTCCCAGCACGCCGCCACGGCCACCGCAGCCGGGCTGAACCTCAGCGGCACCGTCCAGACCCGCGAGTATCAGGTGGCCCCGGCGATCGTTGGCCGGATCACCGCGGTCAACGTGGCCGAAGGCGACCAGGTGACCAAGGGCGAGCCGCTGGTCACCCTGGATAAGGCCGCGCTCGATCTGCAGGTCAAGCAGGCCCAGGAGGGGGTCAGGGCCGCGAAGGCCGCCGTCACCAACGCCAAGGACGATGGCAGCAAGGCCGATGTGGCCGCCGCCAGGGCTCGCCAGGCTCAGGCCGAGTCGGCCGTTGCGCTGGCCAAGCTGCAACGCAGTTACGCCACGATCACAGCGCCGCACGACGGGACGGTGGTCACCGTGGTGGCCAACGTGGGACAGAACGCCAGCCCGGGCCGCACCCTGATCACGCTGACCGACCCGGCGGACGCGTTCGTGCGAGTGTTCGTCCCGGAGCCCTCGATGGGTCAGGTCAAGGTCGGACAGCCGGTGAAGGTCGTCGTCGACGGCTCGACCACCAGCTATGACGGGACGGTCAGCTACCTGGCCACCCAGGCCGAGTTCACCCCCAACAACGTCGACACCAAGGACCAGCGGGCCAAGCTGGTGTTCGAGGTCCGGGTCAGGGTCACCGACTCCGGGGGCACCTTGAAGTCCGGCATGCCGGTGGACGTGTCCTTCCAGTGAGCCTGATCACCTCGTCCGAACCCGCGGCGGCACCGGCCGCCGGGGCGGACCCGGCCGTCCGCGCCACGGACCTGTCCTGCCACTTCGGCGACATCCGGGCCGTGGACGAGGTGAGCTTTGAGATCGCCCCGAGCGCCATCTTCGGCCTGCTCGGCCCGGATGGCGCCGGGAAGTCGTCGCTGATCCGGATGCTGGCCACCGTGCATCGTCCGACCAGCGGGGACGCGGCCGTTTTCGGCGCCTCCGTGACCGCCCAGCCCGGCCGGGTGACCCCGCGGCTGGGGTACATGTCACAGCGGTTCTCGATGTACCCCGACCTGACGGTGGCCGAGAACATCGAGTTCTTCGCCACCCTGCGCGGAGTCCCGCGCGAGGTCCGCGGGCCGCGGGCGCAGGGGCTGCTGACCAAGATGGGGCTGGACGAGTTCGCCGGCCGTCAGTCGGGCAAGCTCTCGGGCGGCATGAAGCAGAAGCTGATGCTGGCCAGCACGCTGATGCACGAGCCCGACCTGCTGCTGCTGGACGAGCCGACCACCGGCGTCGATCCGGTGTCGCGGCGCGAGTTCTGGCGGATTCTGGCCGAACTGCACCGGGCAGGGAAGACCGTGTTGGTGGCCACCCCGTACATGGACGAGGCGGAGCGCTGCACCGAGGTGGCGTTCATGGCCGACGGCCGGATCCAGCACCGCGGGACGCCCGCCCAGATCAAGGCGCTGGTGCCCGGCGTCCTCCTCGAAGTCACCTGCGACCGTCCCAGGGAGGCGCTCGCCGCCGCCCGCAACGCCGAGGGCACCTTCGGCGCCCACCTCTACGGCGACGTCGTCCGGGTGATGTGGGACGACGCCCGCGCGGCCGAGCAACTGACCGCGGCCGTCGCCGCGGCCGGGTTGTCGGCGACCGTCCGCCGGGTGCCGGTGGACATGGAGACCGCCTTCGCCTACCTGGCCGACCGTCGGGGCGGTCCCACCCTTGGGGAAGCGCCATGAGCGGATCGCTGACCCGGATCGGCGCCATCGTCGCCAAGGAGTTCCGACACCTCTTTCGCGATCCACGAACGCTGGCGGCAGTGTTGATCGTCCCCGTGGTCCAACTGCTGCTGTTCGCCTTCGCGATCAGCTTCGACGTCAAGGACGTGGCCACGGTGGTGATCGACGCCGACCGGACGCCGGCCAGTCGCAGCTACCTGGACGCCTATCGGGCCTCCGACTTCTTCAACGTGGTCGGCCAGCAGGACTCGCTGACCGATGTTGACCCGCTCTTCGACGAGAACAAGGCGTTGATCGTGGTGGTCGTCCCGGCCGGCTTCGGGGCCGCCATCGACCGGGGAGAGCAGGCCGAGGTGGCCGTCCTGGTCGACGGCAGTGAGCCGACCGCGGCCCGGGTCGGACAGGCCTACGCGATCGCCCTGAACCGCCTCTATGGCCAACGCGTGACCGCCGACTGGGCGGACCGGCAGGGGCTGGATCTGACCTCGTTCGGGCAACTCGAGCCGCGGGTTCGCACCTGGTACAACCCCGAGCGACGCTCCTCAGACTTCCTGATCCCTGGCCTGATGGTGGTGATCATCATGATCGTCACCGTTCAGCAGACCGCGGTCAGCCTGGTCCGCGAGCGTGACCACGGCACCGCCGAGCAGATGACGGTTAGCCCGTTGCGGCCGATGGAACTGATGATCGGCAAGCTGCTGCCGTGGACCCTGCTCGCGTTCCTCGACATGGCGGTGATCGCCTTGGTCGGGATGATCGGCTTCGGGCTGCCGCTGCGCGGCAGCGTCGCGGTGCTGGCGGTGGCCGGTGCGCTGTTCGTGTTTTCCTGCCTCGGGATCGGGCTGGTGATCTCGTCCCTGGCCCCCACCCTGGACAGTGCCAACATCGTGGCGATGCTGCTGGCCTTCCTGCCTGGCTTCCTGCTCTCCGGCTTCGCCTTCCCGCTGGAGTCCATCCCGGCGGTGCTGGACTGGATCAGCCGACTGTTCCCGGCCCGCTACATGGTGACCGTCGCCCGCGCGGTCTTTCTCAAGGGCGCCGGGTTCGCCGAGGTGTGGGTCGAACTGGTGTCGCTCGCGGTGTTCGCGCTGGTCGTCTTGACCATGGCGACCGTGCTCTACCGGAGGAGGTCGCGCTCATGAACCCGCGTCGCATCCGGCTGCTGATGTGGAAGGAGTTCCTGCAACTCCGCCGGGACCCGATCCTGTTGCGGGCGCTGCTGCTGATGCCCGTCCTGCAGTTGCTGCTGTTCGGTTACGTGGTGGCAGCCGACGTGACCAACATCTCGACCGCGATCGTCGATCTCGACCGCAGCCCGATCTCGCGGCAACTGGAGGCGTCCTTCGGGGCGTCCGGCTACTTCACGATCAAGGAGCATCCGGCCAGCGAGAGCGACCTGAAGCCGCTGATGGACACCGGTGCGATCAAGTTGGCGCTGGTCATCCCCGAAGGTACTCAGGCCGCCCTTGACCGAGGCGAGACCGCCCCGCTCGGCGTTGTGGTGGACGGCTCGGACTCCCAGATCGCCTCGGTCGGTTCGAGTTACGCCGCCCAGGTGATCGCCCGCGCGAACACGGCCCGGGTCAACGCGCAGGGGCTGTCGCTGCAAGCGCCCGGGGTGGACGCCCGGGTCCGGGTGATGTTCAACCCAAGCCTGGCCGCGGTGAACACGATGATCCCCGGCCTGGTGGCGGCGATCCTCCTGCTGTCGCTGATGGCGATCATGTCCCAGGCGGTGGTGAAGGAGCGCGAGTCGGGGACCCTGGAGCAGATGTTCGTCACCCCGATCCAGCGCGGCGAATACCTGATCGGCAAGGTGGCTCCCTACTCGCTGGTGGCGCTCGCCCAGTTGGCGTTGGTCGCGGTAGTCGGGCTGTTCTGGTTCAAGGTGCCGTTCCACGGGTCGATCTGGGTGTTGCTGACCGGGCTTGCGCTGTTCCTGCTGACCGCGATCGGGATGGGACTGCTCACCTCACTGGTGTCGCGTAACCGGCAGCAGGCGCAGCAGATGGTGATGTTCGTGATGATCCCGAGCTTCGTCTTGTCGGGGTTCATCTTCCCGATCGAATCGATGCCAGAAGTCGTCCGGCCGCTCAGCTACGCGATCCCGCTGACCTACGCGATCCAGGTGCTGCGGGCGTCCTTCATCAAGGGCAGCGGGTTCGAGGCGCTGGGCGTCCCGCTCACCGCGATGGCGGCCTTCGCCGTGGTGATCTTCGGTGCCGCCCTGGTCGCCACCCGGCGCCGGCTGTCGGAATGAGGACGTGATGACCTGGACCCCGGACGCACTCTCGAACACCCCGCCCAACCCGGACGCGGCCATCTCGGTGCGCGGCCTGACCAAGCGTTTCGGCGATTTCACCGCCGTTGACGCAATCGACCTGGACGTGCCGCGCGGACAGGTGTTCGGGTTCCTCGGCCCCAACGGCTCCGGCAAGACCACCACGATCCGGATGCTGACCGGGACCATCGCCCCGCAGTCGGGAACCGCACTCGTCCTCGGTGAGGACGTGGCGAGCCACCCGGAGCGGGCTAAGCGCCGGATCGGCTACATGTCGCAGAAGTTCGCCCTCTTCGAGGACCTGACCGTGGAGGAGAACCTCCGCTTCTACGCCGGCGTCTACGACCTGTCGCCGGAGAAGTTCACCCAAGCGCGGGCCTACGTCCTGGAAATGGCCGACCTGGTGGGGCGCGAGAACGAGCTGACCGCGAACCTGTCGGTGGGCTGGCGGCAGCGGTTGGCGCTGGGTGCGGCGACGATCCACGAGCCGGAACTGCTCTTTCTCGACGAGCCCACCGGCGGCGTTGACCCCACGGCTCGGCGTCAGTTCTGGGACCTGCTCTACGACCTGGCCAGCCGCGGGGTGACGCTGTTCGTCACCACCCACTACATGGACGAAGCCAGCCACTGCAATCGGCTGGCCTTCATCTACCGGGGGCGGATCATCGCCGAGGGGTCACCCTCCCAGATCCGCCACGACTTCATGGCCGAGCAGATCGTCGAGATCCGTACCTACGACATCGAGGGTGCGCTCGGCTGGCTGACCCAGGCCGACGGCGTGGCGGAGGCCTACTCGTCCGGCGCCACGTTGCACGCGGTGCTGGCAAGTCGCGCGGGGGATCCGCAGGAGTTGGCCGATCAGTTGGCCTCGAGATTGCGCGAGGCCGGGTTCGGCCGGGTGTCGGCGTCGCCGGTGGAAGCCAGCATTGAGGACGTGTTCGTCAACCTGGTGTCGCGGGAGCGTTCCACCTGAGCGGGGTCGGGTTTCGCTGATTGGAGCATCGCCAGCACCATTCCCAGGCCGGCGAAGGTGGCCGCCCCGAGGAGCGCGGCCCCGCCGGCGTAGGCGGCGAACTGGGTCGTCCTGGTGGCCGTGGCGAGGTCGGCGTTCCAGGTGACGTAACCGCAGAAGCCAGCGATGCCCAGGGCGATCACCGCCAGCAGGAGCAGCACCACGAACGCCACCCCGGGGCGCGACCGGACCATCGGCCGACCGCCGGCCCAGGCGACCAGCCGGATCACGAACACCGCGGCACTGGCCCAGGCGGTCACCACCAGAACCGCGGCCACGGTGTCCGACGGGCGATGCCACTGGTTGACCAGGGTGGCGAAGCCGAAAGCGGTGATGACGCCGACGCCCAACCAGGCCATTAGGGCCCTGAGCGCCGGTGGGATCACCAAAACCAGGGCGAACATCACCGAGGCGGCCACAGTGGTGTGGCCAGACGGCAGGCTGTTCCCACTGACCGCCACCCCGTCCCCCGGGAACTCGGGGCGGTCGAAGACCCAGGCCTTGAGGACTTGGGTGCTGATGTTCGCGCCCGCCACCGCAGCGGCCGCGGCCACCCCGCTGACCCATTGGCCGCGGATGGCTCCGAGGATCACGACCAGCAACATCGCCAGCACCAGAGCCGGGGTGGAGACCATGTCGAGCAGGGCCGACGCCTGGTCGTCCAGCCGCCAGGCACCGATCCGCGAGCCGCGCAGCGCGAGCTCCTCGAACACCTGCCCCCGTGCGCTACGGACGAAGACCCGCCAGCATCCCCAGACGCCGACCGCCGCCAGCGCTACCGCGCAGGCCGGGGCCAGGATGCCGGCGCGTTCGGGGGTCATCCACCCATGCTGACAGGCCGCTCCCAATGCCAGGCGGCGCGACAGGCGTCGATGGACGCCTCAGCGGCGAGATCACCCTCGTTGAGGCGCTCAGCCCAGCGGCTCGAACCGGGCCTGGAAGAAGCGCAGGTACTTCGGTTCGTAGACCATCTCCAGTCCGGTGGCCGCCTCGCGATGGTCGAAGCAGGCCTTCACCGATTCGGCGACCACGTCGAGGTGCGCCTGGGTGTACACCCGGCGGGGGATCGTCAAGCGGGTCAACTCCAACTTCGGGTGGTGGTTCTGGCCGGTGACCGCGTCGCGCCCGGCCGAGACGATGCCGCGCTCCATCGACCGGATGCCGGAGTCCAGGTACAACTGCGCGGCCAGGGTCTGCGCCGGGAACTGTTCCTGGCTCAGGTGCGGATAGAACGCCCGGGCATCGAGGAAGATCGCGTGGCCACCGACGGGCTTGATGAACGGGATGCTCCACTGGTCGAGCAGTTCGCCGAGGTAGCGGATCTGGCCCACCCGCGACTTCATGTAATCAAGGTCGACCGACTCGGTGATCCCGATCGCCATCGCCTCCATGTCCCGCCCGGCCATTCCGCCGTAGGTGTGCAGGCCCTCGTAGACGACGACCAGATTCCGCGCCTCCTCGAACAACTCGCGGTCATTGGTGGCCAGCCAGCCGCCGATGTTGACCAGCGGGTCCTTCTTGCCCGACATCGTGCAACCGTCGGAGTAGGAGCAGAACTCCTTGAGGATCGCGGCCAGCGTCTTGTCGGCGTAGCCCTCCTCCCGCTCGCTGATGAACAGGGCGTTCTCCACCGCCCGGGTGGCGTCGAGGTAGATCTTGATCCCGTATCGATCTGTCAGTTCGCGAACGGCCCGGATGTTCTCCATCGAGATTGGCTGCCCGCCGGCCATGTTCACGGTGGCGGCGACGCAGACGTAGGGGATCTTGTCGGCCCCGACCCGGTCGATCAGGGCCTGCAACTTGTCGAGGTCGAGATTGCCCTTGAACGGCGCCAGGGACGAGGTGTCGTGCGCCTCGTCCACGATCACGTCGTGGAAGGTGGCGCCGGCCTTCTCCTGGTGGAACCGGGTGGTGGTGAAGTACATGTTGCCCGGGACGTGATCGCCGGGCTTGATCGAGGCCTGACTGAGCAGGTTCTCGGCGCCGCGTCCCTGGTGCGTCGGGACGATGTAGCGGTAGCCGTAGAACTCCTGGATCGTCTCCTCCAACTTGTAGTAGTTCACGGATCCGGCGTAGGCCTCGTCGCCCAGCATCATCCCGGCCCACTGCCGATCCGACATGGCGTTGGTGCCCGAGTCGGTGAGCAGATCGATGTACACGTCACGGGATCGGAGCAGGAAGGTGTTGTAACCCGCCTCGGCGAGCGCGGCCTCGCGCTCGGCGCGGCTGGTGGTTCGCAACGGCTCGACCACCTTGATCTTGTACGGCTCGGCCCAACTCCGCCGGTCCTGCTGCTGGCCCATGGTGTGCAACGAACGCGGCATGCGGATCCTCCTCGATCTGCGTCACCGGGCGCGGGGTTGCTGCACGCCGGTGACAGGTGCGGCGGGGATCTCCCGCCATCCGCAGGCTAGCGGTGGCCCTCGTCCGGCGTCGATCCGGAAGGCGACACCCTCACCCGACGTTGCGCAGCCACATGGATGGTTGCGCCTCAACTTTCACGCGCAACCAGGGATCTTGTTGCGCAACCTCGCATCCCGGGGGTGGGGACCCTCTGGCGGGCGAACGGTCCGCCCTCGAGCCCAATACCCGGTGGGGTATTATCCCACTACGACGGGAGGTTCGCCCGCGGAACCACGCTCGTCGTCCGGCGGATCGAGATGGACCTCGACTTCTGGGACGCCGCCACCCGCGAGCGGCAGGACAAGGTGATCGGACGACGGGTCAGCGACGGTGCACCAATGACCGGTGGCACCGAGAGGACAGCGCTGGACCTGGCCGCCCGGGACGCCTCGGGGGAGTGGGTCATCCCGTCCGACGCCCACGCCCGACGCGCCCATCCCACCTCGAACGGAGGCCGGCGGATCCTTCGCCGGGGCCTGAACTACACCCACTCCGAGGTGGTCGACGGGCGGCTGCGCACCTCCGCGGGGCTGATCTTCCTGTCCTTCCAGGCCGACATCGGCGCCTCCTTCGTCCCGATCCAGCAACGGTTAGACGAGCGGGACGCCCTCAACGACTGGACCACCGCGATTGGTTCGGCGGTCTTCGCCATCCCCGGGGGCTACCCGGTCGACGGCTATCTGGCCAGCGGTCTGTTCGCCTGACGCGACCCCCTGGCGGTCCCCGGCGCTGGAGACCGACTAGCCCAGGTAGGAGGCGAACAGTCGGGCGCTCTCCAACCCGGTCCACTCGCCGTCGAACTCCAGCCCGGCGAAACTGGCTGGCGGGAAGCGGTGATTGATCCGATTCGTCGCCTCCGAGTCGGACGAGGAGTCGGCCAGCTCGTGGGCCAGGGCCGGGACGCCGGGGGCGTGGGCGACCAGGGCCGCCACCTGGACGGTCGGAGGCAACTGCGCCAAAGCATCCAACATCAGCGATGGATCGCTGTTGTAGAGGCCGTCCAACGACAGCACCGGGACGCCCAGGCCCAGTCCGTTGGCGGTCTGGACGGCCCGCTCGGCGGACGAGGCAAGGATCACCTGGATGCCTTCGCCGTGCAGCAACTCGCCGACTTCGCGGGCCTGGACGAGACCGTGCTCGGTCAGGGTGCGGCCATGATCGCCGCCCCGCGACCAACCCTCCGCCTGGGCGTGACGGATCAGAAAGAGACGCCGCATCGGGTCAGTCGCGGGTGAACTCGTTCTCGTAATCGGTCCCGCGGGCCCGATCCCATGACGCGTGGATCTCGGCCTCGGCGTCGGTCCGGCCAACCCAGACCGCACCCTCGACCGACTTGCCCGGCTCCAGGTCCTTGTAGACGGCGAAGAAGTGCTCGATCTCCAGCAGGCTGAGCTGCGGCAGGTCCTTCAGTTCGGTCAGGTAATCCTGGCGGTGGTCGGCGACCGGGATGCACAGCACCTTGTCGTCGCCGCCCATCTCGTCGGTCATCCGGAACATCCCGATCGCCCGGCACTCGATCAGCGCGCCGGGGAAGGTCGCCTCGGGCAGCAGCACCATCGCGTCCAACGGGTCGCCGTCCTGGCCGAGGGTGCCCTCGATGAAGCCGTAGTCGTTGGGGTACTGGGT
>CAYVOW010000064.1:0-7511 GCA_964453585.1 uncultured Micropruina sp.
ATGTTCGGACTGCCAGGCGGTATGGAATGGGTCATCCTGGCCATCATCGCGTTGCTCGTCTTCGGCGGAGCCCGGTTGGCTAACGCCGGCAAGAACGCCGGCCAGGCGATTCGCGGGTTCAAGGAAGAGATGGCCTCGGCCAAGGACGACGCCCCGAAGTCGATCACCGGCGTGGAGCCGGACGGCGACGTGGTGGACGGCGAGCTCGTCGACCCCGACGACAAGTCCCGCCCGACCTCCTGACCTCGGCGTGGCCAAGCGACGCTTCAGCCTCGGTTGGCTGAAGCCCCCACCCATCTCCCCGGACGGGGTCATGTCGCTCGGCGACCACCTGCGGGAACTGCGCTACCGGGTGGTGTTCTCGCTGGTCTTCATCGTGCTCGGCATGGTGGGGGTGGCCTTCTTCTACAACACGGTGTATCTCTTCTTGGCGCAGCCGTGGCTTCAGGCTGCTGAGTTGTTGCGCCAGCAGTACCCGCAGATCTCGACCCAGATGGTGCTCTCCGGCGTGACCACGCCGTTGTGGCTGGCGATGAAGATCTGCGCGGTGGCCGGCCTGGTGATCACCTCGCCGATCTGGCTCTACCAGTTGTGGGCCTACATCGTCCCGGCGCTGCTGGCGCGGGAGAAGAAGTGGGCCTTGATGTTCCTTGGTACCGCGGTGCCGCTGTTCCTGGCCGGCGTCGCCGTGGGGTACTGGATCCTGCCGCAGGGTGTGTCGGTGCTGCTGGCGTTCACGCCGTCCTCGGTGCCGGTGACGAACCTGGTCGAGATCGATAAGTTCCTCGAGCTGATGTTGCAGCTGATGCTGGTGTTCGGGCTGGGCTTCCTGATGCCGGTGGTGGTGATCGGCGCCAACCTGGTTGGCGTCCTCAAGGCCTCGCAGTTGGCCAAGGCACGTACCTATGTCATCTTCGGCACCTTCGTCTTCGCCGCCGCCGCCACCCCGTCCACCGACCCGTTCTCGATGATGGCCCTGGCGATCCCGATGTCGCTGCTGTTCGTCCTGGCTGAGGTGATCTGTCGGGTGAACGACAAACGCAAGGCGCGCCGGGCGTTGGCCGAGGTCGCCGGATGAGCCTGGGTCGGTTCGACGGGCCGACCCTGACCCTGGTGGTCAACCCGACGGCCGGCCGGGGCCGGGCCAAGCGGCTGCTGCCGGCGGTGTGCGCCGAGTTGCTGACCGGGATGCCCGGGGCGAACCTGCGGGTGTTCCAGACCTCCGGTTACGACGAGGCGAGGCTGCGCTGCATCCAGGCGGTCGAGCACGCTCGTCCGGCCGTTGACGGGGTACGGCGGGACGCCTTGCTGGTGATGGGCGGGGACGGCATGGCGCATCTGGGGCTGAACGCCTGCGCCGAGACCGACGTCCCACTCGGGGTGATCCCGGCCGGCACCGGCAACGACTTCTGTCGCGGCGTCGGCATCCCGGGACGGGTCAAGGACGCCGTCGCCCTGATCGTGGCCGGCACCCAGCGGCGGATCGACCTGATCGAGGCCCGCGGCCACCTGGTCGCCGGGGCCGAGAGACGGTTCGTCGGTTGCATCGTCTCCACCGGCTTCGACTCCCGAGTGGGGCTGCGAGCCGGCGCCGTCCGCGTCCCGCTCGGATCGTTGTCGTATGCCTACGCGGCCCTGGCCGAGTTGGCCACCTTCGAACCGCTGCCGTACCGGCTGACCATCGACGGCCAGGTCCGGGAGTTCCCGGCGATGATGGTCTGCGTCGGCAACACCGCCGTCTTCGGCGGCGGAATGCTGGGCTGCCCCAACGCCGACCCCACCGACGGCCTGCTCGACCTGACCTTGATCCACCCGGTGTCCAGGGCCACCCTGCTCCGACTCCTGCCGACCATGTTCACCGGCGGCTTCGTCAAGGACCCGGCGGTCGAGCTACTGCGGGCCACCGAGGTCGTCGTCGAGGGGGAGGGGCTCTACGGGTCCGCCGACGGCGAGGAGCTGGGACCCGTCCCGCTGGTGTTGCGCAGTCAGCCGGGCGTCCTGGACGTGTTCGCCCGAGCCCTCTGACCCGAACCTCTCGCCTTGTCGAGGAAATCTCGTGTTGTAACCCTAGATTCGCTCGATAACCCGAGAGTGGGGCAGGGAAGCGGCCTGTGGAATCACCCAGGCTGTTCTCCACAGCGCCCCCTGGGCTGACCGGTATGGGTGGTCGGAGTCCGATGGTCTGAATATGGTCCCCCGAGAGTTCAGTCACCTGCCCCTGTTCAGTTACGCGCACGCGGTGTCGGCCGGGCTCACCTCGTCCGACCTGCGGGCGGCGGTCAACGCTGGCGAGCTGGCCCGGGTGAAGCGCGGCTGGTACACCGCCCAACCGGGCCCATGGGTTGCCGACCGGCACGCCAGCCGGGTGTTGGCCGAGCTCTCCGATCGCCCAGGGCTGATCCCGAGCCACTACTCTGCGGCGGCTGCCCTGGGACTGCCCGTCCATCGCCACGACTGGACGACCGTGCACCTGATGCGCCTCAGCCCGGGACGCGGACAGCGCCGGCCGGGCTTGGTGATCCACCGCTGGATCGGGGAGGTGACCCAGGTCGATCGCTGTCTGGCTATCGCCCAGACCGCCCTCTGCTGTCCCATCTCGGGACTGATGGCTCTGGACAACGCCCTCCGCGACGGCGAGGCGATCGAGGGCTACGACCGCTGGGTCCCGCTGCTCTCCCGGCTGGCTGGCGCTCGCAACCTTGCGGTGGTGCGCAGGTTGGCCGATGGGGCGCGGGAGTCACCCCTGGAATCGTGGACGGCGATCACCTTGGATCGCTTGGGGTGGTCAACCACGCCACAGCACCGGGTGCCGGGGACGCCGTACCGCGCGGACGCCCGACTCGGGGATACCCGCGTGTTGATCGAGTGCGACGGCCGGCAGAAGTACGAGGAACCCGGGGCTGGCTTCCGGGAGAAGATGCGTGAGGACGAGATCAGGCGATTGGGCTGGGAGGTGGTCAGGGTGACGGGGGAACTGCTGAACGATCCGGCCACCCTGAACCGCCGCCTCCGGGCGGCCCTGGAGTTGGCGGAGCGCCGCCGGCGTCCGGGCGCGGCATAGCCGTCCCGGTAGACCCGTGGGCTCGGGTTATCGAGGGACGCTCGGGTTAGCCAGCGGGTCTCGTGTTAGAGCCCGAGATTCGCGCGACAACCCGAGACCCCCGGGGGTGGGCAGCGACAACCAAGTGGATAGGTTGGGCACCGATGACCGATTCCGTGCTCACCGCGTTTGCCGCTGGCTACTCCTTCCCGCTGGACGACTACCAGCGGGAGGCCTGCGCGCACCTGGAAGCGGGCTCCGGGGTGTTGGTGGCGGCGCCGACCGGGGCCGGCAAGACCGTGGTGGGGGAGTTCGCGGTCTTCCTGGCCCTGACCCAGGGCCGCAAGTGCTTCTACACCACCCCGATCAAGGCGCTGAGCAACCAGAAGTTCCACGACCTGGTCGACCGCTACGGCCCCGACCGGGTGGGCCTGCTCACCGGCGACACCTCGATCAACTCCGAGGCGCCGGTGGTGGTGATGACCACTGAGGTGCTGCGCAACATGATCCACGCGAACTCGCCGACCCTGGCGAACCTCGGCTACGTGGTGATGGACGAGGTGCACTACCTGGCCGACCGGTTCCGCGGGGCCGTCTGGGAGGAGGTGATCATCGGGCTCGCCGAGTCGGTCCAGGTGGTCAGCCTGTCGGC
Source organism: uncultured Micropruina sp. (assembly GCA_964453585.1). Lineage (GTDB taxonomy): Bacteria > Actinomycetota > Actinomycetes > Propionibacteriales > Propionibacteriaceae > Micropruina. The sequence goes on from CAYVOW010000064.1 coordinate 3,693, forward strand.
GACGGTGTCCAATGCCGAAGAGTTCGGGGCCTGGCTGGACGAGGTCCGCGGCGACGTCCGGATCGTGGTCAGCGAGCGGCGTCCGGTGCCGCTGTTCCAGCACGTGATGGCCGGACGACGCCTCTACGACCTGTTCTCCGAGGAGGCGCCAACAGCGCGGCCGACCGCGGCAGGCGCGGCCGAGGTGAACCCCGAACTCGTCCGGCTGGCCAAGGAGGAATCCCGCTTCGTCCGCGACGACTCCCGCCGGATCCGAGGGCGCCGGACCCGGGACCGGATCGCCGCCCATCGTGGCCCGGACGCCTCGCGGCGCAGCCTCGTGCCGCGCCGTGACGCGGTCGTCGAGCGCCTCGACGCCGAGGGCCTGCTGCCAGCGATCGTGTTCATCTTCAGCCGCCAGGGCTGCGACACCGCCGTGGGGCAGCTAATGAACTCCGGCATCCGGCTGACCAACCCCGCCGAACAGCGCGACCTGATCGAGATCGCCGAGCGACACACCCAGGGCCTGAGCCGCGACGACCTGGCCGCCCTTGACTACGACCGGTTCGCCGAGGCGTTGAAACACGGCATCGCCGCCCACCACGCCGGGTTGCTGCCGGCCTTCAAGGAGTGCGTCGAGGAGGCCTTCGTCCGCGGGCTGGTCAAGGTGGTCTTCGCCACCGAGACGCTGGCCCTCGGCATCAACATGCCCGCCCGCAGCGTCGTGCTGGAGCGGCTGGTCAAGTTCAACGGCGAAACCCACGCCGACATCACCCCGGGCGAGTACACCCAGCTCACCGGCCGAGCCGGACGCCGCGGCATCGATGTCGAGGGGCACGCGATCGTCCTCTGGAACGCCAACCTCGACCCTCGGGCGGTCGCCGGTCTGGCCAGCCGCCGCACCTACCCGCTGCGCTCCTCGTTCACCCCGACCTACAACATGGCGGTGAACCTGGTTGGCACCGTGGGCCGGGAGCGGGCCCGGACCCTGCTGGAGCAGTCCTTCGCCCAATATCAGTCCGATCGTGGGGTGGTGGGACTGGCCCGGAGTAACGCTCGCGCGACGGAACGGGCTCAGCAGCTGATGGCCCAGGCCGCCTGTGATCGGGGCGACTTCACCGAGTACGCCCGCCTGCGGGCCGAGATCTCCGGGGTCGAGGCCGAGGCCGCCCGCAACCGACGCGCCGACCGGCGGGCCGAGGCCCTCGGCGTCCTGCTTGAACTCAAACCGGGCGACATCATCTCGGTGCCGGTGGGGCGACACAGCGGCTGGGCGGTGGTGATCGACCCTGGGCTGGCGAAGTCCGACCCGCACCCGCTGGTGCTGACCGAGGATCGGCAACTGAAACGGCTGTCCACCACCGACTTCCCGACCCCGCCGGCGGTGGCCGGTCGGATGCGGATCCCCAAGCACTTCGATCCCCGGCAGCCCGCATCGCGGCGGAACCTGGGGGCCGCGTTCCGGTCGAAGCTCGCCGAACTCGGGCCGAAGGCGGACCGGTATCGCCCTGGAGAACTCGACCAGGAGTTCACCGAGCGGATCGCCCAGCTTCGATCAGCCCTCAAGGCGCACCCGTGCCACGACTGCCCAGAGCGGGAGAACCACGCCCGTTGGGCCGAGGAGGCACTGCGCGCGGAGCGGGACGCGGCCTCGCTGCAGGGTCAGGTGGAGCGTCGGACGAACACCATCGCCACCCGATTCGACCGGATCTGCTCGGTGCTTGAGTCGCTGGGTTACCTGACCCCGGACGGGCAGTCGGTCACCCCGCAGGGAGCCATGTTGGCCCGGATCTACTCCGAGCTGGACCTGGTGGCTGCCGAGGCGATCCGTGCGGGGGTTTTCGCCGACCTCAACCCGCAGCAGACCGCCGCCGCGCTGTCCTCCCTGGTCTATGAGTCGCGTGGCGGGGCGCCTCGGCGTCCGGCCCGGATGCCCGATCGGGACTCGGAGCAGGCGCAGTCGAAGCTGCGAAGCCTCTGGCGAGAGATCTCGCTGACCGAGCGCGACCATCGACTCGACCGTAGCCCCGAGCCTGACATCGGCTTCGCCGAAGCGATCCACGACTGGGTCGCTGGTCGTGATCTAGCCCTGGTCCTCGATGAATCCGGCCTGACCGCGGGCGACTTCGTCCGTTGGGCGCGGCAGGTGATCGATCTGGCCGGGCAGTTCGCCGACGCGGCCGGCCCAGGGTCACTGCGGACGACCTGCCGCGCCGTGATCGACCTGGCCCGCCGCGGCGTCGTCGGCCTCTCGATGCTGGAGGACTGAGCCGCCCGGTTTTGTCGGTGGCGGAATCTAGCGTGGTCGTCACCACCCCCAAGGAGAGACCATGGACCACGAAACCCACGCCGGACTTCCGGTGATCGCCTTCCGCGACCGCGCCGAGCTGCACGAGTGGCTGGCGGCGCACCACGACCTCAGCCCGGGAATCTGGGTGAAGATCGCCAAGGCGGGGTCGGGGGTGTCGTCGGTGACCTTCGGTGAGGTCTTGGAGGAGGGTCTGTGCTTCGGCTGGAGCGAGAACACCCGGCATCCTGAGGACGACACCCACTACCTGCAGAGGTTCACTCCCCGGGCGTCGCGAGGCACGGCCTCGGAGCGGAACCGGCGGCTGGTGGCGACCCTGGCCGAGCAGGGCCGGATGCGCCCGGAGGGCTATCGCGCGTTGGGCATGCTTGTCGGGTCCAACGCGGCCGATGTGCACCGGATCGCGGCCGGGATGCCGGGAGCCGTCCGGCTGGACGAGCCGTCCGGAGCGGTCGTTTATCAGGTCAGCCGGAAGTCGTTCGTGTTCTTCAGAAACCCGCGGCCAGACGCTCTGGATTCCGAGACCGGAGAGAGGCTGTCCGACGTGATCGTGATCTGGGTTCCGTCGGTGTTAGAGAAGGACGCGCTGGTCGGCGACCCGGACACGCCGTTCTTCACCACCCCGCACTTCGACGGCCATCTGAGCGTTCTGGTCCGTGCCGCGCACCTACCCCGGGTCGAGGTCGATGAATTGCGCGAGCTGATTGAGGACGCTTGGCTGAGTCGGGCCCCGGTCACCAAGGCTCGTGCCTGGCGGCTGGACCACGACCGAGGGGGCTGAGGTGGGCTTGGTAGGTTGCGGGCCATGAGCGTGGCCATTCGGGTGATCCCCTGCCTCGACGTGCACGACGGCCGGGTGGTCAAGGGGGTCAACTTCCTCAACCTGCGGGACGCCGGTGACCCGGTTGAACTCGCCGCCGCCTACGGCGAAGCGGGCGCCGACGAGCTGACCTTCCTCGACATCTCGGCCAGCTCGCAGGGACGGGCCACCACTTTCGACATGGTGCGACGGACGGCGGAGACGGTCTTCATCCCGCTGTGCGTCGGCGGGGGCGTGCGGGGGGTCGAGGACGTGGACGCGCTGTTGCGAACGGGCGCTGACAAGGTCGGCATTAACACCGGGGCGATCCAGCGACCCGACGCCATCGACGAGATCGTCCGCCGCTTCGGTAACCAGGTGCTGGTGTTGTCGCTGGACGCTCGCCGCGAGCCAGGGCAGCCGTCCGGCTTCGGCGTCACCACCCACGGGGGCCGCCGCAGCGCCGGGCTGGACGCGATCGCTTGGGTGCGCGAGGCGGTCGACCGCGGAGCCGGCGAGGTGCTGTTGAACTCGATGGACGCCGACGGCACCACCGCCGGCTTCGACACCGAGATGATCGCCGCCGTTCGGGCCGTGGTGGACGTCCCGGTGATCGCCAGCGGGGGAGCGGGCCAGGTGTCGGACTTCGTCGACGCGGTGGCGGCCGGGGCGGATGCGGTGTTGGCCGCGTCGGTTTTCCACTACGGCACGCTGACCATCGCCGAGGTGAAAC
>CAYVOW010000064.1:7611-13605 GCA_964453585.1 uncultured Micropruina sp.
GTGTCAGGGCAGGAGGTCTTCCACCTGCACGTCCACCTGATCCCGCGCTACGAAGACGATCCCGGCCTAGAGGCGATGACCGACCGGGTCGCTGTCGACCTGGACGACGTGGCGGCGGCCATCACCCGAAGCTGACGACGCACTCCTCTCCGGGCTGGCAGGTGATCATGCCGTTGGAGAACAGCGCCTTGGTACCGGTGCTGGTTTTGGTCACGTCGGTGGTCGGGAAGCCCAACTCTCCGGACGCGCCCCCAGCGCCCCGGTAAGCGGCGAGCACAGCGCCGGTCAGGTACTTCGACCCGGTCGCCGACGACCAGTAGAGCCCCGCTCCGGTGAACTGGGCGTCCAGTCCGCCGTTCACTGCGACCTCGCTGGTGGTCGGCGCGCCGATGAAGGACGTGGTGCCACCGAGCCCCTGCCAGCGGTCCCAGTTGCCGGTCCCCGGCTTGAGGCCGCCCACCGGCAGGAACAGCCGTTCCTTAAGTCCAAACTTGCTCTTAAAGGCGCCGCCGGTGAGGGTGACCTTTCCTTGGCTGCCGTTGAGCACGATCGTGGTGACGCGGCCGCCCCAGTTGCCGGAGCCGTCCCGGCCGGTGACCTGCAGGGAGGTGAACGTCCCGATGCTCGGGTAGGCCGACTGGATCTTCGAGGACGACAGGGCAACCGACCAGGCCTGGTTGCGCATCCGGCCGTCGTACGGGTCATCCTTGGTGACCAGGTAGGGCGTCCCTCCCGGGGCGCTGGCGCCGCCGTTGCTGGAGGAGAACATGGTCAACGCGATCGCACTGCCGTACTTGAGCACGCCGCCGGACGTCCCGGCGATCGCGGAGTTGGTGCTTTCGATCTCGTTGACGGTCCGGGTCGAGCCGGACCGGTTGGCGAGCCCCCGATAGACCTGGCAGTAGGTCGTGTCGCAGATGTCGTAGATGCCGGTCAACGGGCTGGTCCGGTAGCGCGCGGCATAACTGCGGGCGGCCACGGACTGTGCCTTGAGCGCTTCCGCCGGCCAACTGGCCGGCATTTCCGAGGGGACGACCGACTTCAGGTAGTTCTCCAAACTGAGGGTGTTCACCGTCCGGGCGCCCGTGCCGTAGAAGCGCAGCGACACTTTCGTTCGCAGATCCCGGGAGGTGCCGTTGGGCAGTCGGACCGTCACGTAGCCACTGGTGGGGTTGTCAAAGGTCCAGGTGCGTGACGCCGAGAGCGGGATTGTCTTGCGGATCCAGCTACCGCTGGCGTTACGGTAATGCAGCACTCGGGACGTGCCTGACCGGCTGATCCGCCACTGGGTGTAGCTGGTTCCGCGCGGCAGTGTGTAGCTCGCCCCGGCGCTGTCCTTGATCCGCAGGCCGCTGGCCGGCAGGACGTGCAGGCGGTTGTCATTGTCGGCGCTGATCCAGACCCGAATGTCGCCGGTGGCCTCGGCAATCGTGGTGCCCGGGTAGTAGAACGCCAGGATCTTGGAGTAGCTGAGGCCTGCATCCGCCGCGCCCCAGGCGCCGTACTGGCTCATCCCGATCCCATGCCCCCACCCAGCACCGGTGATCACCACATTGCTGTTCAGTGGCTTCACCGCTGCGTCGGCAGCGTCAGCGGTGCTGGACGAGGCGAGGGCGCCCATTGAGACCGCCAGGGTGAGGGCAGTACCTGCGGTGAGCAGCCGCACCAGGCTTCGTCGAGACATGGTTCACCTTCGGTTCGGACGGGCGGGTGAAGCCATCCTGAGTCAGGTCTCAGATATGACGCCAGTTGACGGTGGTCAAAGCCGAAAAACTCGTAACCGATGGTTGAGGGCTGCCTTCGTCCCATCATCTGGACTTGGCGGTCCGACGGTTGACATCGCGAGGGCATCGGTCAAACATTGACCCGTGCGGAACCCCGTCCTCGTAGTTAGTTAGCGTGTCGATAGACCATCGACACGCACCCTCGCCTGCCTGACGGCAGCGGGGGTTTTTTCATGGCGGAGCAGCACCAATCACCACACCACACGGAAGGGGAGGTCGAGCGATGACCGATCAAACGCCCACGCAACTGACCGGGGCACAGGCCCTGGTCGAGTCCCTGGAGCGAGTCGGTGTCGAGGTCGTCTTCGGCATCCCCGGCGGCGCCATCCTTCCCGCATACGACCCGCTGGGCCAGTCCAAACTGGTCCGGCACATCTTGGTCCGGCATGAGCAGGGTGCCGGCCACGCCGCGGAGGGCTACGCGGTGGCCACGGGGCGGGTCGGCGTCTGCATGGCTACCTCCGGCCCCGGTGCCACCAACCTGGTCACGGCCATCGCCGACGCCTACATGGACTCGGTGCCGATCGTGGCGATTACCGGTCAGGTGAGCAGCACCGCCATCGGCACCGACGCCTTCCAGGAGGCAGATATTCGCGGGATCACCTTTCCGATCACCAAGCACAGCTATCTGGTGACCCGCGCCGAAGACATCCCGAGCGCGATCCTGGGTGCCTTCCACCTGGCCAAGACTGGACGGCCCGGGCCGGTGTTGGTCGACATCGCCAAGGACGCCCTGACCAACAAGGCCGAGTTCATCTGGCCCGAGACCATCGACCTGCCCGGTTACCACCCGGTGACGATGCCGCACGTGAAGCAGATCCGGGAGGCGGCCCGGCTGATCGCCGAGGCGAGTCGACCGGTGCTCTACATCGGCGGCGGCGTGGTGAAGGCCGAGGCGGCCGAGGATCTCGCCGAACTGGTCAAGATCACCGGGATCCCGGTGGTGACCACCCTGATGGCCCGCGGGGTGTTTCCCGACAGCCACGAGTTGCACATGGGCATGCCCGGCATGCATGGGTCGGTGTCGGCGGTGGGGGCCCTGCAGCGCTCCGACCTGCTGATCGCCCTGGGCACGCGCTTCGATGATCGGGTGACCGGCAAGCTGGACACCTTCGCCCCCGAGGCCAAGGTGATCCACGCCGATATCGATCCAGCCGAGGTGTCCAAGAACCGATTGGCCGACGTCCCGATCGTCGGTGACGTCAAGGAAGTGATCAGCCAGCTCAACGGGGTCCTGCGCGGGGCCGACCTTGGGGATTACGAGGCCTGGCGTCGCTACCTTAAGGCGATCAAGGCCAAGTACCAGGTGCCGACCGAGCCCACCCACGAGGGGATGCTCAGCCCCGAGTACGTGATCAAACGGATTGGCGAGATTTCCGGACCCGACACCTACTGGGCGGCAGGGGTCGGCCAGCATCAGATGTGGGCGGCGCACCTGCTGCCTTTCGAAAAGCCGGGACGTTGGCTCAACTCCGGTGGGGCGGGGACGATGGGCTACTGCGTCCCGGCCGCGATGGGGGCTCAGGTGGGTCAGCCGGACGCGGTGGTCTGGGGGATCGATGGTGACGGTTGCTTCCAGATGACCAATCAGGAACTGGTGACCTGCTCGCTGGAGGGGATCCCGATCAAGATCGCGGTGATCAACAACCAGTCGCTGGGCATGGTGCGGCAGTGGCAGACCCTCTTCTACGGGGAGCGCTACTCCAATACTGACCTCAAGACACTGCGGGTGCCGGACTTCCCGATGCTGGCGGAGGCGATGGGGGCGGTCGGCCTGCGGGCCGAGACCCCGGAGCAGGTCGACGAGGTGATCAATCGGGCGATGGCGATCACCGATCGTCCCGTGGTGGTCGAGTTCGTGGTCCACAAGGACGCCATGGTGTGGCCGATGGTCGCCGCCGGCACCAGCAATGACGACATCAAGATTGCTCGGGACCTGGCTCCCGATTGGGAGGAGGAGGATCTGTGAACACCCACACCCTGAGCGTGCTGGTCGAAAACAAGCCGGGCGTGCTCGCCCGGATCGCCGGCCTGTTCGCGCGGCGCGGCTACAACATCGAGTCGCTGGCGGTCGGTCCGACCGAACGGGAGGAACTGTCCCGGATCACCCTGCAGGTGCGGGTGGACGACCAACTCGTCCTGGAGCAGATCACCAAGCAACTGAACAAGCTGGTCGAGGTGCTCAAGATCGTGGAGCTTGAGCAGTCCGCCGTGCGGCGTGAACTCGTCTTGATCAAGTTGAAGGCCGACCCGGCCACCCGCAGCCAGATCATCGAGATCGTGCAACTGTTCCGGGGCAAGACCGTCGACGTCCACAATGACTCCATGACCATCGAGGCCACCGGTTCCCCTGACAAACTGGAGGCCCTGTTGGAGATGCTGCGCCCCTACGGGGTGCGCGAACTGGTCCAGTCCGGCCTGGTCGCCCTGGGCCGCGGCAACAAATCCCTGACCGACCGAACCAAGAACGACAAGGTGCGGGTTGTCCCGCGCGTGAGCTGAAGGAGCCCAACCCATGGCAGAGATGTTCTACGACGACGACGCCGACCTCTCGATCATCCAGAACCGCGTGGTCGCCGTGATCGGCTACGGGTCCCAAGGCCACGCGCACGCGCTGTCGCTGCGCGACTCAGGGGTGGACGTGCGGGTCGGTCTTCGTCCCGGTTCGAAGTCGGCCGCCAGGGCCGAGGCTGAGGGACTGCGGGTCGTCTCGGTCGCGGACGCCGCCGCCGAGGCGGACGTGATCATGATCCTGGCGCCCGACCAGCACCAGCGGACGATCTACGCCAACGACATCGCCCCGAACCTGCAAGACGGCGACGCGCTGTTCTTCGCCCACGGGTTCAACATCAGGTTCGGCTACATCCAGCCGCCGGCCGGGGTGGACGTCTGCATGGTCGCCCCGAAGGGCCCGGGCCACCTGGTCCGCCGCGAGTACACCGAGGGCCGTGGCGTCCCAGTGATCGTCGCGGTCGAGAAGGACGAGTCCGGCGAGGCCTGGCCACTGGCGCTGTCCTACGCCAAGGCGATCGGCGGTCTGCGGGCCGGCGGCATCAAGACCACCTTCACCGAGGAGACCGAGACCGACCTGTTCGGCGAGCAGGCCGTGCTCTGCGGCGGCGCGTCCGCCCTTGTCCAGGCCGGGTTCGAGGTGCTCACCGAGGCCGGCTACCAGCCGGAGGTGGCCTACTTCGAGTGCCTGCACGAGCTGAAGCTGATCGTCGACCTGATGTACGAGGGCGGCATCGCCAAGCAGCGCTGGAGCGTCTCCGACACCGCCGAGTTCGGCGACTACGTCTCCGGCCCGCGGGTGATCGACGCCCGGGTCAAGGAGAACATGAAGGCCGTGCTCGCCGACGTCCAGTCCGGGGCGTTCGCCAAGCGGTTCATCGACGACCAAGAGGCCGGGGGGCCGGAGTTCAAGGCGCTGCGCGCCAAGGGCGAGGCGCATCCGATCGAGGCCACCGGTCGCGAGCTGCGCAAGCTGATGTCGTGGGTGAAGAGCCACGACGACGACTACGTCGAGGGCAGCGCCGCCCGCTGAGGTCTGACTGGACGAGGGCGCCCCGGGCCACGAACCTGGGGCGCCCTCGTCCGTCGTAGCGGCCAAGCCGGGTCCCGGCTGGCCACCATCCACCAACCCCCGAGGCTGCCGACCCAGCAGCCGAGCCGGCCCATGTTCGATGCCGAAGATCCCCACCCCGCCCCGACGTCCCCCAGCCCGACGTTGCCCTCCCCACCTTGAGTCGCCACCCCACCTGCCTCCCCTGGGCCAGCGCGCCCTGCCATCACCCCGACGTTGCCCACCTTGGGTGTTGGACACGCCGGGAGCCCTCGGCGTGTCGGGCTCGTAAGGTGGGCGTCGTGGCCTTTGCCGGGGTTGCTGGGGTTCCCCACCGCGCACCGCGCGTCCCCACCGGCCACCCCACCTGCCTCTCCACGGGCCACCGCGCTGCCACCCCGCCTTGAGACCCCACCTGGTCGTTACCGCCATCACCCCGACGTTGCCCACCTTGGGTGTTGGACGCGCCGGGAGCGATCGGCGTGTCAGGTTAGTAAGGTGGGCGTCGTTGCCTTTGCCGGGTTGCTGGGGTTCCCCACCCCCACACCCCGACGTCCCGACCCTGCAGACCCCACCTCGGCGTTGCCGCGATGACCCCGACGTTGCCCACCTTGGGTGTTGGACGCGCCGGGAGCGATCGGCGTGTCG
>CAYVOW010000065.1:0-13045 GCA_964453585.1 uncultured Micropruina sp.
CATCCTGATCGTGGTCGGGCTGATCCTCAATCTGGTGCCGATGGGCGGCCGCCGGATCCGCGTTTGGTAGGTCCCGGTCGCGGTCGGTCTCGGCTCCTTCCTCATGGCGCTCGGTTGGGTTCAGCGAGCGTAGAATTCGAGGCATGCACGAGCCGATATCCGACGCTGACGATCTGGGCCCTTGGGCCACGAGTAACGAGGCCATCGAGGAGTTTGAAGAGGCCGCACAGGACTCACACCTGATCGAAACCAAGGTGGTGGACGGCACCGTGGCTGGCGAGCCCGGAGCCACCGTGGTGAAGGTCACCCGGCTTCCCGGGGGCGGGCGTCGCACCGAGATCACCACGATCAAGGGCGCCGCCGGCCCCAAGGTTCGCTCGGCGCTCAAGACTCGGATCAAGGGCAAGCACGGCACCGGCTGCTGACCCGGCCACGCCCCGAATCAGCGGCTGGACGTCCCTTCGGCGAGCAACGTGAGGATCGCCAGGGCCACTCCGGAGGCGTAGTTCGGTCCGACCACCGGGTAGCCGCGGTCCAAGAGGTCCGGGTGCCCGTTGGCGACGACGTGGGGGCGACCGACCACGTCCAGCATCGGAATGTCATTCGGCATGTCGCCGAAGGCGGCGACCTCGCTCAGCGGCACCCCCAGTTGTCGGCACAGCCTCTCCAGCGCGGCCCCCTTGGTCACCCCCGGCGCGCTGATCTCCAGCAAACCTGGACCGGAGGCCTGCGAGTGGGTGACCGTCAGGCGCTCGCCGACCATTGATCGGGTCAGCCCGGCCAACTCGACCGAGCTCAGCCGAGGGTGGAAGGCGAGCAGCTTGAGCAGCGGCTCCGAGGAGGACAGCAGCGCGTCGAGCGGAGCGACCGTGCGCCATTGGGCGGCCTCCTCGGCTCCGGGCGCCCCCGGTTCGCAGCCGTAATGGCGCCCCCGTTCCACGCCGAACCGCAGCTCGGGGAAAGCGTGCCGGAGCTGGTCGGCAACCTCTCGGGCGGTGCCGGGATCGATCCCCTGGGCGTCCAGCAGGTCGCCACTGTCCAGCTCGAGGACGGCCGCGCCGTTGCTCACCACGGCGAAGGGGTGACACCCGGCCAGGGCGTGGATCGGACCCAGCCAGCGGGCCGGCCGACCGGTGACCACCACGAACGGAACGTCGGCCTCCGCGCAGGCCGCGACCGCCCGGATCGTGGTCGTGGACAGTTCACCCCGGTCGTCCAGCAACGTCCCGTCGAGATCGGAGGCGATCAGGCGCGGGGCGCTCACAGCTTCGAGTTCGGGGTGGGCGAGCCGCCGCCGGAGGGGGAAGCGCTGGCCGGGGACGGCGATCCGGACTGTGGGGACGGGGAGGCCGACTGCGGCGAAGGCGAAGCCGAGTTGGGCGACGGTGAGCCCGAGTTGGGCGACGGCGACGCCGAGTTGGGGGACGGGGACGAGGACTGCGGGGGCGGCGACCCTGACTGCGGCGACGAGGTCGGCGGCACCGGCGGCGGCGGGCTCTGCTCTGGCGCCTTGTCGAAGATCAGGATCGCGATCAGGATCGCCAGCGCGGTCAGCAGGACCATCAGCAGCCACGAGACCAGAATCGACACCCAACTGGACCAGTCGTGGCGCCCGGGCCAGGGCAGCGGCCACAGTCTGGAGATGCCGGGGGCCGTCTGTTCGATCCAGTGCAGCCGGTAGTCGGGTCCAGCGGCGGCCCCCTGCACCGGCACCCGGGACAGGTCCACCTCGGCCAGAATCCGCTCGGCCTCGGCGATGGCTGCCGGGCTGCCGTCGTAGGCGAGGGCCACCCAGGGGGCCAGGGGCGCGTCGTCCGGGTCGACCGGGTCGTCGTCTTCGTGGCGGAAGCGCCGGCCCAAGCGCCCCTCTTCCTGGCCGTGACCACCGCGGGCAATCACCGTGTCGATGTGAAGTTTGTTGACCACTCCGGCCAGGCGATCCCGGGCGGCCGCATCCTGGGAGGCGCCCTCGGACAGCATGATCAGCATCACCGGCGTGTTGTGGTCGTCGTGGGCGGCGAACGCAACGCCGGACGGCGACGCGGTCAGCCGGGCGTCCAGCCAGAAGTCGCCCACCTTGGGCGGGTCATCGGCGCGCACCGGGCTGAGCGGGACGAATCCGCCGGAGTACGCCGACACAACCGGGTCCACCCGGGTTGCGGGGGTGTCGGGGGTTCCCTCGTCCGGCCCCTGCGGCGACGCCGGCGACGCCAGCGGAGGCGGGGGAGTGGACATCGGTTCCTTTCGGCACCCGGGCGGGGTCTCGCCCATTGTGCCAAACGCCCGAGCCCGATCACGACGAGGTCACGCTGACCGCACTGCGCCGGTTTACAGCGCCGATGCCCCACCTTGGGCCTCCCGCGCCCCCAAACCACCATCGGTGCTGTAAACGGGCGGTGGCCGGGCCGATCTCGGGGCGCTGACAGTCCAGCCCGGTATCGTGTCCTTTCAGACTAGGGCCGAACCGCCCGCCGTATCCCGCATCAGGAGCCCTGAGTGACCAACTCGAACCCTCCCTACGGCTCGTTCCCGCCCCCTCCTCCGGGGATGAATCCGGTTCAGGGTCCGCCACCGGGCTATCCCCAGCAGCCCCCGGCGCCCCCGCGTCAGCCTGAGCCGGCGCCCCGTCAGCCGGACGCCCCCGCGGCCCCGAGTTCGCCCGAGACCCGCGACGCGGCCCGGCTGCTCGGCGAGGCCATCGCCCAGGTGCAGCGGGTGATCGTCGGCCAGGAGCACATGGTCGAGCAGTTGATGGTCGGCCTCCTGGCTAAGGGTCACGTCCTGCTCGAGGGTGTTCCCGGCGTCGCCAAAACCCTCGCCGTCCGCTCCTTCGCCACCGTTGTCGGTGGCGACTTCGCCCGCATCCAGTTCACCCCCGACCTGGTCCCGTCCGACATCATCGGCACCCGGATCTACTCGGCGAAGCAGGAGAAGTTCGACATCGCGCTCGGTCCGGTGTTCGTCAACTTCGTGCTCGCCGATGAGATCAACCGCGCGCCCGCCAAGGTGCAGTCGGCGATGCTCGAACTGATGGCCGAGAAGCAGGTGTCGATCGGCGGTCAGACCTATCCGGCGCCGAAGCCGTTCATCGTGATCGCCACCCAGAACCCGATCGAGTCCGAAGGCGTCTACCCGCTGCCGGAGGCTCAGCGGGACCGATTCCTGCTCAAGGTGGACGTCCCCTATCCCCGCGGCAACGAGGAGTTCGAGATCCTGCGCCGGATGAGCGTCCGTCCGCCCGAGCCGTCCAACGTGCTCAACCCCGACAAGGTTCGCGAGTTGCAAGATCAGGCGTCCGAGGTCTTCGTGCACAACCTGGTCGCGGAGTACATCGTCCGGCTCGTGCTGGCCACCCGGACCCCGGCCGAGTTCGGCATGCCCGACCTCAGCTCGGTGATTCAGATCGGCTGCTCGCCGCGGGCAACCCTCGGCCTGGTCGCCGCGGCAAGGGCCCTGGCCCTGATCCACGGCCGGGACTACGTACTGCCGACCGACGTTCAGGCGGTGGCCAGGGACGTCATGTCGCACCGCCTGGTCCTCGGGTTTGACGCCGTGGCCGACAACATCGCCCCTAGCCAGGTGATCGAACGCATCGTCGCCATGGTCCCGCCGCCGACCCCGGTGTGGAATCAGCAGCAGCGTCAGGCCGCCCACTCGCAGCACTCCTACAACCCCGAGTTCCGCAACTGAGCTGAGGCGTCCCGCGCGTGAGCCAATCCCCGGTCGATTTCACCACACCCCCCGCAGAACTCGGGGCGGTGGGTTCGGTGCTGGCCGAGCCCACGGCGGCAACGCTGCCGTTGAACAAGCTGGCCCCCGAGGCGGCTCTGCGCCGCCTGGAGTTGACGGTGGTGCGTCGTCTGGAGGGCTTTCTGCACGGCGACCACCAGGGGTTGCTGCCGGGTCCTGGGTCCGACACCAACGACGCGCGTCCCTACGTCCCCGGCCAAGACGACGTCCGAAAGATCGACTGGGCGGTCACCGCGCGCACCCAGACCCCGCACGTCCGCGACACCATTGCCGACCGGGAACTGGAAGTGTGGGCCCTGTTGGACGTGACCCCCTCGATGAACTGGGGCACCGAAGGGGTCACCAAACGCGATCTGGGGATCGCCGCGATCGCCACCATCGGCTTCCTGTCGCAGAAGATGGGCGACCGTTTCGGTGGGCTGATCATGAGGCCCGAGGGCATCAAGCGGCTGCCAGCCCGCTCGGGGCGCACCGCCCTCTACGGCCTGCTGCGCAAGATGCTGACCGAGCCGATCGTCCATGACCACACCGCCGGCCCGTTCGACTTGGCCCAGGGGGTCGAGCAGCTGACCAGGACGCAGCGGCGCCGCGGTATGCGGGTGGTGGTGTCCGACTTCCTCACCCCGGGTGATTCCGAGCTTGACCCCAACGTCGAACCGCCCTGGGAACGGCCGCTGCGCCGATTGGCCGTCCGCAACCAGGTGCTCGCGGTCGAGGTGGTCGACAAGCGAGAGATCGAGTTCCCCGACGTCGGCGATCTGTTGATCCGTGACCCGGAAACCGACTTCCAGCGCTACGTGAACACCTCGGACGCGGCGGCCCGGGAACGGATGGACGCCGCCAGCGCGGCCCAGCGCGAGCGGATCCGGATCGCGCTGCGCCGAGCCGGGGTGGCCCACATCCAGTTGCGTACCGACAGAGACTGGGTGCAGGACATCGCACGGTTTGTGCTCGCCTACCGGCGGGTGGCCAGCATGTTACACCAACCGCCACAGGGGGTGAGCAAGTGAATCTGGACGCTATGTTTCTCGACCCCCAACGGCTCTGGACACTGCTGATCATCCCGGTGTTGGTCGCCGTCTACATCTGGCTGACCCGCCGCAAGAACCGCACCGGCATGCGCTTCACCAACACCGGGGTCCTGGGTGCCGTGGTGCCAGTTCAGTCGCAGTGGCGCCGTCATCTGGCGGTGGCGCTGTCGCTGCTCAGTCTGATCACCCTGGCGTTGGCCTGGGCGCGACCCAACGGGGTCGAGCAGGTGCCGCGGGAGCGAGCCACCGTGGTGCTGGTGATCGACATCTCGCGCTCGATGGAGGCCACCGACGTCAAGCCGAACCGGCTGGACGCGGCCAAGCTGGCGGCCAAGAACTTCGTCAAGGAGCTGCCGCCGAAGTTCAACGTGGCCGTGGTGAGCCTGTCGGGTAACCCGGCCTCGCGGCTGCCACCCACGCTGGACCGCGGCCAGGTGAATCGGGCCATCGACGCTCTGACCGTCCAGGACTCCACGGCTATCGGCGACGCCATTTGGGTCGGCCTGTCCACGCTGCAGACCGCGCCCAAAGGGCCGGACGGGTCGATCGCTCCGGGCGCCATCGTGCTGCTCTCGGACGGACAGAACACGGCCGGGCGCTCACCCCAGCAGGCCGCCGGTGAGGCGCTGAAGTCCAAGGTGCCGGTGTACACGATCGCCTACGGCACCGACAACGGCTATGTCGACCTGGACGGTAAGCGGGAGCGGGTGCCGCCGGACCGCGAGCTGCTGCAGCGGATCGCGTCGATCACGAACGCCCGCGCCTATAACGCCGAGAACCTCGGCCAACTCGATCAGGTTTACACCAACATCCGTAGTGAGGTGGGCTTCGAGGAGGTCAAGAAGGAGACCACCGCGCAGTGGGCCGGTTACGGTCTGGCCTTCGCGGTGGTGGCCGCCCTGGCCGCGGTCTCACTAGGAGCGAGGTGGCCATGACCCCGATGATCGAGTTCCTGCGACCCGAACGGCTGTGGTGGCTGCTGATCATCCCGGCGCTGATCCTGGGCTACCTGGTGCTGCTGCAGCGCCGAGCGGCCCGCACCAAGGACACCGGGATCAGCAATCTCAGCCGGATACTGCCCAAGCAGCAGGCCTGGAAGCGGCATGTCGCGGTCGGGGCGGCGGTGCTCAGCCTGGGCGCGCTCAACGTCGCCTACGCCCAACCAAAGGACGTGGTGGACGTGCCGCGGGAGCGCGCGACCATCGTCCTGACCATCGACGTGTCCCGGTCGATGATGGCCACCGATGTGTCCCCCAACCGGATCGACGCCGCCAAGTCGGCCGCCAAGGACTTCCTGGGGATGGTTCCGGCGGGATTCAACGTGTCGCTGGTCGCCTTCGCAGGCTCGGCCTCGGTGATCATCGCGCCGACCACCGACCGTGGTTTAGTGGCTCGGGCGGTCGACAACCTGCAGCTGGCGCCGTCGACGGCGATCGGCGAAGGCATCTACTCCTCGCTGGACGCGATCACCCTGGCCCCCCCGGATCCCGATCACCCGGACGATCCGGCGCCGGCGGCGATCGTGCTGCTCAGCGACGGTTACACCAACATTGGACGCTCCTCCAGCGAGGCCGCCACCGCAGCGGGCAAGCAGAAGGTTCCGATCTATTCGATCGCCTACGGAACCGCCGACGGTTACGTGATCGACCGCGGCCAGCGCCAGCCGGTCCCGGTGAACCATCAGGAGTTGTCCGAGGTGGCCAAACTGTCCGGCGGCCGGAAGTTCTCTGCCGGTTCCTCCTCCGAACTCGAGGAGGTCTACCGCAACATCGCCCGCCAGATCGGCTACATGAAGGTCGATCAGGAGGTCACCGAGACCTACACCGGAATTGCGCTGGCGTTCGCGCTGCTGGCGTCGCTGGCAGTCATCTCACTGGGAGCCCGCTGGCCGTAAGCGCGGGTTACTGTTATCCGGGCAGCGCAAGGGCGCGCCAATTGAGGGGAACCACCATGCAAGGGCGACGTCGGATTTCTTCTGCTCTGCTGGCGGTGGTGACGACCGTAGCTGGCTTGGTCGCAGCCGCGCCGCAGGCCCACGCCGACGGCACGCTGATCAACGACATCGACTGTGACGGCACGGTTGACTACGCCGTTGGGGTCCCGGGTTACAACTCCTCCAGCGGAGCGGTCGAAGTTCTGCTGAGCGGGAACGGAACCCCGCACCGCCAGGTGTTCACGCCCAATGACATCGGCGGCAGCACCGGCGTCAACGGCCAGTTCGGCTCGGTGATCGAGGTCAGCGATCTCGACCAAGACGGGTGCTCCGACCTGATCGTGGGTCAGCCGTTCCCGCGCGTCAGCGACACCGATCCGGCCGAAGCAGGGCGGGTCTCGATCGTGTACGGCTCAGGCACCGGCCTCGACTTCAGCCGCAACCGGATCGTGTCCCTGGGTGAGCCCGACGACTGGTTCGGCGGGAGCATCGCCGTCCTTGGCGCGCCGGTTCCGACGGCCCTGGTCGTCGGCGCACCCTTCTACTGGGGAAACGACACGTACTACGGCGGTGGCATCGCGGTCTACCCGCTGGTCGGCGGCGAGGTCGACGAAGCCGGCGTGAAGATCCTGACCCAAAACAGCCCCGGTGTGCCCTCGTCCTCACGGACCGCAGACGCATTCGGATGGGCAGTGGCAGCTTCGGGCAACACCGTCCTGGTGGGCACGCCGAACGAGGACATCAGCGGCAAGTCGAACGCCGGGCAGGCAACGCTGCTCACCTTCGATTCCACCTTGGCTATCAGCTACGCCAAGGCGATCAACCAGGACACCTCCGGCGTCCCCGACGGCACCTCGACGTCCGACTTGTTCGGGGCGAGTGTGGCGGCCTCGGCCAACTGGTTCGCCATCGGAGCACCGGGTGAGAACCTGGGCACGGTGGTCAACGCCGGCCTGGTTCAGCCGTTCACCTACACCCCGGGTGGGTCGATCAGTCCCAAGTCAGCCATTCATCAGAACTCCACCGGAGTTCCTGGCTCCAACGAGAAGAACGACTACTTCGGCGACTCCATCACCTTCTTCCGGCCGGCGGCCGGGGCTCGGGCGCTGGCCATCGGCGCTCCCCGGGAGAACATCGGCACCGCGGCCGACGCCGGCCAGGTGACCCTGGTTCGAGTAAGCGGCACGGGGTTTACCAACCGGGCGCTGGAGCAGGGAACGAGTTCCACTCCGGCCGAGGTCCGCGGAGTTCGTTCCGCCAACGAACTGCTGGGCTATAGCGTTCGCGCGATCGTCGATGACCCCGCCTCCGGGGCCATCGATCGGCTGGCCATCGGAACGCCACTGGACGAAGGCGCCCTCGGGTCGCTGAGCATTCTGCAGTCGCCCTTCACCTCAACCCAGGAGCAGTACCTGGGTGACCTGGACGCTGGCGGTGGCTTTGGGGCTGTGGTGGCGCGGACGGTGGAGAAGTCCAAGCGCTGACCTAGTTTCCTTCGAAGCGGACGGGCTGCCGGGTCAGATAAGACTCGGCAGCCCTGCGCGCGTCGCTCGTGTTCGCCAACCTGGCGACGGTGGGCGAGAGTTGAGCGGCTGCGTGGCCGGGATCGTCCAGGGCCAAGCGGGCGTTCGCCAGCGTGGCCTGGACGGCCAGCGGGGCCTGCGCCGCGATCCGTTCGGCCAACTCGATTGCCCGCGGCAGCGGGTCACCCGGCACCACCTCGGTGACCAGGCCAAGGCGGTGCGCCTCCTGGGCATCGAAAAAGTCGCCGGTGAGCATCCAGCGCATGGCGTTCGCCCAGCCCAATCGGGGCAGGCGCAGGGTCGCCCCGCCGAACGGGATGATCCCGCGGGCCACCTCGAGTTGGGCGAACCGGGCGTCGTCGGCGGCGATCACCACGTCACTGGCCAGCGCCAGCTCGATGCCGAGGGTGAGGCAGGTGCCTCGGATGGCCATCACCACCGGCTTCGTCACCGGCGGGGTGGCCAGCCCCCACGGGTCGATTCCGTCCGGGGGAATCAGGTCGATCCCCTGGGCGATCCTCGGCGCCAGGTCGGTCAGATCGAGACCGGCGGTGAAGTGCTCACCGACCCCGTGGACGACCCCGACCCGAAGGCCGGGATCACCGCCCAGAACCGCGTACGCGGCCGCCAACTCGTGCAGCATGGCCAAGTCGGCGGCGTTGCGCTTGTCCGGGCGGTTGAGGCCCATCAACCAGATATCGCCGCGTCGTTCGGTCAGGACCCGAGGTGCACTCATCTGCCCATCCAACCACCTGTGCTTAGCTAGCGATCATGGACGTGGCGACCAGTCTGGCCCGGGTGCGGGAGCGGATCGTGGCGGCCTGCGAGAGGGCCGGTCGGGATCCGAGCGGCGTCCGGCTGCTGCCGGTATCGAAGAACATGCCGACCCCGCGGCTGCGCGAGGCCTACGCTGCCGGAGTTCGCAGGTTCGGCGAGAACCGCGTCCAGGAAGCCAGCCGGAAGGCCGAAGATCTGTCCGATCTGGACGATCTGACCTGGGCGGTGGTCGGCCACCTCCAGTCCAATAAGGCGAAAGCGGTGGCCCGGTTCGCCGCCGAGTTCCAGGCCCTCGAGTCTTTGCGATTGGCGGCCGAACTCGATCGCCGACTCCAGGAGTGGGACCGCCGCCTCGACGTCCTGATTCAAGTGAACTCATCGGCCGAGTCGTCCAAGTACGGGCTGCCGCCGACGAAGGTGATCGACTTCGCCCGCGAACTGGGCCGCTTCCCGAGGCTGCGGGTGCGCGGACTGATGACGCTGGCCCTGCCGTCGACGGATCCCGCCCCGGTTGTCGCCTGCTTCCAACTGATGCGTGATCTGCAAGCGCAGTTGCGCGCCAAGGACGGCATACCAGGGACGTTCGACGAACTCAGCATGGGCATGTCGAACGATTTTGAGCTGGCCATTGAGCAGGGCGCCACCGTGGTCAGGATCGGACGGGCGATCTTCGGCGAGCGTCCGCCAGCCCCCTGAGGAGCGGGGTGCCGCACGCGGGCGCGTCCGGCATCGTCCCGCCTGGGACGGGTGGTGACGGCTGGTGGCGGCGTGTTTGTCGTCATCACCACCAACACGCCGCCTCGTGGTGTCACCAGGGCCAACGAAACGCCCGCGCTTGGCTGGACGGCGCCGGCGGGGCACAATGAACCCACCTCGCCAGTCGGAATGCAGGGGAAGGCAGAACCGGCTGAGGAGGAATCATGGTTGCCACGCACGGGGTCGTGCACATCCATTCAGCGCCGTCCGCGTTGTGCCCTCATCTCGAGTGGGCCATCGGGGGCGTCTTCGGCGCGCCGGTGAACCTGTCCTGGTCGCCGCAGCCGGCCGAGCGCAACTCCTACCGTGCCGAGCACTCCTGGCGCGCCCCAGTGGGGACGTCGGCGAGGTTGGCCAGCGCCTTGAAGGGCTGGCAACGGTTGCGCTTCGACATCACCGAGCAGGCCGCCGAAGGGTCGGAGGCCGTCCGCTACTCCTACACCCCTGCCCTCGGCTTCTTCCACACGATCACCGCCGCCAACGGCGATGTCCTGGTCCACGAGGGACGACTCAAGCGGGCCCTGGCGTCCGAGGCGCTGGGTGGACGTCCGGTCACTGAGCTGATCGAGGAACTCCTCGGCCTGCCCTGGGACGACGAACTCGAACCATTCCGGCAAGCCGGCGAGGGCGCTCCCGTCCGCTGGCTGCACCAGGTGGTGTGAGCCAGCGGACAACGCTCAGCGCTGAATGTTCTCGTTCGTGACCGCGATGGCCACGTTGTGGCCGCCGAAGCCGAACGAGTTGTTGATCGCAGCGAGGTCGCCCTCGGGCAGCGGCCGCGCCACGTTGGCGGCGATGTCGATGCCGAGGTCCGGCTCCGGATCCTGCAGGTTGATCGTCGGCGGGACGACCCGGTGGTAGAGCGCGAGCGTTGAGGCCAGGGTCTCCAGCGCGCCGGCCCCACCGAGCAGGTGGCCGGTCATCGACTTGGTGCTGGTCACCACGCAGCCGTCCACGTCCGGGCCGAGCGCGGTCCTCACCGAGCCCGCCTCGGTGACGTCCCCTTGCGGGGTCGAGGTGCCGTGAGCGTTGACGTGCTTAACGTCCTTGGCGGTCAGTTCGCCGTCGTGCATCGCCTTGAGCATCGCCGTGTACTGACCCTCGCCGGACGGGTCGGGCTGCACCATGTCGTGGCTGTCGGCGGTGATCCCGGTGCCGGCAATGGTGCCGTAGATCTTCTTGGCACCGCGAGCCTTGGCGTGCTCCAGCGACTCGATCACCAAAACCGCGGAACCCTCGCCCATCACGAAGCCGTCGCGACCCTTGTCCCAGGGGCGGGACGCGGCCTCGGGGTCGTCGTTGCGGCGGCTGAGCGCGTGCATGTTGGCGAAGCCGGCCATCGGCAGCGGGTGGATGGTGGATTCGGTGCCGCCGACGACGACCAGGTCGGCGCGGCCCAGGCGGATCATGTCGACGCCTAGCGAGATCGCCTCATTGGACGACGCACACGCCGACACGGGTGCGTGGACGCCGGCCTTGGCGTCCACCAGCAGGCCGATATTGGCCGCCGGCGCGTTGGCCATCAGCATCGGGATGGTGAACGGACTGACCCGGCGGGGGCCCTTGTCGCGGTGCAGATCCCAGTTGTCGAGCAGCGAATGCAGCCCGCCGATGCCGGACGCGAGCGACACGGCGACGCGAACCGGGTCGAGGTCGTTCTCGGAGTCGATGCTGAAGCCGGCGTCGGCCCAGGCCTCCTGGGCTGCTACCAGCGCCAGTTGGGTGGAGCGGTCGAGGCGGCGGGCCTTGACCCGCTCGATGACTTCGGTCGGATCAACCTTCGCGTAGGCGGCGATCCGGGCGGGCAGGTCGGCCGCCCACTCCTCGGTGATCAGCCGCACGCCCGACTTCCCGGAGACCAGTCCCTCCCAGGTGGAGGCGACGTCGCCGCCCAGCGGTGTGGTGGCGCCAAGCCCGGTGATGACAACGGTGGTCATGATCGATATCCCGTCGAATGAAGGTGGTGGGTGGAGTGCGGGGCCCCGGTCAGGGCCCCGCACCGGTGCTGAGGGACGAGCCCACAGCGGTTCAGCTCACTGGTGAGCTTCGATGTAGGCGACGGCGTCGCCGACGGTCTTGAGGTTCTTGGAGTCCTCGTCGGGAATGCTGACCCCGAACTTCTCCTCGCAACCGACGATGATCTCGACCATCGCCAGCGAGTCGACGTCGAGGTCGTCGACGAACGACTTGTCCAACTGGACGTCCTCGACCGGAACCCCGGCGACGTCGTTGACCAGTTCCGCGAGCTGAGCGCGGATCTCTTCAGTGGTGGCCATATGTTCCTCCTTGGTTAGGGGTTTCGATCCGGACTTTCTGACCGGACGTTCTTAGGGAAGGGTGACGACCTGGCCCGCGTAGACCAGGCCTGCGCCGAATCCGATGATCAGCGCCGACTGCCCGCTGCGGGCCTCGCCCGAGCTGAGCAGGGCGTCCATCGCCATCGGGATCGAAGCGGCGGAGTTGTTGCCGTAGTTCTTGATGGTCCGGGCTACCACAACGCTGTCAGGCAGCTTGAGGTGGCGCAGCATGGCGTCGGTGATCCGGTTGTTCGCCTGGTGCGGGATGAACACGTCGAGTTCTTCGGCGCTCAGTCCGGACGCCTTGAGAGTGGCCTGCGTGGCCTCGGTGACGAAGCCGGTCGCCCACTTGAACACGTCGCGGCCGTTCATCGCCAGGAACGGCCACCGCCCGCTGCTGACCGCGGACTGCCAGTCGTGGGTCTGGGTGATTGCCTCGGACTGGCCACCGTCGGATCCCCAGACCACCGGACCGATGCCGTTCACGTCGCTGGGCCCGACGATGACGGCCCCGGCGCCGTCGGAGAACAGGAACGCCGTCGAACGATCGTGGCGGTCGGTGAAATGGCTGAGCACCTCGACGCCGATCACCAGGACGTACTTGGCCGACCCCGCCCTAACCAGGGACTCCGCCTGGGCTACCCCGTAGGAGAACCCGGCGCAGGCAGCCGAGATGTCGAACGCGGCGGCAGTGGAACCAAGCGAGTTGGCCACGATGGCGGCCATGCTCGGGGTCTGGTGGAAGTAGGAGACCGTGGAGACGATCACCGCCCCCAGATCCGAGCCGTTCAGACCGGCCCGCTCCAGCGCCGTCCGGGCCGCCGAGAGCGCCATGCTCATCACGTCCTCGCCGTCAGCCACCCAGCGCCGCTCGATGATCCCGGTGCGCTGCTGGATCCACTCGTCGGAGGAGTCGATCCAGCTGCACATCTCAGCGTTGTCGACGACCCGTCCGGGGACGTGCGAGGCGACGCTGAG
>CAYVOW010000066.1:0-12428 GCA_964453585.1 uncultured Micropruina sp.
TCGTCGGCCTCGACGGTGTCGCCGACCTGCTTCAGCCAGCGGGAGACGGTGCCTTCGGTGACGCTCTCACCCAGTTGGGGCAGCGGGACGGGCGTTGACATGAATGAGTCTCCTTTGTCCTGGTGACACGGCGCTTCAGGGTCACACTATCCCGGTGCCCCGCCCCGCGTTCCAGCCCGGGCGGGGAAAATCTCAGCGGGCAACCCGACGGCAGCCAACCCCCGGCTTGACCGTGCGTGAGCGGGTCAGCCGGTGCCCTCGTCCAACCGCTCCACCTGGTCGCTGACGCTGAGTGCGGCCCGGTAGGCGTCCACCAGAGCGGCCCCGAGCGAGGCGCCGGGCGCGGGGTAGCCGTGGCTGATCCAACTGGCCGCCGGACCCGCGCAGGCGTACAGCCCCGGGATCGGCTGGCCGGCGCCGTCGAGGACGCGACCGTTGTCGTCCACCACCAAGCCGCCGCGGGTGCCGGTGTCGCCCGGGTAGATCCGGGTCGCCCAGTAGGGGCCCTTGTCCACCTTGCCGAGGCACGGGCTGCGCCGCTGGTTGGCGTCGCCGCGCGCCTTGTCCGCCCGGGTTGATCCGCGCCCGAAGTCGGTGTCGCGTCCCTTGCCGGGGCCGGCATTGAAGGCCACCACGCTGCCGATCAGCCCGGCCCGGTCCACCCCGAGGGTCTGGGCCAACTCGTCCAGGGTGGCCGCCTTGACCAGATCGCCGGAGTCCAGCGCCTCCCGGGGGTTGACGCCCGCCGGGTAGGGGCCGAGCGGATACGACTGGCGGTGCCGGTTGTCCATCACCAGATAGCACGGCACGGCCCGCATCCCTCGGTTGCGCTCGAAGATCCGTCGGGTCGCGGCCACCGGCGACTCCGCCTCGTCGAGGAAACGGTCGCCGGCCTGGTCGACGATCAGGCTGTGTGGCGCCGAGCGCGCCAGGTCGACGGTGTGCGCCTCTCCGTTGGCCACCATCACCGGTGCCCACCAGGCCTCGGTCATGGTCATCCGGGCGGCTCCGGCCGACTGGGCGGCCAGGAAGCCGGCACCCTGGTTGGTGGGCACGCCGGCCGCCGACCAGGCCGCGTTGGTCGGGAGCGGCAGGTGTTCGTCTCGCAGTTCGGCGTTCGCCTCGAAGCCGCCGCAGGCCAGGATCACGCCCGCGGTGGCGTCGATCCGGGTGGTGTCGTCGTCGGCCTGGGTGACGATCCCGACGACCCGCCCTTCCTCCACCACCAGTCCGGTCATCGGCGTCTCGAACTCGATCCGGACGCCGCTGCCGTGGGCCCGGCGCAGGAGTTCGGCCACCAGCGCGGGGCCACCCTCGGGAACCTCCGAGCGCTGACCGAAGATCCGCGACGCGATCCGCTGCAGCCCGCCGACCACCGGGATCGGCCGCGGCTGGTCCTCGGCCGCCAGCCCCTTGACCCGAGCGGCGACGTCGCTGACCAGCGCGCGGTCCAGCGCCTGCACCCGCAGGCAGCGTCCCTGGGCCTTGGCGCCGTCCACCTCGTGCTCGTCCGGCAGGTGCCGGACCGGGCTCAGCCTGATCTTGGAGGTGACCAGCCAGCGCGCCACCTTCCCGGCGGTCCGGACGAAGGCGTCACGCCTGGCCAGGGCGGTCGGATCCTCGGCCCCGTCCAACACCAGGTCGAGATATTGCCGCGCCTCGTCGACCGAATCCGCCGGCAACGAGCCCGTCCCCATGAAGTCGTTGGCCGGTAGCCACACGGTGCCGTCACCGACGGCGGTGGCGCCGCCTGCGCTGTCGGTTGCCTCGACCAGGATCACCTCGTTGCCCAACCGTCGGGCGACCACGGCCGCCAACAGACCGGCGGCCCCGGCGCCGACGACCACCACCCCGGTCGTAACCGATTCCATGATCAGTGCTGCATCGACTGGGCGAGCGCCACCAGGGTCCGCACCGCGACCCCGGTACCGCCGGACGGGACGTAGTCGTAGGCAGCGTGCTCGTTGAACGCGGGCCCGGCGATGTCGAGGTGCGCCCACGGGGTGCCGTCTGGCACGAATTCCCGGAGGAAGCAGGCCGCGGTCAGCGCCCCGCCGTAGCGGGGTCCGGTGGACTTGAGGTCGGCCACCTTCGAGTCGATGCCCTCGCGTAGATGATCGGGGATCGGCAGGTGCCAAAACTGCTCGCCGGCGGCCTCCGCGGCGTCCAGCACGCGGTCGGCGGCGGCGTCGTCGCTGGCCATCAGACCGGCGACCCGCTCGCCCAGCGCGATCATGCAGGCGCCGGTCAGGGTGGCCACGTCCACGATCAGGTCGGGTTTGTCCTCACCGGCCCGGACCAGCGCGTCGGCCATCACCAGGCGTCCCTCCGCGTCGGAGTTGCCGTTCTCCACCGTCTTGCCGCCGTACATGGTCAGAACGTCGGAGGGCCGGTACGAGGTGCTGGACGGCAGGTTCTCGGCCAGCGCGCCGTAGGCGGTCACCTTGACCTTGAGCCCCAGTTCCGCGATCGCCCGGGTGGCCGCCAACACCGCCGCCGCGCCGCTCATGTCGCACTTCATCGTGTACATGCCCTCGCTGGATTTGAGGTTCAGGCCGCCGGAGTCGAAGGTGATGCCCTTGCCGACCAGCGCCAGGTGCCGCTTCGCGCCGCGCGGCGAGTAGCTCAGCCGGATCAACCGCGGCTTGCGGGACGAGCCCCCGCCCACCGCCAGGATGCCGCCGAATCCTTCCCGCTCCAGCGCCCGCTCGTCGAGGATGTCGACCTCGATCCGGGCCCGCTTCGAGGCCGCCTTGGCCGACTCGGCGAAGCTCTCGGGGTAGAGCAGGTTCGCCGGCGTGTTCACCCAATCGCGCGCCAGGCAGACGGCATCGGCGACGATCGCGGCGGCCTCGACCGCCTGGCGCGCCTCGGCGCGGTTCGACGACGACACCACCGAGACTCGGGCGATGCCGCCCTTGGGCTCCGCGCCGGAAACTTTCGCAAAGCTGTACGTCCCCAGTAGGGCCCCTTCGGCCGCACCGCGGATCACCTCCGGCTCGACCGCGTCCAGGGAGACCGCCACCGTCAGGGGAGTGTCCTCGGCCAGACCGGACGCCACCCGGACGCCCGTTCCGGCGGCGCTGCGCACCTGCTCGGGGGTGACGTCGATGTCGCCGAGGCCAACCACCACGAATCGGGTCCGTTCCAGACCCGGCAGGACCACCGACTTGCCCGGCTTGGCCTTCGCCCCCAACGCGGTGGCCAACTCGTGAATCGAGCGCCCGAACTGCCGGGTGAAGGCGCGGTCGACCTCGTCCGGAACTCCCACCAGCACGGGCGCCTTGGACGACTCGGCCAGCCCGACGACCACCACGTCGCAGTCCTTGGGGATCCCCGTCGTCAGTCCGATGGCGGGCAGCGCGAAGCCGGTCATCAGCGTCCTCTCGTTGGATGGCATGCAGGCTCACGATAGCCGTTTGGCTGCGTCGGCAGGGGTGTGAGGATGGGGGAGTGACCACCTTCAGCTTCAGTACGGCCCGCACCATTCACTTCGGGACCGGACGATCCGGCGACCTCGCCTCACTGGTCGCTCCGTGGGGGAAACGTCCGTTTCTGGTGACGGGTTCGGACCCGGCCAGGCACGCCTCCCTGGTGGCGGGATTGGCCGACGTTTCCTGCTGGCCGGTGGGCGCCGAACCCACCCTGGAGTCCGTCGCCGAGGCGGTGGCCCGGGCTCGTGACCACCGCGCCGACGTGGTGATCGGCGTCGGCGGCGGCGCCACCTTGGACACCGCCAAGCTGATCGCCGGCCTGGCGCCCAACCCCGGCGACACCCTCGACTACCTGGAGGTGATCGGGCGCGGCCGCTCGCTCGAGGTCGACCCGTTGCCGGTGGTCGCCGTCCCGACCACGGCCGGCACCGGCTCGGAGGTGACCGCCAACGGCGTCGTCGCCTCGGCAGAGCACGGGGTCAAGGTGTCGCTGCGCCACCCCGGACTGCTGCCGGTGGTGGCGCTGGTCGATCCCGAACTCACCCTTGGCTGCCCGCCGGCGGTGACGGCCTCCAGCGGCCTGGACGCGCTCACCCAGTGCCTCGAACCGTTCGTCTCTCCGATGGCCACTCCGGTCACCGATGGGTTCTGCATCGAGGGTCTGCGTCGGGCCGGACGAGGCCTCCGGCGCGCCTACCACGACGGCTCCGACCTGGCCGCCCGCACCGACATGTCGTTGGCGGCCACCCTGTCCGGGATGGCGCTGGCCAACGCCAAGCTGGGTGCGGTGCACGGACTGGCCGGGGTGATCGGTGGGATGACCGGATCGCCCCACGGCGCGAGCTGCGCGGCGGTCCTGGTCGCCACCTGCGCGGCGAACGTTGCCGCCCTTGGCCGGCTCGACCCCCAGCATTCGGCCCTGCGCCGCTACGCCCTGGCCGGAGAACTGCTCGGAGGTGAGCCGACCACCGAGGGACTGCTGGCCTGGCTGACCGACACCGTTGCCGCCCTGGACGTGCCCGGTCTGGACGGTCTCGGCCTGGCCGTCGCCGACCACCGGGACGTGTGCGAGAAGGCTGCGGCGTCGTCGTCGATGAAGGGCAATCCGGTGGTGTTGGGGGTGGACGAGCTGATGGCCGTTTTGGAGGCGTCCCGCTAGCGCGGCTGGT
This sequence comes from uncultured Micropruina sp., assembly GCA_964453585.1. Lineage (GTDB taxonomy): Bacteria > Actinomycetota > Actinomycetes > Propionibacteriales > Propionibacteriaceae > Micropruina. Next base: position 4,604 of record CAYVOW010000066.1, read on the forward strand.
CGTAGGCTGAGCCGAACAGCGATCCAGGAGGAACCCGTGTCGGAGTTGAAGACCTCACCGTTGCACCAGCGGCACACCGAACTGGGCGCCCGGTTCGCCGAGTTCGGGGGCTGGTCGATGCCGCTGCAATACGCCGGGATCGTCGCCGAGCACAAGGCCGTCCGGGGCGGGGTCGGGGTGTTCGACGTCAGTCACCTGGGCAAGGCACGGGTGAAGGGTCCTGGCGCGGTCGACTTCCTCAACTCCGCGCTGAGCAACGACCTGCGCCGAATCGGCCCCGGCCAGGCCCAGTACACGCTGCTGTGCAACGAGGCCGGGGGCGTGGTGGACGACCTGATCGCCTACGTCTTCAGCGACGACGAGGTGTTCCTGATCCCCAACGCGGCCAACACCGCCAGCGTGGTCGCGTTGCTCCGAGCTGCCGCGCCGGCCGGCATCGAGGTGACCAACGAACACGACCACTACGCGGTGATCGCCGTCCAGGGCCCCGACTCCGACGAGACCCTGGAATCGATCGGTCTGCCCACCGGTCACGACTACATGCGCTTCGCCACCGCCGATCTGGACGGAGTGCCGCTGACCGTCTGCCGCACCGGTTACACCGGCGAGCGGGGGTACGAACTGGTCGTGCCGTCGGCCGATGCGGTGTCGGTCTGGGACGCGGTGATGTCGGCGGGGGAGCGCTTCGGTATCCAGCCCGCCGGGCTCGGCGCCCGCGACACCCTGCGGACCGAGATGGGCTACCCCCTCCACGGCCAGGACCTTCGCCCCGACATCTCGGCCGGTCAGTGCGCCGTCGGCTGGGCGATCGGCTGGAAGAAGGAAACCTTCTGGGGCGCCGAGGCGCTGCGCGCGGAGAAGGAGGCCGGGGCAGCCCTGCGGCTGACCGGGCTGTTGTCGGCCGGACGGGGCATCCCGCGGCCCCACATGAGCGTGGTCGTGGCCGGGGAGGTCGTCGGCGAGGTGACCTCGGGCACCTTCTCGCCGACCCTGGCCAAGGGCATCGCGCTGGCGCTGCTGCCACCCTCGCTCGTCCCGGGCACCGAGGTGTCGGTGCTCGTCCGCGATCGGGAGGAGCCGTTCGTGGTCACCAAGCCACCGTTCGTCACCCCTGGGGTTCGCGAGTCGTGAGGTCGCGCTGGGCCCAATTAGCCCTCGGTCTGGCCGGTCTGGCCGCGCTCGCGTGGGCGGTGGTGATCGCGGCGAACCCGGTGATCACCTGCCGGGAACAGGTGATGGCGCCCGGCCAAACCTGCGCCAACGCCGACGGCACCAAGACCCAGACCTACGAACAGCGACTCCAGGCGTCGCAGGCGGCCCGGCCGGTGATCGGGACGCTGGGGGCCGCCACCGTGCTCTTCGCATGGACGCTGCACCGGGGCGTCCGGCGGCGGGCTCAGGACTCCAGCGACATCGGCCCGTAGACCAGCCGATCCTCTTCATAGAGACTCACCCGTCGCACGCCCAGGGCGTCCAGCTCCAGGTAGTTGGCGGTCAGCCAGGCTTCGGCGGACTCCTGGTCGGGATGGCCCTGAGTAACGCCCAGGTCGTCCAACTCGGGATCGGGCGGAAACGGTTCGATCCGCCAGAAGAACGACACGGTCAGATCTTCGCGCCGCGCGCCACTCGCGGGGCCGGACGACGGATCCGGCGCAGGGTCAACGACCGGTTCAGGCCGTAGTTGAGCAGGCCCTTGAGCGGCTCGTTCGGGATGCGTTCGGCGGCCAGCTTCTTGAACTGCGTCCACATCCGCCAAATGTCGAAGATCACCAGGGCCAGGTAGGCCCAGGTGGCGTACAGCGTCGGCAGCACCAGCGACGGCACCATCGGGCTGACCACCATCGACAGCGCCAGCAGCACCATCATCGCCGGCATTGACCACTCGGTGGGGCTCCAGCGGGCGTCGACGTGATCGCGCATCAGCAACCGCCCGGGGGTGGAGTCGGCCTGATCGAGTTGCCGGCGCTGCTCGTTGGCGGCGCTCACCCGCGCCTTCTTCCGGGCTTCCTTGGGGGTCAGCGTCGGGTTGATCCGCTCCCGGCGGGCCGCCTCGGCCTCGCGGCGGGTGGGGGTCGCGCCCTGCTTGCGTCCGTCAGCAGCGGCCGGCTGCTGCGGTTCGGGAGCGGCAGGCGCGTCCTTGGAGGAGAAGATGGCCACGGCGGATCCTCGTCATTGTGTCGCGTTGGTCTCGCCATCCTAACGGTGGGACGAGGCTGCTGGTGGCGACCTCACCGTCGGGCTGGCACCCCGTACCCTGGGGAGGACGACGTTGCGCAGACAAGAACAGGCGGCACGATGGCTGGCATCTTTCAACGGCTGAAGTCCCTCTTATCGGTCAAGGCCGACAAGGCACTGGACAAGCTGGAGGACCCCCGCGAAACCCTCGACTACTCCTACCAGCGGCAACTTGAGTTGCTGCAGAAGGTCCGGCGCGGGGTGGCCGAGGTGGCCACCAGCCGCAAGCGGGTCGAGTTGCAGGCCGGCCAACTGAACCAGGAGCTGGACAAGCTCACCCTGGCCGCCCAGCGCGCCCTCGAGGTCGGACGAGAGGACCTGGCCCGCGAGGCGTTGACCCGCAAGTCCGGTCTGGCCCAGCAGCAGGCCGACCTGCAAGCCCAGCACGCCGCGCTGGCCGGTGAGGAGGAACGACTGGTGCGGGCCAGCCAGAACCTGCAGGCGCGGGTGGATGCCTTCCGAACCCGCAAGGAGACCATCAAGGCCACCTACACCGCGGCCGAGGCGCAGAACCGGATCAGCGAGGCCTTCTCCGGCCTGGGCGACGAACTCGGCGATGTCGGCCAGGCGATCCAACGAGCCGAGGACAAGACGAATCAGTTGAAGGCCCGCGCCGGAGCCATCGACGAACTGCTCGCCAGTGGCGCGCTGGACGACCCGACCGGGCTGGCCAAGGACGACATCACCCGCGAGCTGGACGCCCTGGCGTCGGCGTCCCAGGTGGAGAGCGAACTGGCGGCGCTCAAGGCGTCCCTACCGGGTGCCGAGCCGCCGGCCCAACTCCCAGGCTCCGAACCCGCCGGTCAGCTGCCAGCCGGGCCCGCCGAGGGCTTTGAGCAACCGCCGGCTCGAACCGAGGCCAGCGCTCCCGGCAACGACGGCACCCTGCGATGACCGCCGCCCGGCGCCGGATTGCGGTGGCCGGGGCACCGTTCGCAGGACTCTCCGCGCTGTCGGCCGGGACGATCGTGGCGCGGGCCTTCAGCCGGCACGCCGACGTCGCCCTGATTCCCGTGGCCGGCTCGGGCCCGTCCCTCGGTCAGGCTGTGGCCGATCTTCGCGGCGGAGCCATCCAGAGTTTCGGCACGGGTTGGCTGGCCCGCGGGGATGACTGGCTGGCCGCAGGAGTTGCCGCCGAGCCGCAGCCCGATCCCTGGTGGGCCGGCACCAGCAGGTCGCTCGGCGATTTGGTGGCGGCGGGATTGGACCAAGGGCCGGTGGCCGAGGTGATCCTCGATCTGACCCAAGGGGTGGGTGCCGACGGCGGGGCAGGCTTGCTGGCCGCGCTCGGCGGCACCGCCGACGTCCCGCTCGACGGGGGCGTCGGTGCGCTGACCGGGCTCAGCACGGTTGACCTCGGCGGCGTGCGGCGGCGGTTGGGCGCAGCGTCGGTGGTGGGCGTGGTCCGCGGTGACCAGCGAGCCGCGGCCCTGTTGGGCATTCCCGGGGTGGCCGCCCGGCTCGGCCAGGACCAGGTCGTCGACCGCGCCATGACCCTGCGCTTGGACGCCGCGCTTGCCGCCCTGGCCGACGCGGTGGCGCCCGCGTTCGCGATCACGCCCGGGGCCGGGGCGGCCGGTGGCGTCGGTCTGGCCGTCGGGGCGCTGGGCGGCCAGTTGCTCACCGGCGTCGACCTGATCGCCCGCGACGCCCGGCTGGTGGCGACGCTGCGGCGGGCCGACGCCCTGATCACGGTGACCGACAGCTTCGATTTCCACAGTCGCGGTGGGGACGTCGTGGTGGAGTTGGCCAGGATCTCGGCCGAGGCGGAGCGTCCGCTGGTCGTCCTGACCTCCGAGCTGGCCATCTCGGGACGGGAGATGCGGACCCTCGGCGTCGAGTCGGCGCACCCGATTGAACTGTCGGGCGACCCTGCAGCCAGTCTGGCCGAAGCCGCCGCCAGGGTCGCGGCAGGGTGGATCCACTGAGCGGGCGTCTACACTGGCGGGGAATAATCACCAGCTCCGCTCCGGTTAGCACTGACGACACCTGCAAGAAGGACGACAACATGAGCATTGACGCACAGCCCACCACCGACGGGATCACCCTGACCGAGGCCGCCGCGGCCAAGGTGAAGGATCTGGTGGCCGGCCAGCCCGACGACGGCCTGAACCTGCGCATTTCGGTGGCTCCCGGTGGCTGCTCCGGGCTGCGCTACCAGCTGTCACTCGACGAGCGGGATCTCGACGGTGACGTCGCCAAGGAGTTCTACGGCGTCAAGGTGGTCACCGACCGGATGAGCGCGCCCTACCTGACAGGCGCGACGATCGACTTCGTCGACTCCATCGAGGCCCAGGGATTCACCATCGACAACCCCAACGCGCAGGGTTCCTGCGCTTGTGGGGACAGTTTCCACTGACGGTTCGACCACCGATCCAAAAACTGCTCATCGCGACGCTCCAGGGGGAGCGTCGCGATGGTCGCTTAAGTTAGGGTTGCGACCTAAGAAGCTGGAACGGAGCGTGACTGGGTGAAACGCCCTGACGCGCCCGTCTGCGTGGAAGGGCGTGACGCGGTGGTGCACAACCCCCGACCCGTGGCGCGAGGGCTGGCCGTCCTTGGAGCCGGGGCTCTGGCACTCGCCCTCAGCGGGTGCAGCCAGGAAACCATGGATCAATGGGGACGCTGGGGGATGCTTCAGCCGGCCAGTGACCGGGCACCCTTCATCGGCAACCTGTGGAACGGCGCCTGGATCGCTTCGATGATCATCGGCGCGTTCGTGTGGGGGCTGATCTTCTACGCGATCATCCGGTTCCGCCGCAAGAAGGGCGACACCCACCTCCCCCGGCAGACCCGCTACAACCTGCCGTTGGAGTTGCTGTACACCCTGGTTCCGTTCCTGATCATCGGGGTGCTCTTCTTCTTCACCGTTCAGTCGCAGAACGGGGTGCTGGCCAAGTCGACCGAGCCGGTGCACACGATCAACGTGGTCGGCCAGAAGTGGTCGTGGACCTTCAACTACATGGAGGACAAGAACCCGGCGGTCGGCGCCATCGTCCACGAGGGCGGGACGATCGAGAAGATCCCCGACCTCTACCTCCCGGTCAATCAACCGGTTCGGTTCAACCTGACCTCCGCCGACGTCATCCATTCGTTCTGGATCCCCGACTTCTACTTCAAGCTGGACGTGATCCCGGGCCACCCGAACTCCTTCGACGTCACGCCGACGGTGGAGGGTGACTTCCTCGGCAAGTGCGCCGAACTCTGCGGCACCTACCACTCAGCGATGCTGTTCAACGTGCACGTGGTGTCGGAGGCAAACTACAACGAGTACCTGAAGTCCCTGGTCACCAAGGGTCAGACCGGCGAGATCAAGCCGCCGGCCTTCCCGAACACCGCTCCGACCGTTCCGCAGAAGGAGGGCTGAGATGTCGGTTGCTCGTGTAACCGCCGATCAACGGCTGGCCCAGCGTCGCGAGAGCTACGGCACCAAGGTGATGGACCTGATCACCTCGACCGACCACAAGGTCATCGCCCGGCTCTACTTCGTCACAGCGATGGCGTTCTTCGCCTTCGGCGGGCTGTTGGCCCTGGCCATCCGGGCCGAGCTGGCCTGGCCGGGCGTCCAGTACCTGCAGTACGAGACTTTCAACCAGTTCTTCACCATGCACGGCACGATCATGCTGCTGATGTTCGCGACCCCGATGTTCGCGGCCTTCGCCAACGCGATCCTGCCGATCCAGATCGGCGCCCCCGACGTGGCCTTCCCCAAGATGAACATGTTGAGCTACTGGCTCTACCTGTTCGGCTCGTTAGTGGCCTGCTCGGGCTTCCTTTCGCCTGAAGGAGCGGCCAGCTTCGGTTGGTTCGCCTACGCGCCCCTGTCGGACGCCATCAACTCACCCGGTGTCGGCGGCGACCTCTGGGTTATGGGGCTTTACGTGATGGGCCTGTCGACGATCCTCGGTTCGGTCAACTTCATCACCACCATCGTCTGCATGCGCGCGCCGGGCATGACGATGTTCCGGATGCCGATCTTCTCCTGGAACATCTTCGTCACCTCGCTGCTGGTGCTGATCGTGTTCCCGGTGCTGGCGGCCGGCCTGCTCGTCCTTGAGGCGGATCGCCGCCTCGGCACCCACATCCTCGACCCCGCCACCGGCGGACCGATCCTGTGGCAGCACCTGTTCTGGTTCTTCGGCCACCCCGAGGTCTACATCATCGCCCTGCCGTTCTTCGGGATCATCACCGAGGTGCTGCCGGTCTTCAGCCGCAAGCCGATCTTCGGTTACGTCGGCCTCGTGGCCGCCACCCTCGCCATCGGTGGCCTGAGCATCGCGGTCTGGGCGCACCACATGTTCGTCACCGGCGCGGTGAACCTGCCGTTCTTCTCGTTCATGACGTTCATGATCGCCGTGCCCACCGGGGTGAAGTTCTTCAACTGGATCGGCACGATGTGGGGCGGCTCAATCAGTTTCGAGACGCCGATGATCTGGGCGCTCGGCTTCCTCACCACGTTCCTGTTCGGTGGCCTGACCGGCGTCATTTTGGCCTCGCCGCCGCTGGACTTCCACGTCTCCGACACGTACTTCGTGGTGGCCCACTTCCACTACGTGGTGTTCGGCACCGTGGTGTTCGCCACCTTCGCCGGGTTCTACTTCTGGTGGCCGAAGATCACCGGCAAGCTGCTCAACGAGACCTGGGGCAAGGTGCACTTCTGGATGCTGTTCGTCGGCTTCCACACCACCTTCCTCGTCCAGCACTGGCTGGGCATCGAGGGCATGCAGCGCCGGATCGCCGACTATCTGCCGGGGGAGGGGTTCACCTTCCTCAACCAGGTGTCAACGGTCGGAGCGTTCCTGCTCGGCGCGTCCATGCTGCCGTTCCTGTACAACCTGTGGATCACCCGCAAGGCGCCCAAGGTCGAGGTGGACGATCCATGGGGTTGGGGCCGTTCACTGGAGTGGGCCACGAGTTGCCCGCCGCCGCGCCACAACTTCACCTCGCTGCCGAGGATCCGCTCGGAGGCTCCGGCCTTCGACCTGCATCATCCCGAAGTCGAGAAGGACCATCGGATCGACGAAGCGGACGTCGCCGGCGAGACCGAGGCGCCGCTGGGCGCCGGTAGCAAGTACGAGGTCAACTGATGAAACTTGAAGGCTTGCTGATCGGCGCCATCGGCGTCTTCCTAGGCATCATGGCCGGGGTCTACTGGCTGATGAGCCAGGAGATCATCGGCACCGTGGCCCTGCTGCTGTCGTTCCTGCTCGGGATCATGATGACCATCTACATGATCACCTGGCACCGCAAGCACGACGACCGCCTGGAAGACCTCAAGGACGCCGAGATCGTCGAGGGTGCCGGCGACCTGGGCTTCTTCCCGCCCCGCAGCATCTGGCCGCTGTGGGTCGCCATCGCGATCACCGTGATCTTCCTCGGCCCCGTCTTCGGCTGGTGGGTGACCATCCTCGGCTTCGCTTTCGGTGCCTGGGCGCTCATCGGTTGGACGTACGAGTACTACACCGGCGACTACTCCCACTGACGGCGGCGCGGGGTTGGCCCCCCGCTGCGTTCTCGTCGCTCGGCGTACGTTCGTACGCCTTCGCTCCTCCGCCTTGCGGTGAATCCAACCGCGCGCCGCCGTCGCAAT
>CAYVOW010000067.1:0-12374 GCA_964453585.1 uncultured Micropruina sp.
TGTCGGCCTGGACTTGGCCCATCGCGCTGGCGACGGCGCCCAGCGAGCCCGGTCGGTCGGGCAGGGCGACTCGGAGCAGGAACACGCGGCCAGTGTGGCGCAACTTTGTTACAAGGGGCGTCGCGACGCCCAGAGAGGAAGACCGATCGCGGGCACCCGTAGGATGATCGGTCGAACCACCGGCAAGGAGTGACTTGTGGCACTGACCCCCGCGGACGTGGCCCGCCTGGGCGCACTGGCCCGGATCGAGTTGACCGAGGACGAACTGACCCATCTGGCTCCCCAGTTGGACGTGATCCTGGAAGCGGTCGCCTCGGTGGCCGACGTCGCCACCGCCGACGTGCCGCCCACCTCCCACGCGCTGCCCCTGGTCAACGTGTTCCGCGACGACGTGGTGACCTCCTCGCTGGCCGTTGCCGAGGTGCTCTCCCAGGCCCCCGCCACCGAGGACGACCGGTTCCGGGTTCCCCGAATCCTGGGGGAGGAAGCGTGAGCGAGTTGATCCAGCGCAGCGCCTCGGCCCTGGCCGAGGGCATCGCCGCCGGCGACTTCTCCGCCCGTGAGGTTGCCCAGGCCCACCTGAACCGGATCGATGCGGTCGACTCCCAGGTGCGGGCGTTCCTGCACGTCGACCCAGAGCGGGCGCTGGCGTCCGCCGATGCCGTGGACGAGCGCCGCCGTGCCGGGGACGACCTGGGGCCGCTGGCCGGGGTTCCGCTGGCGGTCAAGGACATCTTCTGCACCCAGGGCGTGCCCACCACCTGTGGGTCGCGGATTCTGGAGGGCTGGCGTCCGCCCTACGACGCCACCGTGATCGAACGGGTCCAGGCGGCCGGCCTAGTCGTGCTTGGCAAGACCAACATGGACGAGTTCGCGATGGGCTCGTCGACGGAGAACTCCGGCTTCTTCACCACCCATAACCCGTGGCAGCTCGATCGGATCCCAGGTGGATCCGGGGGCGGCTCGGCGGCCTCCCTGGCAGCGTTCGAGGCGCCGCTGGCGCTCGGCACCGACACCGGCGGGTCGATCCGGCAACCGGCCGCCGTCACCGGCACGGTCGGGGTCAAGCCGACCTACGGGGGAACCTCCCGCTACGGGGTGGTCGCGATGGCCTCGTCCCTTGACCAACCCGGACCCTGCGGCCGCACCGTCCTCGACACCGCCCTGTTGCACCAGGTGATCGCCGGCTGGGACCCGCGCGACTCGACGTCGGTCAACGCCGCCGTTCCGGACGTGGTGGCCGCGGCCCGGCGCGCCGACGTCACCGGACTGAAGATCGGCGTGGTGAAGGAGTTCGGCGGGGAGGGCTACCAGCCCGGCGTGCTGCAACGGTTCAACGAGGCTCTGGCCTTGCTGGCCGCGGCGGGAGCCGAGATCGTTGAGGTGTCCTGCCCGAACTTCGACTACGCCCTGGGCGCCTACTACCTGATCATGCCCAGCGAGGTGTCGTCCAACCTGGCCCGCTTCGACGCCATGCGCTACGGCCTGCGGGTCGGCGACGACGGCACCCGCAGCGCCGAAGAGGTGATGAACCTGACCCGCGGGGCCGGGTTCGGGGCCGAGGCGAAGCGCCGGATCATCATCGGCACCTACGCCCTGTCGTCGGGCTACTACGACGCCTACTACGGCTCGGCGCAGAAGGTGCGGACGCTGATCGCCCGCGACTTCGACGCCGCCTTCGAGCGCTGCGACGTCCTGGTGTCCCCATCGACGCCGACGACGGCGTTCCGGATCGGTGAGCGCAGCGACGACCCGTTGGCGATGTACAAGGCCGACCTGTGCACCATCCCGTCCAACATGGCGGGGAACGCGTCCGGGTCGTTCCCGTGCGGCTTGGCCCCCGAGGACGGGTTGCCGGTCGGATTCCAGGTGATGGCACCGGTGCTCGCCGACGACCGGGTGTACCTGGTCGGGGCCGCCCTGGAGCGGGAGCTGGCCGCGTCCTGGGGTGGCGTGCTGACCGATCAGTTGGCCGGAAAGGATCTGCGATGAGCGTCGAGCTGATGGACTACGCGACGGCGACCGCGTCCTTCGAGGCGGCGATCGGTCTGGAAGTGCACGTCGAGTTGAACACCGCGTCCAAGATGTTCTGCGGCTGCTCGACGGCCTTCGGAGCGCCGCCGAACTCCCAGACCTGCCCGGTGTGCCTGGGCCTGCCGGGGTCGCTGCCAGTGCTCAACGGCAAGGCCGTTGAGTCGGTGATCCGGATCGGGCTGGCGCTGAACTGCCAGATCGCGCCCTGGTGCCGCTTCGCCAGGAAGAACTACTTCTACCCCGACATGCCGAAGGACTTCCAGACCTCCCAGTACGACGAGCCGATCTGCTTCGAGGGGCACGTCGACCTTGAGGTGGACGGCGAGCCGATCCGGATCGAGATCGAGCGCGTCCACATGGAGGAGGACGCCGGGAAGCTGACCCACGCCGGTGGCGGGACCGGGCGGATCCACGACGCCGAGTACTCGCTGGTCGACTACAACCGGGCCGGGGTGCCCTTGATGGAGATCGTCACCAAACCCGTGCTGGGGCTGGGGGAGCGGGCGCCCCGGGTGGCGGCTGCGTACTTGGCGCACCTGCGCGACCTGATGCGCGCGCTTGGGGTGTCGGACGCCCGGATGGAGGCTGGGAACCTGCGCTGCGACGCGAACGTGTCGCTGGCGCCGGCCGGTTCGGACGCTCTCGGCACCCGGACCGAAACCAAGAACGTGAACTCGCTGCGTTCGGTCGAGGCGGCGCTGACCTACGAGATCCAGCGCCAGGCCGCGGTGTTGTCGTCCGGCGGCACGGTCACCCAGGAGACCCGGCACTGGCACGAGGAGGGCTACACCTCGCCAGGGCGCAACAAGGAACAGGCCGAGGACTACCGCTACTTTCCCGAGCCCGACCTCGTCCCGATCGCCCCCAGCGCGGAGTGGGTGGAGGAGCTGCGGGCCACCCTGCCGGAGGAGCCGGCCGCCAAGCGGCGCCGCCTGCAGTCCGCGTACGGGTTCACCGACCTGGAGATGCGCGACGTGCTCGGCAACGAAGGGTCCCTTGACCTGATCGAGGCCACGGTGGCGGCTGGCTGTTCGCCGGCGGCGGCGCGGAAGTGGTGGCTGGGCGAGCTGGCCCGCCGGGCCAACGACGCCGGGGTGTCGCTGGCAGAGGTCGGGGTGGCTCCGGCGCAGGTGGCCGAGGTTCAGGCCCTGGTCGAGGCCGGGACGATCAACGACAAGCTGGCCCGTCAGGTGTTCGACGGCCTGCTGGCCGGCGAGGGGAGTGCCGCCGAGATCGTCGCCGCCCGCGGGCTGGCCGTGGTGTCGGACGACGGACCGTTGATCGAGGCGGTCGACCGGGCGATCGCCGCCAACCCGGATGTGGCCCAGCGGATCCGCGATGGCAAGGTCCAGGCGGCCGGTGCCTTGATCGGCGCGGTGATGAAGGACCTGCGCGGCCAGGCCGACGCGGCCCGCGTCCGGGAGATCGTGTTGGAACGGCTCGGCTGACGCCCCAGGAATCCTGACCGCGCCCACCTAAGGTGCGCGACCCGCCGCGCAATTCGGCGCGTCGCGCACTCTAGGTGGGCGTCGTGGGTTTCGCGGGGCCGAGCGGCGTGCCCTGGCCGACCATGCCCACCATGCACAACGGCCCCGGGTTCCCCCGGGGCCGTTGCCTTGGTGGTCAGTCGTTCGGGATCTTGAACACCTGGCCCGGGAAGATCAGGTCCGGGTTCTTCAGGTTGTTCAACTTGGCCATCTCGCGCCAGTTGACGCCGTACTTGGCCGCGATCTCGCTCAGGGTGTCGCCGCGCTTGACGGTGTAGGTGCGGTACTCCTTCTTCTTCTCCTTGTGCTCCTTGGCCTTCTCCTTGGCAGCAGGAGCGGAACCGACGCTCGGCTCAGCGGGGGCCTCCGCGGGGGCGGGAGCGCTCCCGAAGCCCTTGGCCGGCTCCTCGGACTCGACCGGAGCCTCGACCGACTCCTCCTCGGCGGGCGCGACCTCAGCGGGCGCGGTGTCGGCCGGGGCGGCCGAGCCGTCGGTGTAGACGTCCGGACGACCGGCCTTGCGGGCGGCCTCGTTGGCGGCGTTGCCCCACTCGGCGACCTTTGCGTCGGCGTCCTGCACCCGGGCCAGGTCGGCCGGATCGCTGCTGCTGCCCACCTCGTTGCGGACGCGATCGGCCTCGGCCTTCGCCTCCTCGTAATGCTTGGTCAGCAGGTCGGCGCGTTCGCCGTCGTCGGTGGTCAGGGCGTCAACGACGCTGTCCCAGATACCCATGCGTGCTTGCTCCTTCGGCCCGACGCCGGCCGGGCGCAACCCGCCCGTTGAACCAGCTAGGCCCCCACAGCGTAGTGCAGGGCTCCGAATCAGAGCGTGCGCACCCCGAGCACGCCGTCGATCGCGCGTAGCCGCTCGACCACCTCGTCCGGGATGGCCCCGTCCACGTCGATCAGCGTGTAGGCGAGGTCGCCGCGGGACTTGTTCAACAGGTCCGAGATGTTCAGTCCGGCACCGGCCAGCAGCGTCGAAATCTGGCCGACCATGTTGGGCACGTTGCTGTTCGAGATCGCCAGCCGTTGCGTCCCCTCGGCGCGCGGCAGCCTCGCGTCGGGGAAGTTCACCGAGTTCTGGATGGTGCCGTCCTCGAGGTACCAGCGCAGCTCGTCGGCGGCCATCCGCGCGCAGTTCTCCTCGGCCTCGTTGGTGGACGCGCCGAGGTGCGGCAGGGTGACCACCTTGGGCCGCTTGTTCAGCGTGGGGGTGGGGAAGTCGCAGACGTAGCCGCGAAGCTGCCCGTTCTCCAGGGCGCTGATCAGCGCCGCCTCGTCCACGACCGGCCCCCGGGCGAAGTTGATCAACACCGCCGAAGACTTCATCGCGGCGAAGGCGGCAGCGTTGATCAGCCCGCGGGTGCCGTCCACCAGCGGGACGTGCAAGGTGACGATGTCCGACCGCTTGAGGACTTGCTCCAGCGACGTCACGTGCTCGACGTCGGACGACAGCGCCCAGGCGTGCTGGACGGTGATCCCCGGGTCATAGCCGAGCACCTTCATCCCCAGCGACACCGCCACGTTGGCCACCTCGACGCCGATCGAGCCCAGCCCGATCACGCCCAGGGTGCGCCCGGGCAGCTCGAAGCCGACGAAGTTCTTCTTGCCCGCCTCGACCAGCTTGTCCATGGTCGAGTGGTCGCCGTCCAACCGATGGGCGAACGCCGCCGCGTCGACGATGTTGCGGGCGGCCAGGAAGATGCCGGCGACCACCAACTCCTTGACCGCGTTGGCGTTGGCGCCGGGGGTGTTGAACACCGGCACCCCGCGCTTGCTGAAATCGGCGATCGGGATGTTGTTCGTCCCGGCCCCGGCGCGGGCGACGGCCAGCACCGACGCGTCGATCGGTTGACCGTGCAGGGAGGCCGACCGAACCAGCAGGGCGTGCGGCGAGGCCACGTCATGCCCCACCTGGTAACGGTCGGCCGGCAGCCGGGAGAGGCCGACGGTGCTGATGGCGTTGAGGGTGCGGATCCGGAAAGTCATCGCTTCATGAGCGCACCCCCCAGGCTCAGCCGTGGGTCCGCTCGAACTCCTTCATGAACTCGATCAGGGCCTGGACGCCCTCCAGGGGCATCGCGTTGTAGATGCTAGCCCGCATGCCACCCACACTCCGGTGACCTGCCAGGTTCGTGAGACCGGCCGCGGTGGCATCCGCGACGAAGGTCTTGTCGAGGTCGGGGTTGGCGATTAGGAAGGGCACGTTCATCCACGAGCGGCTGTCCGGCTGGACGGGGTTGGAGTAGTAGCCCGATCCGTCGATGAAGCCGTAGAGGGCGTCGGCCTTGGCCTGGTTGCGCTCGGCCATGCCGGCTAGGCCGCCGTGATCGGCGACCCACTGGTAGACCAGCCCGAGCAGGTACCAGGCGAACGTCGGCGGAGTGTTGAGCATCGAGTCGTTGGCGGCCATCTGCTCGTAGTTCCACACCGACGGGGTGGTCGGGCGGGCCTTGCCGAGCAGGTCGTCGCGGACAATCACCACGCACATCCCCGACGGCCCCATGTTCTTCTGGGCACCGGCGTAGATCAGGCCGAACTTCGAGACGTCGATCGGCCGGGACAGGATGGTCGAGCTCAGGTCGGCGACCAGCGGGACGTCCCCGGCGTCCGGGACGTAGTTGAACTCGACCCCGCGGATCGTTTCGTTGGGGGTGTAGTGCAGGTAGGCGGCGTCCGCGCCGACCTGGTAGGAACCAGCGGCCGGCGCCTTGGTGTAGTTGTCGGCCGACTCGTCGGCGATCACCCGGGCGGTGGCGTACTTCTTCGCCTCCGAGATCGCCTTGGCCGACCAGTCACCGGTCTTCAGGAAGTCGATCGGTGCGCCCTCGGCGGCCAGGTTCATCGGGATTGCGGCGAACTGGCCGAACGCCCCGCCCTGCAGGAACAGGCACTTGTAGTTGTCCGGGATCGCCATGATCTCGCGGAGGGTGGCCTCGGCCTGGGCGGCACAGGCGACGAACGCCTTGCCACGGTGCGAAACTTCCATCACCGACATGCCGGATGCGCCCCAGTCGAGCAGCTCGTCTCGGGCCTGCTCGAGCACCTCGAGCGGCAGCATGGCGGGACCGGCGGAGAAGTTGTAGACGCGCATGGTTCGATTCTTTCACCCCTGCCGCGGTTGTGTTGTCGTCAGGGGTTGGATCGCGTCCGGACTGCCGGTTAGCTGTTCCCATGAACGACCCCAGCCACGCCGCACCCCGTCCGCCCAGCATCATCCTGCTGGACATCGACGGAACCCTGGTCAACTACTCCGCCGAGCTCCCGGCCAGCGCCGCGGCAGCCGTCCGAGAGGCCCGGCAACGAGGCCACCGGATCTACCTGTGCACCGGTCGAAGCAAAGCCGAGATCTACGACCACCTGTGGGAACTGGGCGTGGACGGGTTGATCGGCGGCAACGGCAGCTACATCGAAGACGGCGAGGCTGTGGTCTTTCACCAGGTGATCGACCCGGCCGCGGTCGAGCGGGCAATCGCCTGGATGGAGTCGCGGGGGCTCGGCTATTACTTGGAATGCAACACCGGACTTTTCGGCAGCACCAACCTGGGCGAGAAGATGGCGACGATTCCGGGCGTCACGGTGACCGTCGACCAGGTCTTCCCGCACATGGTGTTCGACACCACTCAGGGCCACGAGGATGTGAACAAGATCAGCTTCGTCCTCGAACCCGGCATCGACCTGGCCGCGCTGGCCGAGGAGTTTCCCGAGGCCAAGATCGACTCCTGGACGGCCACCGGCCGCGCCCAGGAGTTCGGCGAGTTCGGCCAGTTCGGCGTCCACAAGGGGGCGGCGGTGCAGCGCCTGGCCGAACATCGCGGCGTGGACGTGGACGACCTGAGTGCCTTCGGCGACGCCCGTCCCGACATTGAGCTGCTGACCACCTGCGGCACGGGGGTGGCCATGGGCAACGCCCCCGATGAGGTGAAGGCGATCGCCACGTTCGTCACCGACCACGTGGACGACGACGGCCTGGCCAACGCCTTCCGACGGTTGGGGTTGATCGGCTGAGGGGCCCCTGGGCCGCCCCCGCTCACCCGGCGAGCACTCGGTGCGGTGCGTGAGTCAGGTTATTGCGCTGGAAACCTTGACTGGGACACCGCTGCTTCAGGGGCCGGGCTAGGAGGTGGCCTCGACGAAGGCCGCGGCCGCCTCCGCCGGCGCGAAAACCTCGACGTCGGCCACGCTGGCTCTGCCGTAGGCGTGCAGGATGAGTTCGGTCGGGCGTCCGGTGACCGTGACGATCTCGGCGCCAGGGTGGACGCGGATCGGCTCGGCTGGGAGGTCGGTTCGTTCCAGCAGCAGGCCGCTGGTGACCTTGCCGTATCCCATCCGCGCCACGAACGGCAGCCGCTTCCAGCACAGCTCCTCCAGCGATGGGTCCTGCGGATGCTGGGCGATGCCAGGGTTGGCCCGTCGGACGTCCTCGCCGTGAATGAAGTACTCCAGGGAGTTGGCTGCCTCGTCGGCGCCGGGCAGCCCGAACGGCGACAGCCGGGGAGGGCCGGCGCGCAGCGCCGCGATCAACTCGGGGTAGGTCAGCCAGGCCCGGATCTCGGCCATCCGCTGCTCGGTGCGGCCCTTGAGCGCGGGGACCATGATCCCGGCCGCCGCCAGGAGTTCGTTCTCGCGGACCCACAGGTGGGCCGCCAGATCGTGAGCGTCCCAGCCGCGACACAACGTCGGCGCACTCGGATCGACGGCGGCCAGCGCGTCACAGGTCAGGGCGCGCTCGGTCTGGGCATGGGACATGGCCGCATGCTAGCCCTGACACAATGGCCCGATGAACCTCGCCCCCGAGATCGCAGCGCGCCTCAAGCGCAACGCCGATGGGCTGGTCGCGGCCATTGTTCAGGACGCGTCCAGCGGGCAGGTGCTGATGCTGGCCTGGATGGACGACGAGGCGCTGGCGCGCACGCTGGCCACCCGGCGGGGCACGTACTGGTCGCGTAGCCGCCAGGAGTACTGGGTGAAGGGCGAGACCAGCGGTCACACCCAGGCCGTCCGTGAGGTGCGGCTGGACTGCGACGGCGACACCGTCCTGGTGACGGTCGACCAGACCGGCCCCGCCTGCCACACCGGGTCCACCACGTGTTTCGACGATGGTCTGCTGGGGTTGGCGTCGTGATCAGCCCCGACCTCGACGGGTTTCTGGAGCAGACCCGGACCCGCCGCGTGATCAGCGTCCACACCCGGCTGCTGGCCGACGACCTGACCCCGGTCGGGCTCTATCACCAGTTGTGCGGCGACCGACCCGGGACGTTCCTGCTGGAGTCGGCGGACAACGGCATGTGGTCGCGCTATTCGTTCGTCGGGGTGCGTACCGCCGCCGCCCTGAGCGAGCGGGACGGCCAGGCGACCTGGACCTGGACCGATCGCGCGATTGAAGGCCTGCCGTCGGGAGGGGACCCGTTGCAGGTGCTGGCCGCCACCCTGGACGCCCTGCACACCCCGCGCGACCCCGAGCTGCCGCCACTGGTGTCCGGCATGGTGGGCTTCCTCGGTTACGACGCCGTCCGCCGCCTGGAAGTGCTGCCCGACGCCAACCCGTCCGATCTACCGCTGCCCGAGCTGGCCATGCTGCTGGTCTCCGAGATGGCCGTCCTCGACCACCACTCCGGCGAGGTCTGGCTGATCGCTAACGCGATCAACTTCGACGACTCCACCGACCGCGCGCAGGACGCCTACGCCGACGCCAGTGCCCGGGTGGAGGCGATGGTGGCCCAACTCTCCGGGACGGTCGACCCGCTGGTCTCGATCCCCGGCGACGGCCCGGACGCGACCGTCACCCGTCAGCGGACGCCGGGGGAGTTTCACCAGGCGGTCCGGGCAGCGGTGGAGGAGATCAAGGCGGGCGAGGCCTTCCAGATCGTGGTCAGCCAGCGGTTCGAGTTGCCCTGCACCGCCGACGCCCTGGACGTCTACCGGATCCTGCGCCGGACCAACCCGAGCCCCTACCTCTACCTGCTGCGCCTGCCCGGCCTGGCCATCGTGGGGTCAAGTCCGGAGGCGCTGGTCACCGTGGAGGACGGGGTCGCGGTGACCCACCCGATCGCTGGCAGCCGTCCCCGCGGCTCCTCGGCAACCGAGGACGCGGAGCTGGAAGCGAGCCTGCTGGCCGACCCCAAGGAGAAGGCCGAGCACCTGATGCTGGTGGATCTCGGCCGCAACGATCTCGGGCGGGTGTGCGTTCCCGGCACGGTCGAGGTGATCGAGTTCATGAAGGTCCGCCGCTACAGCCACATCATGCACTTGGAGGCCGCCGTCACCGGACGGGTCGCGCCGGGCCGAACCGCCCTCGACGTGACCCTCTCCTGCTTCCCGGCCGGGACCCTGTCCGGGGCCCCGAAGGTGCGGGCGATGGAGATCATCGACCGGCTGGAGGTGAGCCGCCGCGGATTGTACGGCGGCGTCGTCGGCTACTTCGACTTCGCCGGCAACGCCGATACGGCGATCGCGATCAGGACCGCCGTGCTGGCCGACGGGACGGCCTACGTCCAGGCCGGGGCCGGCATCGTCGCCGATTCGGTTCCCCAGACCGAGGACGAGGAGTCGGTGAACAAGGCGGCGGCGGTCGTCCGGGCGGTGCAGGCGGCGAACAAGATGACCCGGCTGTCCCGGTCGTGATTAGGCGGCTCGCGGTCGGTGGGATGTGGCTGGCGGCCCTGGGCCTGCTGGTGTCGGCCAGCCAACCCTGGTGGCGAATCGCCGGCACCACGATGACCGGCGACGCCACCACCTCGGGCGGGGCTCAGGGCCTGGCGCTGGCCGCCCTGGCCGGGACGCTGCTGGCCGCCTGGCTACGCAGCTGGGGTAGGAAGGTCGCCTCGGCCGCGGTTGCGGTGGTCCATGTCGGGGCCGGCTGGCTCGCCGCGGTCGCAGTCCATCCCGTCGAGCCCCCACTCGGCGTCCCGGACGATGCGGCGTGGACCGTCGAGCCGTTCCGCTGGGTGTACCTGGGGCTGGCCCTGATCGGAGCTGTGTCATCCGCGCTGGCGATCGTCACCCGACCGCCGGTGCGGCCGGCGTCCGGGGCTGAGGACGAGGCCCGGAGCGACCCGCCGCTGGACGCCTGGAAGGCCCTGGACGCCGGCGTTGATCCCAGCCAGGAGTGGCGGGGTGACACCCAGCGGCGGCCCGGGCCAGAATAGGGCGAACCTTGATCAGAAAGGCCCAGCCGATGAGCCCGACCCCCAAGCACTACCACCACGGCCGCACCCCGGCCGCCTGGACGAGCTCGATCCTGGCCGCCGTCGGTTTCATCCTCGGCTCGATCGCCTTCCTGCTCGGACCCAACTGGCCGCTGTTCTGGGTGTCCATGGCGATCGTCCTGGCCTCACCGATTGTCGGTGGCGTGATGCGCAAGATGGGTTACGGGCAGGCCTGACGTGGGGGTGCTGGACGACATCATCGTCGGCGTCCGCGAAGATCTGGCAGCACGGGAGGAACTGCGTCCCCTCGATGAGGTGATCGAGGCTGCCTGGGCGTCCCCGCTGCCGCGCGACCCGATGCCCGCCTTCCGGGCTCCCGGACTGGCGGTGATCGCCGAGGTGAAGCGGCGCAGCCCGAGCAAGGGCGCGCTGGCCGCGATCGACGACCCCGCCGGGCTGGCCCGGGCCTACGCCGAGGGCGGTGCCGCGGCGATCTCGGTGCTCACCGAACAGCGCCGCTTCGGCGGCACCTTGGGCGACCTGCTCGACGTCCGGGCCGCGGTGGACACGCCGCTGCTCCGCAAGGACTTCACGGTGTCGGACTACCAGCTCTACGAGGCGCGGGCCACCGGCGCGGACCTGATCCTGCTGATCGTCGCCGCCTTGTCGGACGCCCGACTCGGCTCGTTGCTCGACACCGCCAACGGGCTGGGACTGACCACCCTGGTCGAAACCCACACCGCCGACGAGGTCCGCCGCGCCGCCGACGTCGGAGCCACCCTGATCGGGGTGAACAACCGAAACTTGCAGACCCTTGAGGTCGACATCGTCCAATTCGAGCGGCTCGTCGGACTGGTCCCGGAGGGGGCAGTCAAGGTCGCCGAATCGGGAATCCTGACCGCCGCCGATGCGCGCCGGATGGCCGACGCCGGAGCCGATGTCGTCCTGGTCGGGGAGGCGCTGGTCAAGGACGGAGACCCCGTGGCCGGGGTCCAGGGCCTGATCGCGGCGGGTCGAGACCCGGGACTGAGCCCGTCCCGCGACGGGTAGCCTGACCCGGTGACCCAGCCGACCCGCTTGCCCGACGCCGCGGGACACTTCGACCTCTTCGGAGGCAAGTACGTCCCGGAGGCGCTGTTCGCGGCCCTCGCCCAACTTGAGGACGAGTTCCGCCAGGCGATGGGCGACGTCGATTTCTGGGCCGAACTGGACCGTCTGCGCCGTGATTACTCGGGCCGTCCGACGCCGCTGACCGAGGCGCCCCGGTTCGCCGAGCACTGCGGCAACGCGATCGTCCTGCTGAAGCGCGAAGACCTCAACCACACCGGTTCGCACAAGATCAACAACGTGCTCGGCCAGGCGCTGCTGACCAAGCGGATGGGCAAGACCCGGGTGATCGCGGAGACCGGTGCCGGGCAGCATGGGGTCGCCACCGCCACCGCGGCAGCGCTGCTCGGTCTGGAGTGCCGGGTCTACATGGGCAAGGTGGACACGGAGCGACAGGCCCTCAACGTGGCCCGGATGCAGCTGCTCGGGGCCGAGGTGATCCCGGTCGATTCGGGTAGCCAGACGCTCAAGGACGCGATGAACGAGGCCATGCGCGACTGGGTGGCCAGCGTCGACACCACCCACTACCTGATCGGCACCGTGGCCGGCCCGCACCCGTTCCCGATGATGGTCCGCGAGTTCCAGCGGGTGATCT
>CAYVOW010000068.1:0-12023 GCA_964453585.1 uncultured Micropruina sp.
ATCGACGCCGACGCCACGCTCGAGCCGTGGGACTGGCAGTACCTGGCCGAGCGGCTCCGCGCGGAACGGTTCTCGCTGGACGCCAACCTGCTTCGTCCCTACCTGGAGCTGGAGCGGGTGCTGCACGAGGGGGTCTTCGCCGCCGCGACCGGCCTGTTCGGGATCACTTTCGAGCCGCGTCCCGACCTCGCCGGGTACAACGACGAGGTGCGGGTCTGGGAGGTGAAGGACGCCGACGGCACCGGGATCGGCCTCTACTTGGGCGACTACTTCACCCGTCCCGGCAAGCAGGGCGGGGCGTGGATGGACGCCCTGGTCGACCAGAACGATCTGCTGGGGCAGCGTCCGGTGGTCAGCAACAACCTCAACCTGATCAAGCCGCCGGCCGGGCAGCCGGCGCTGGTGGTCTGGGACGAGGTGATCACCCTCTTCCACGAGTTCGGTCACGCCCTGCACGGGTTGCTGTCGGCGACCCGCTACCCGTCCCAGTCGGGGACGGCCACGCCACGAGACTTCGTCGAGTTCCCGTCCCAGGTCAACGAGATGTGGGCGCTGGACGCCGAACTGCTGTCCCGCTACGCCGTTCATCACCAGACGGGGGAGCCGATTCCGGCGTCCTGGATCGACACCATGCAGAACAGTCAGCAGTTCAACCAGGGCTATCGGACGACGGAGTTTTTGGCGGCGGCGATCCTCGATCAGATCTGGCACACCACCCCGCTGGCCGACCTTCCGACCAGCGCCGACGAGGTGGAGGCGTTCGAGCAGCGCGGCCTCGCCGCCGCAGGGATCGACTTTCCGCTGGCGCCGAGCCGCTACCGGTCGACCTACTTCAGGCATGTCTTTGAGGGCGGGTATGCGGCCGCGTATTACAGCTACATCTGGTCTGAGGTGCTGGACGCCGACACTGCGGCCTGGTTCCTCAGCCGAGGTGGGCTGACCCGTGAGAATGGCGAGCGCTACCGGCGCACGTTGCTTGCCCCCGGCGGCTCGGTCGATGCCATGGACACCTACCGCGACTTCCGCGGGCAGGATCCGGAGTTGAGCCACCTGCTCGAGCGCCGCGGCCTCGTCGTCGACTGATCGCGCGGGGTGTAATTGCTCGACTGACTCAATCGTTGGGGGCAAAGGGCCGATGGTTACGTCACCATCGCCAACGATTGAGTCAGGCGGCGATTTCTCGTCGAATCTGGAGGGCGCGTCGCACATCGGCGAGCACCGCCTCCGGTTCGTCGAGCATTGACCAGGTGAAGCGCAGCACCAGAAAGCCCGCCAGTTGAAGGCGATTCATCCGTACCCGATCGCTGTCGAAGGCGTGACGCTCCCGATGCGCCGCGTAGCCGTCGAACTCGAGGATCACCCGCTCGAGGCGGAACAGGATGTCCGGGTAGTAGAGGTGCCCATCCACCCACAACGGTGCGTTCGCTACCCAATCCCGCAGGCCACCAGCGCGGAGCAGTCTTTGGAAGCGTCGCTCGCCTCCCGACCACGGGTTGTCAGCGCTTGACTGGACCACCGCCCGGCGGGTCGCCGCACCAGTCTGGCCGCGGAACCACCCCAAGGCAGCCGTCAGTTGGTCGGGGGTGACGATCCGATCCCGAAGGAGGCGTTCGGCCAGCCGACCGTCGTCGCACGCGGCCGCATCGACCGCCAGGTAGGCCGGGACGGGCATCCTCAGCCCTTGCCAGTGGAGGATGACCTCATCCGGCAGTCGGCGGAAGGTCGACTTGATCTGCTCGGGTGTTCGCAAGGTGTACGGGACCGCAATCTCGATCGGTACGGCTGGGTCATAGGGATCGTCCGCCCGACCGCACACCAGGCCCACGGCGCTGTTACCCCAGAGCGTCGCTCCGCGGTAGTGGGCCAAAACAGCGCGGTATCGGGTCACCCGCTGATCCATCCGACGGGTGTCGACGTAGGTGCCCGGCAAGACAGGTTCGAGGACTCCGCGACGGACCAGTGACTTCAGCGGGGCGTGGTCATGCGGGTGGTCGGACCGCCGCAGGACCCCGTGGTTGTGGTCAAGCATGGCGAGCAGGAGTGAAGTTCGTGAAGGGGGGAGGGTCATGACCCAAGCACATCCCGCCGCGGGGCAGCGCAGCATCGCCTCAGCGCAAATCTGTGGATAACTCAATGTTGGTCCCACTGACTCAATCATTGGGCGGAATCGGCCGATGGTGACGTCACCATCGTCAACGATTGAGTCAGCCGGGCGAAACGCCCGCGAACGCACTCACCGGCGAGCCGGCGAGGCCTCGATCAATGCCCGTAACGCGGCCGCGTCGTTGTCGATCTCGACCACCCGCCGCGGAAGGTCTTCGATTCCGTCAAAGGCGGCGGGCCGGTCCGGTTCGTGCCCCAGCGCCTCCACGATCGTGGCCGAGAACTTCACCGGCAGCGCGGTCTCGGTGGCAATCACCTGCTCGCCGGGTTCGGCGAGGCGGTAGGCGACCCCGACCGCGTCGGCGGTGTGCGGGTCGATCACCACCGAATCCCGGGACGCCACCTCACGAATCGTGATCACCCGCTGAGCGTGGGACGACGCCGCCGAGACGAAGCCGTATCGCTCCCGGAGCCCGGCGAACTCGGCCGTTTCCGACAGGTCGAAGAAGCCGTTGTCGGGAAGTTGGCGTCCGAATAGATCGGCCACCCGCGCCCCATCGCGGCCCAGCAGGTCGAAGATGAAGCGCTCGAAGTTGGACGCCTTGGAGATGTCCATCGACGGGCTGGACGTCTCCAACGCCCCTTGTCGGACGCGATAGACGCCGGTCGCGAAGAACTCGTCGAGGACGTTGTTCTCATTGGTGGCGAGGATCAGCCGGTGGATCGGCAGCCCCATTTCCCGGGCGATATGGGCGGCGCAGATGTTGCCGAAGTTACCGGTCGGGACGCTGAACGACACCGGGGCATCAGCGCCCACCTGGTCGGTCACCCGGAGCCAGGCCACCACGTAGTAGACGACCTGGGCCACCACCCGCGCCCAGTTGATCGAGTTGACCGCGCCGAGGCTCAGCCGACGCTTGAGGTCGGCGTCGGACGACAACTCCTTGACCAGGTCCTGGCAGTCGTCGAAAACCCCGCGCACGGCGATGTTGACGATGTGGGGATCGTCGAGGCTGAACATCTGGGCTTGTTGAAAGGGACTCATCCGCCCTGAAGGCGACAGCATGAACACCGAAATCCCAGACCGTCCGCGCATCGCGTACTCGGCCGCGCTCCCGGTGTCGCCGCTGGTGGCGCCGAGGATGTTCATCACCTCGCCGCGGCGACCCAGTTCGTACTCGAACAACTGCCCCAGCAGTTGCATGGCCATGTCCTTGAAGGCCGCGGTCGGACCTTGTGACAGGTGCGACAGCCACACCCCGCCCGATAACGCCGTCACCGGGACGACCGGGTCTCCGAAGACCGACGTGGAATAGGCGCGTCGGCACAGCGCCGCCAGGTCGGCGGCCGGAAGGTCGTCGGCGAACATGCCGAGAAGCCGCGCCGCCACCGCCGGATAACCATCCGTTGACAGCGACGTTCGCAGTTCTGCCAGATCCGCGGGGGAGAGCTGCGGGTAGTGGTCGGGGAGGTAGAGGCCACCGTCGGGGGCCAGCCCGCCGAGCAGGATGTCACAGAAGGGCAACCCCGCCTGGGCGCCGGCAGCTCGGGTGGACAGGTAACGCATCCCGACGAGCGTAGCGGCGATACCCACGGTGAGTTGCAGCCCGCCCAAACCCCTGGTGAGAATTGCCCCATGGCTGAACACGCGGACCTCACCAGGCACGCTGCAGCCATCCTCGACCAGGCGCAGTTGCTGGCCGACCGGGTCCGCGCGGAGGCCGAGCAGGACGCCAGCCGGGTCCGCGAGGAGACCGCCCAGGCCAAGACGGCCAGCGACGATCTGCTCCGGGAGGCGCAGGCCCGCCACGATCAGGTGCAGGCTGCCCTGGCGTCGGCCCAGACCCGGCTGGACGAGGCCCGGCAGGACGCCACCACCCTGATCGGCGACGCCGCCGACCAGGCCAACCAGATCGTCCAGACCGCCGAGCGGACGTCGAACGAGGTGGTCACCTCAGCCCGGGACGAGGCGGCCGAACTCATCGACCGGGCTCAACGGGAAGCGGCGGCGCTCCGGGAGTCCGCCCAGCAGACCCACGACCAGACGATCGCGCGGTTGGAGCAGGCCTCGGCCAACAGCGCCGCCGAGATCAGCGCCCGCCAGTTGGCCTGGGACGACGAGGAAGCGGGCCGCCGCGACAGCGCCATCGCCGACAGCCGGGCGCTCCTGGCCGAGGCGAACGCCGAGGCGGAGCGGGTTCGCGCCGCCGCCCAAGCCGAGCTGACCGAGGTTCGACGCCTGCTGGCCGAGGAGCGAGCGGCGGGCGAGGCCGAGCTGGCGACCAGGCGGATCGACACCGCCGCCGAACTGGACGCCCTCCGGGCCGCCGCCACCGCCGAGTCGGACGAGCAACTCGCGTCGGCCGCGGCCCACGTGGAGTGGACGCAGCAGGCGATGGCTGAGTTGCGCCTCCAGGCCGACCAGGACGCCCAGGCCCAGCGGCGCAACGTCCACGCCGAACTTGAGCAGCACGCCCGCAGGGTGCGTGAGGAACTGCAGGTGGTGCTGGCCGCCAGCAAGCACCGGCACAAGGTGGCGATGGACGCCGACCGGGCCGAGCAGGACGACCTGCGGCAGCGCGCCCTAGCCGTCCTCGAGGCCGCCGAGCGGGACGCCGAGCGGACCCACCAGGAGGCCACCACCCGGGCCGCCGCGATCCTGACCGCCGCTGAGCAGGAGGCGAAGGCCCAGGTGGAGCGGGCCGAGCGCCGGCTGGCCGAGGCCGAGGCAGGCGCCCGCCTCGTCCGCGAACGGACGACCGCCGAGGTGGAGCGTCTGCAACGCGAGGCATACCAGCGATCCAAGGACGCCCGGGACGAGGCGGTGTCCCTGTTGTCGCAGGCCCGCTCCGAGGCGGACGCGACCCGCGCCGAGGCCCGAAACGTCCTGGACCGCTCCCGAGCCGAGGTGGCCGCCTTGGCCCAGCGGCGCGACGACATCAACAGCCAACTGGGCCACCTGTCCGGCGTCATCGAGGCGCTGGCGGTATCTGAGAAAGAGGAATCATGAACGACGCACCCGCCTTCCGCACCGTCCTGCGCGGCTACGACCCGGCAGAGGTGGAACGGGCGGTCACCCAGCTGCGGCAGGCCCTTGAGGTGACTCGAACCGAGGCCGCCGATCGCACCGTCGAGGCGAGCAAGCTGAGCGCTGCCCTGGAGCAGGCGCGGCTGGCGTTGGCGGCCGCGCAGCAGCGGATCTCCACCTTGGAGAACGAGCAACGTCACGCCGCCCCGCCCACCTTCAGCGACCTCGGTCAGCGGATTGCCCAGATGCTCGGGCTGGCCACCGAGGAGGCCGACGACCTGCGGGCCAAGGCCAGCCGGGCCGCCGAGAAGCTCGAAGCCGAAACCCTGGCCACCACCAACGCCGCCCGCGATGCCGCCGACCGCTACGCCAAGGACACCGCCGGACGCGCGGACGCCGACGCCGCCCGCCTGGTGGAGTCGGCCCGTCGCGAGTCCGACGACATCCTCGATCACGCTGACCGTGAGGCGTCCGCCCGTCGCGAGGAGGCCGAGGCGTTGTACGAGCATCAGCGGGCCCGGGCCGCCGCGGCCGCGGCGGACTTCGAGAAGACTCTGGCCGAGCGTCGGGAGAAGGCCGCCACCGACTTCGCTGCGGTGATGGCCCACAACGAGCAGGCGCTGGCCCGGGCCGAGGACAAGCTGTCGTCCACGCATGCCGAGTCCGAGCGGGTGTTGGCCGAGGCCAAGGCGGCTGCGGCGGCGCACCTCAAGCAGCACCAGGACGCCGCCTACCAGGCCGTCGAGCAGGCCAAGGCGAACGCTGAGCGGATCCGCCGCGACTCCGAGCGGGAACTGCAAGCGGTGACGGCGCGACGCGACAGCATCACCGCGCAGTTGACCAATGTCCGGCAGATGCTGGCCACCCTCGGTGGTGGCGCGATCGCCCAGCTGGACGAGTCGGCCGAGTCGACGGCCGCCGCCCAGCCCGAGGTTGCGGTGAACACCGCTAACGCTGAGGAGGCCGTTAAGGACGAGGCCGTCGACGCCGCCGAGACTGCGGCCGAGGATGCCGCCGTCGAACAGGCCCAAGACGCCGCCGACCAGGAGCCGGCCGCAAAGTAGGCCCCGGACACCGCCGCCGAGCGCCTAGCGCGCTCGTCCACGGCCATCAAACTAGGGCGTGACCAACCCGGTTTCGAAGGCGAACAGCACCAGCCCGACCCGGTCTCGGCACTGCAGCTTCGCCAGCAGCCGGCCGATGTGGGTCTTGACCGTGCCTTCGGCCATGTACAGCTTGGTGGCGATCTCGGAGTTGGTCGCCCCGGCGGCGATCTCGATCAGCACCTCCCGCTCGCGTTCGGTGAGCAGCGCCAGCCGCGGGTCGTGACCCTGCGGTGCGGTGGGCAGGGTTGGCACCACCTGCTCCAACAGCCGGCGGGTCGCCGACGGGGCCATCACCGCGTCGCCGGCGGCCACGTTTCGGATGGCGTTGAGCAGATCGGCCGGCCGGGCGTCCTTCAGCATGAACCCGGACGCGCCCGCCTTGAGCGCGCTGAACACGTATTCGTCGGCGTCGAAGGTGGTCAGCACCAGCACCTTGGTCCCCAGGCCGGCGGCCACCAACTGCCGGGTGGCCTCCACCCCGTCCATCACCGGCATCCGGATGTCCATCAGCACCACGTCGGCGACGGTCACCGCCAACTGCCGGACCGCAGCCGCCCCGTCGGACGCCTCCCCGACGACCACCAGGTCGTCCTCGGACTCGATCAGCATTCGAAAACCGCTGCGGACCAGCGCCTGGTCGTCGACCAGGAAGACTCGGATCTGGGACATCGGTTCTCCGTAAGTTCAGGGACGAAGGGGCAGTGCGGCTCGGACCAGAAAACCACCGCGTGGCTGGGGGTGGGCCTCAAGCCTCCCACCCATCGAGGCGACCCGCTCCGACATGCCCCGAAGACCATGGCCTGGGGTGCCGTCGCTGATCGTTTCGCCCGGGCCGTTGTCCACCACTTCGACCAGGATGTCGGTGCCTCGATAGGTGAGCGTGACGGTGGCGGTGGCGGTCGAACCGGCGTGCTTGAGGAAGTTGGTCAGGGCCTCCTGGATCACCCGGTACACCGTCAACTCCAGGGCCGGACTGACCTTGGGCGCGTTCCCGATGATCCGCAGGTGAGCCCGATCGGTGGTGCGTTGCACGAGATCGGCGATGTCGTCCAGGGTCGGCGCGGGGGCGAAGTCGGCCGGTGCGTCGGCGTCGGGCTCGCGGCGCAGTACCCCCACGATCCGGCGCATCTCGCTGAGCGCGTCCCGGCCGGTGTCGGCGATCGTGGTCAGCGCCTGCGCGGCCGCCTCCGGCTTCCTCGCTGCCAGCGCCCGCCCGCCCTCGGCTTGGACGATCATGATCGACAGCGAGTGGGCGACGATGTCGTGGAGTTCGCGGGCGATCTGGGCCCGGGCCCGGGACTCGGCCAGCCGGGCCTGCTGGTCGCGCTCGGCCAGGATCGACTGGTAGCGGTCCTCGGCCGCGGCCACCCGGTCCCGGTGGGCCTGGGACGACTCGCGGACCCGGCGTCCGATGGCGTACGGGGTGACGATCAGGCCCAGGCAGACGAACGCCTGCAGGATCAGCGTGATCACCATCCGCAGGTTCACCCCGACGCCCAGCCCCAGCGTCCAGCGCAGCGGCCCGGCGATGGCCCCCACCGCGCCGACCAGGACGACCAGCCGGGCCGGCGGGCCGGGAATCCAGCGAGCCACCGAGTAGGCCACGATCGGGAGGACGATCAGCGGTGCGGTGAAGATCGAACTCACCGCCACGTGGATCAGCCCGGCGATGGTGCACCCGGCGAGCATCAGCAGCGGCGAGTGCCGACGCAGCACCAGCGGCAGCACCACCAACGTCAACGAGGAGATCCACAGCCACGGGGCCACCCCGTTGTAGGCGCCGACCAGCGCATACGGCGCGACGGTGGCCATGATCAGGGAGCCCGCGAGCATGCCGTCCAGCAGCCAGTCGTGCCGGGTCGCACCCGGAGGGAAGAGCAGCTCCTGGACGTTCATCGTGGCCCAGCGTAGGGCGCTTGCCATTCGGACCTAGCCTTGGCCCCATGACACGCAGGGGCGACCGCCTGGTCACCACCGCCCTGGTCGGGGGCCTGGTGGTGATCGCCGGCGTGCTGGCGTTGGCGTCGCTCTACCTCGGCCTGATCAGCCAGGCGGTGGCCGGCGTCCAGCGCGAGGCGCCGCTGCCGGACTACCCG
This sequence comes from uncultured Micropruina sp., assembly GCA_964453585.1. Classification (GTDB taxonomy): domain Bacteria; phylum Actinomycetota; class Actinomycetes; order Propionibacteriales; family Propionibacteriaceae; genus Micropruina. The sequence goes on from CAYVOW010000068.1 coordinate 8,334, forward strand.
GGTCGTCCCGCTCCGGCGCCGGCCGAAGCGACGTCGGCGATGAACTTCCTGATTCTGGACGTGGATGGCGACGACCGGCTGCTCTCGGTGCTGGTCGGGCACCTCTCGGCGGGCCGAGACAGTTTCCAACTGATCGCGCTGCCCGCCGAACTGTGGCTCCCGGACGGCCAGGGGCAGCGTCAGTTGGGGGAGCTCTACCAGCCCGGTGACTCGCTCCAGATCCTGCAGGCGGTGGAGTCGCTGCTGGGCACCCGGATCGAGCACCAGATCCGGCTCAGGATGGCCGACTTCCTGAAGGTCGCCGACCCGCTGGGCGGGGTGACGGTCTCATCCGACAGCGGTGGCGCCACCGGAACGCTCAGCCTGGACTCGTCCAGCGCCCAGGACTTCACCAGCTCCTCGGCGACCCCCCTCGTCCGTCTGGAACGATCGACGATGGTCACCACCGCGTTGCTGCAGCGGCTTGCCGACGGGACGATCCTGGCCAACCCAATGCGGCTGGAGCAGATCACCCGGGTGCTCACCAGCTGCCTGGTGGTCGATGGCGACCTCACCCCCGAAGTGGTCCGCCAGACTGCACTGGAACTGCGCTTGAGCGGCAGCGGGATCGGTGATCTGGCGCTCCCGGTGCGGTCGGCCACCGGCCGCGAACAGGGCATTGAACCCGATCCGACCGGGCTGGCCAGCCTTCGCCAGGCGCTGGTTCGCGACGACCTCACCGGCTTTGTCACCGCGCACCCCCATACCTGGGAGAAGCTGCGCTCGGTCGGCCAAGGCTGAGTGGGGTGAGCCCGGCTACCCTAGTGCGGTGAAGAACTTCCTGCTGGGGCTCGCCGTTGCCGCCGGTGTCGCGCTGCTGCTGGCGGGTCAGCGTCGCCGTGAGGCCGAACGCGCCGCGGAGACGTGGGCGGCCGAAACGGACTCGGTCGAGTAGGGGAGGACCCGATGAGTGAGTCTGCACCGAATCCCGACGAAGGCCTCGGGGGCCTGCTGTCGGAGGACGAGGAGCCGCGCCCGAGCCGGGAGGCGCGTCGCGCCAAGCGGCGTCCGATGCGCAAGTGGCTGATCCTGCTGATCGGCCTGATCACCCTGCTGGTAGTCGGCGTCGGCTTCTACGTGATCCAGGCGCTGTTGGCCCTGACCTCGATCGACCGCGACGAGACGTTCATGCCCACCTATGAGAACCGGCCACCGGAGGCACCGGCCAGCGCCGGGATGAACTTCGTGCTGATGGGCAGTGACTCCCGTGGGGCCGACCGGGGGCGCAGTGACACCCTGATCGTGGCCCACCTCAGTGGCGACCGGTCGAAGGTGTACCTGATCTCGTTCCCGCGCGACATGTACGTCTCCATCCCCGGTCACGGCAAGAACAAGATCAACGCCGCCTACTCCTTCGGCGGCATTCCGCTGGCCGTCCAGACCTTGGAGTCGCTGCTCACCATCCGGATGAATCACGTCGTGGTGACCGACTTCGTGGGGTTCATCGGGCTGACCGAACAGATCGGTGGCGTCACCGTCTACAACGACACCGAGTCGACCTTCCACGGCTACCAGTGGCCACGCGGCGAGATCACCATCAAGGGCGACGAGGCGCTGACCTACGTCCGGCAGCGTTATGACCTCCCCGAGGGCGACCTGAGCCGGGCCGCCCGGCAGCGCACCGTGGTGAAGGCGATTGCGGTCAAGCTGATGAAGCCGTCGGTGATGGCGAATCCGGTGACGTTCAGCGAGGTGGCCGGGCAGATCGGCAAGTTCTTCGCCGTTGACAAGGACTTCACGGTGCCGCAGATGTTCTCCATCGCGAGCGGCATGAAGTTGCGCGGCGGGGACGACATCATCACCCTGCAGGCCCCGATCAGCGGCTTCGGCACCTCTCCGGTGGGGGCGGCGATCGACATCGTCAACGAGAAGCAACTGGCCGAACTGGCCGATGCGCTGAAGAACGACACCATGGATCTTTACTGGGCCAAGTACAAGGGCCAGGAGTTCACCCCGAAGAAGTAGCGTCGGCTGGTGTTGCCGCTGTGGGGCGGGTGATCGAACCCACCCGTCAGGGGCTGGCCCGCCACCGGTTCGGGGTGTCATGCTGTGCCGCATCCGCCCGTTTTAGAGCTACTCATGCGCGCCGTCCTGCGTCTTCTCACCGCCGTCTTGTTGGCCCTGGGACTGCTAGCTCCCGCCACGAACGCGCTGGCCGCACCACGCACCTCGGTGACGATCACCAGTCCGAGCGCCGGCGCCACCGTGTCGAGTTCCTCGGTCACGGTCACCGGGATGGCGTCCTCGCCGACCGGAACCGTCACCGTCTCCGCCGGAATCGTGAACGACGTCCAGGTGACCGTGCCGGTGACCAAGCGGTCCTGGACGGCCACCTTGACCGGCCTGGAGGCCGGGACCAACCAGATCTGCGCGACGGTGCTGAAGGCGGACGGAACACTCGGCTCGGTCTCCTGCCTCGAGGTGGTGGTGCAGCCGGATCCGGCCGCGCTCACCGTCGACCTGCCAGAGGAGGGCGCGCAGGTCCCGCTGACCTTCCAGGTCGCCGGCGGCTGCGTCTCCCAGACTGAGGTGTCGGTGTCCCTGGACGGCGCAGAGCCGGTGACCACGTGGTGCGATTTCAATCGCTACTCGGTCGAACTGACCAGCGGCAGTGGGGGCGATCACAGCGTGCTGGTCACCATGACCTTCGGGGGTGCCGAGATCGCATCGCTGACCCGCAGCTTCAACGTCCTGGACAATCGGGGCACGGTGACCATCCTGGAGCCGACCGAGGGCGCCACCGTGGTGGAGGGCAGCTCGGTGACGCTCAGCGGGACCGCCGCCAACTGGGATGGTCTGGTCGCGATCGGTGGCTCGGTGCTCGAGACCCAGGAGGTGCCGATCGCTGCTGACGGCACCTGGACCGCCACCGTGAGGCCATACCAGCTCGGCTACAACCTGATCTGCGCCTGGGTCCGCAACCGGGACACCTCGGCTCAGGGTGCCTGCGTGGGGATCAACGTGGTGATCGATCCGGCATCCTTGACCGTCGACCAGCCAACGGCGGACGCCGTGGTCGGTTCGGTGCTGATGGTGTCGGGTAGTTGCCGTGAGGGCACCGAGGTGCGGATCGTCTCCGACGACGCCAACCTCGCCTACACCACCTGCATCGGTGGCCACTACGACGGCCTCCTGATCAACCTCTCCGAAGGGGCTCGGACGATCACCGTCGAGCAGATCTACGAAGGGGCCACGGTCGCGACGGCATCGGTGTCGGTCACCGTGGACCTCACCGCGCCGAGCGCGCCGGTGGTGACGACTCCGTGTCCCGGGTCCACGATCACGGTGCTCCCGGTCACCCTGAGCGGCACCGCCGAGCCCGGCACCCGGGTGGAAGTCCTCCTGAACGGCGGCGTCTACGCCACCGCGACCACGGGCTCGGACGGCGTCTGGTCGTTGTCGGTGGGTCGTGATTACTTCGACCAAGCCGGCATCCCGCTGACCAAGCGGACGTCGGTCACCTTCACCCTGGTCGCGGTCGATCAGGCGAGGAATACCTCCGCGGAGTCGGCCGTGAGCTACATCGTCCGGGTGTAGGCGCTGAAGGGCTAGCCCGAGGGCGCCGTCCAGCTTGGTGGTGGAGCGTACGGGACTCGAACCCGTGGCCTATTGCTTGCAAAGCAATCGCGCTACCAACTGCGCCAACGCCCC
>CAYVOW010000069.1:0-11904 GCA_964453585.1 uncultured Micropruina sp.
GTCGATCTCGGCCTCGACGCCGTCGCGGATCGCGCGGACGCGGGCGGAGCGGCGCAGGCCGTCGGCCAGTTCGCCCTCGACCAGGGCCCACAGCCACTCCAACTGCTGCCGACGGCGACGTTGCTCCAGCCCGCCGTGCTCGTCCAGGTAGCCCCGGTGGTCGAGGACCGCCTGCCACACCTCGTCCAGCCCCTTGCCGGTGAACGAGGACGAGGTCAGAACCGGTGGACGCCGGGCGTTGGGGTCGGCGGTGATCATCCGCATCGCCACCGACAGGTCCCGCGCCGCCACCCGGGCCTCCCCCTCGTGCTCGCCGTCGGCCTTGTTAACAGTGATCACGTCGGCCATCTCGAGGATGCCGCGCTTGATCCCCTGCAGCTGATCGCCGGCCCGGGCCAGGGTGATCAGCAGGAAGGTGTCCACCATCCCGGCCACCGCAACCTCGGACTGGCCGACGCCCACGGTCTCAACGAGCACCACGCCAAAGCCGGCCGCCTCGACGACGACCATCGACTCGCGGGTGGCCCGGGCCACACCTCCGAGGTGGCCCCCCGACGGCGACGGCCGAACGAATGCTCGATCGGAGGCGGCCAGCGCGGCCATCCGCGTCCGGTCGCCGAGGATGCTGCCGCCGGTGCGCGACGACGACGGGTCGACCGCCAGCACCGCCACCTGCTGCCCGGCCTCGATCAGCCGGACGCCGAGGGCGTCGATGAACGTGGACTTGCCGGCCCCCGGGACCCCGGTGATGCCGACCCGGACCGCCCGGCCACTGTGCGGACGCAGGAGCCGCAGCAACTCCTTGGCGGCCGCTCGGTGATCGGGTCGCGATGACTCGACCAGGGTGATCGCCCGGGCGATGTGCATCCGCGACCCGGCCAGCACCTGCTCGGCCAGTTCGGCCGGAGTCTCCCGGCGTCGGGCCCGGGCGGCCGGGCGCCCGGCGTCGTAACCCCCGGGGCGGAAGGAGTGACCCGCCGCCCCCGGAGCCTCGATGACCGACTCGGATTGGCCCCCGTCGAAGAAGGCCCCGCCGCCGCTCACTCCACGTCCAGGCGATCCCGCAACTTCTGCAGCAGTTCGATCGCCGCCTCCGGGATCACCGTTCCGGGCGGGTAGATGGCGTCGGCGCCGGCGGCGTACAGCTCGTCAAAGTCCTGCGCCGGGATCACCCCGCCGACCACGATCATCATGTCCTCGCGGCCGAGCTCGTCGAGCTCGTGTCGCAGCGCCGGCACCAGGGTCAGGTGGCCGGCGGCCAGCGAGGACACGCCCACCACGTGGACGTCGGCCTCGATCGCCTGCCGGGCAACCTCCCCGGGGGTCTGGAACAGCGGGCCCACATCGACGTCGAAGCCGAGGTCGGCGAAGGCGGTCGAGATCACCTTCTGGCCGCGGTCGTGGCCGTCCTGGCCCATCTTGGCCACCAGGATCCGGGGGCGGCGACCCTCAGCCGACTCGAACTCGGCAACCAGGCTGCGGGCCTGCTCAACGCCCGCCGACTGGCCGGTTTCGCTGCGGTACACGCCACTGATGGTACGGATCTGAGCGGTGTAGCGGCCGAACACCTTCTCCAGGGCGTCGGAGATCTCGCCCACCGTGGCCGACTTGCGGGCGGCGTCGATGGACAGGTGCAGCAGGTTGCGCTCGGGATCGGTCGGGTCGGGGTTCGACGCGGCCCAGGTGAGCTTGGCGAGGGCGTCCTGGGTGACGGTCTCGTCCCGCTCAGCCCGCAGCCGGGCCAGTTTCGCGAGTTGCTGCTCGCGGACCTTGGCGTTGTCCACCTTGAGCACCTCGGGCGCCACGTCGTCCTCGACGACGTACTTGTTGACCCCGATCAGCGGCTGGCGGCCCGAGTCGATCCGGGCCTGGGTGCGAGCCGCGGCCTCCTCGATTCGCATCTTGGGGATGCCGGCCTCGATCGCCTTGGCCATCCCGCCGGCCGCCTCGACCTCGCTGATCAACTCCCAGGCGCGAGCGGCCAACTCCTGGGTGAGCTTCTCGACGTAGGCCGAGCCGCCCCACGGGTCCACCGGACGGGTGGTGCCCGACTCCTGCTGGATCAGCAACTGGGTGTTGCGGGCGATCCGGGCGGAGAAGTCGGTGGGGAGCGCGATCGCCTCGTCCAGGGCGTTGGTGTGCAGCGACTGGGTATGCCCCTGGGTCGCCGCCATCGCCTCCAGGCAGGTCCGAGCGACGTTGTTGAACACATCCTGGGCGGTCAGCGACCAACCGGAGGTCTGGGAGTGGGTGCGCAGCGACATCGACTTGGGGTTCTTCGCCCCGGCGTCGCGGACGAGCCGCGCCCACAGCAACCGGGCCGCGCGCATCTTGGCGACCTCCATGAAGAAGTTCATCCCGATCGCCCAGAAGAAGCTGAGCCGCGGGGCGAACTTGTCCACGTCCAGACCCACCGACTGGCCGGCCCGGATGTACTCCACGCCGTCGGCGAGGGTGTAGGCCATCTCGATGTCGGCAGTCGCCCCCGCCTCCTGCATGTGGTAGCCGGAGATGGAGATCGAGTTGAACTTCGGCATGTTCGCCGAGGTGTAGGCGAAGATGTCGGAGATGATCCGCATGCTCGGCGTGGGCGGGTACACGTAGGTGTTGCGGACCATGAACTCCTTGAGGATGTCGTTTTGGATCGTCCCCGCGAGCTGTTCCGGCTTCACCCCCTGTTCTTCGGCCGCCACCACGTAGAGCGCCAGGATCGGCAGCACCGCGCCGTTCATGGTCATCGAGACGCTCATCTGGTCGAGCGGGATGCCGGCGAACAGTTGCCGCATGTCGAGGATCGAGTCGACGGCGACCCCCGCCATGCCGACGTCGCCGGTCACCCGGGGGTGGTCGGAGTCGTAGCCGCGGTGGGTGGCCAGGTCGAAGGCGATCGACAGGCCCTTTTGGCCGGCCGCCAAGTTCCGCCGGTAGAAGGCGTTGGATTCCTCGGCGGTGGAGAAGCCGGCGTACTGCCGGATGGTCCAGGGCTGGTTGACGTACATGGTGGCGTACGGACCGCGCAGGAACGGCGGGATGCCGGGGTAGGTGGCCAGGAAATCCAGACCGGTGTAGGCGTCGTCACCGTAGATCGGCGGCACCAGGATGTGCTCCGGGGTCTGCCAGCCGTGGGAGAACCGCGGCAGCTGATCGCGCAGCGCCTCGAACCGCTCGGCGGCATCGTCGGGGACGACCGCGTCACCGAGGGCGACGGCGTCGAAGGTTGGGAAGGTGCTCATTTCGCTGCCCCCAGTTGATCCAGCGTGGCGCTCAGGAACGCCACCACGTCCATGCCGTCGAACACTTCGCCGTCGATGACCTGATCGACGGCTTCGTCGCCCACTTCGGTCTTTCGGCCGGCGATGAACACCGTCTCGATTCCGCCCGCCTTGAGCGCCCGGGCCACGTCCAGCGCCTGGGTGGCGTAGACCTTGGCCGAGCTGCACAGGATGGCCATCCGGGCTCCGGACGCCACGGCGGCGGCCGCGATCTCGTCCGGAGTGCCGCCCTCGCTGGCCGGATGGGCGATCCCCCCGGCCAGCAACAGGTTGGCGGTGAACTGTTCCCGCGGACCGAAGTCGCGGCGCTGGCCCAGGCAGGCCAGGAACACCGACGGCGAGGCAGCCAAGCTGCGGTCGCGCAGAGCCTCGTAGACCTCTGAGTCGCGGTGTGTCTTCAGTCCGGCGCGCTGCCGGGAGGCCGGGCGGGGCCGGGTGGCGACCTCGGACTCGGCGGCCAGCGGGAACATGCTGACCCCGGTGATCGGCTGCTTGCGGGAGGCAAGCCGCTTAGCCCGCTCGGCGCTGACGGCGGCCAACTGCTCGCCGATCAGGCCGGACGACAGCGCGGCGGCCATGCCCCCGGCGGCCTCAATCTCCTGGACCACCGACCACGCCTTCTCGGCCAGTTGGGCGGTGAGCTCCTCGACGTACCAGGAACCCCCGGCCGGGTCGGTGACCTTGCCCAGGTTCGACTCCTCGGCGGCCAGCAGCTGGGTATTGCGGGCCATCCGGCGGGAGAACGCCTCGGGCAGGCCGTGGGCGGTGTCGAATGGGAGCGTCGTGACGATCTCGGCGCCGCCCACCGCCGCGGCGAAGGTGGCGATGGTGTTGCGCAGCAGGTTCACGTGCGGGTCGTCGCGGGTGATCATCCGCCACGAGGTGACCGCGTGCTGCATGCCGCCGCGGTCGGACTCGCCGACGTCCAGCACCTCGCCCACGCGGGCCCACAACCGTCGCAGCGCCCGCAAGCGGGCGATGGTGGCGAACTGGTCGGCGCTGGCCGGAACTCGGAAGACGAACTGCCCGAAGGCCTCGGCGGCGCTGACGCCCTGGGCGTCCAGCGCCCGAAGGTAGGCGATTCCGGTGGCGATCGCGTAGGCGAGCACGTCCACGTCGCCGGCTCCGGCGTCGTCGTAGACCAGGGTGTCGACGATGATCGCCCGGGCCTTCGGGAACTCGTCGCGGCAGGTCCGCACCCACTCGGCGAGGTGGGAGAAGTCGGGCTCGGTCCCCGTGGCGGCGGCTGCGCCGAGCGGGTCGATGCCGAGGTTGCCCCAGATCTGGTCGATGTTGCCCGAGGCTCGCCAGAGGTCGGCCAGCGCGGTGGCCGCGGCCTGCTGGTCGTCGGTCGAGGAGACCGCGACTGCGGCGAGATCGAACCGGACCCCGGCGAGTGCCTCCGCCAGCGCGTCGGCGCTGATCGCGTCCGGACCCACCCGGAGCCAGACGGAGGTGGCGCCGCGCTGCAGGTCGTCCAGGATCGCGGCGTTGGTGTAGGCGGCGTCAGGATCCTCGTGCAGGGCGCGGATGTCCCAGCCGGCGCCGGAGCGGACGGTGGTGCCGCGGGTGAACGGCATCAGCCCGGGGTACCCCAGGCCTGAGTCGGTGGCGGTGTACAGCGGATCGATCGTCAGCGCGTCCACGGTGACGGTGCGCAGGCGCTTCAGCGCCTGATCGATAGTGAGTTCCTTGCCCTCAGGTCGCCGCCGATTGAGCACCTTGAGGACCTCTGTTTCCCAGTCCTGGCGGGTCGGTTGGGCGAAGTCACCGGCAAGCTGCAGGGGCGCTTCGGTCATGGTTTTCATCGTAGACCTGGCCTGAGCGGCGCCCCGACGAACGGCAAAAAACGACCCTCGCCGAGACGGGTCGATCCATCATGTGGGACCGCGACGGACCCCCGGGACGGTCGTCCTGGCGGACGTTGTGGACGCTGTGGCCGAGGGGGAGCTGGCCCCACCCGCACGGAGGCGGGCGTGGGGTGGGATGGGGGCAGGGGAGGAACGGCGAGGGCCGACGTCCGGAGACTCGGCACCTGTCAGGCGACCTGAAGCACCAGCGCCTCGGCGGACGAAATGATCGCCGCGGTCTCGCGCTCCCAATCCGGCTCCTGGCTGCGGAACGGGCCGGTGGCCAGCGAAATGATCACCGCGGCGGCCCGCAACCGCAGCTCAGTCGGGTCCACCCGCGTATCGAACACCGGCACCCAGGCCCGGATCAGCGAGTGCACCCGCGCCTCCTGGGTGGGGCTCATCCGCTGGATGGTCGACAGGTGCGCGATCAGACAGGCCAGATCGTCGGCCCGCCGACCCGGGCCGACGGTGTCCACGTCCAGCACCCCGACGATCTGCCCGTCGGCCACATGCAGTTGACCCTCGTGGAAGTCGCCGTGGGTGGGTTCGTCCCCGGGCGGGATCGGGGCCAGCCCGTCGCCGATTCGGGTCACCATCCAATCGAGCTTCGGCCCAAGGGACGGCATCGCCTGGGCCACCATCTGCGCGTAGTGGGCGACGGCGTCCGACCAGGGCGGACGCCGCTCCAACTGGGCCACCGAGGCCGGCATCCCGTCCAGCAGCCCAATGATCTGCTCAGCCGTGCACGGCGGCTGGGCATCGAAGAGCGCCTTGGCCAGGGGGCGCCCGGGCAGCGCGCGCAGCAGCAACAAGGCGTCGGCGGTGGTCGCGGCCACCCCGGGGGCGGGAACCCCGGCGTCCAGCAGCAACCGGTGCCGCCGGACGACGTCGCTGAAGACCCGCTCCCGGAGCACCTTGCAGTAGAGGGTCTCTCCGCGACTGGGCAGGTCGACCCGCAGCACCGCCCGGCGGCGGGGCCGGTAGCCGATCATCCGCAGGTTGACCTCGCCGACGCCAACCGCAGTGGCGTAGAGGTCGTTCTCGTTGATCACCTGGGCCATCTGCTCGGGATAGGTGGCCCGGGTGAGACCCGGCAGGTCCGGATCGTTGGGGTACAACCACACCGCGACCTCGCGATCGCCGTCGGCGAAGATCTCAGCGCGAGAGTCCGATCGGGCCGGCCCGCCGACCCGCGCGCTGACCCCCAGCAACTCGTCCCGCCGACCGTAGGGCCAGTCGACCACGGCCGAGTAGGTGGCCGTGGTGGAGTGCTGAGGGTTGGCGTCGACATGGTCGAGGTTCCAGCGGACCAGGACGCCGCCGGCGTGTTCCACCGCGGCTTGGAGCAGACCACCGACGTCCGGGGAAGTCAGCAGGAGTGACCCATCAGGATCCTCCATTGCCCGACTCCCTCCCACTGCTGCCAGCAGCACCCTATCCGGCGGCGCCGGCGGCTCCCAGGTGTTGCAGCCGCAACCGGGCGGCCCGGCGTCCGTCGAGTTCGATGACCGCCAGCTCGATCCGGCGGTCGGCGGCTTCGCCGTCCCGGTTGGGCAGGTCGACGAGGACCCGGTCACCGAGTTGGGGCAGGTGGCCCAGTTGGGCCATCAGGAATCCGGCGACGGTGTCGTACGGGCCCTCGGGCAGCGGGCAGCCCGTGGACTGCTCGAACTCCTCAAGGGTCATCAGGCCGTCCACCACCGCCTCGGTCGGGGTGTTGATCGGCTCGTCGGTGCTGACCAGGTCGAACTCGTCGGTGATGTCGCCGATCAGCTCTTCGACCAGGTCCTCGATGGTGACGATCCCGGCGGTGCCGCCGTACTCGTCGGAGACGATCACCAGGTGGGAGTTGCTGCCCTGCATCTCCGACAGGGCTCGCAGGATCCGCATCGTGCCGGGCAGCGTCCGGATCGGCCGGACGAGTTGGCTGATCGGGGCGTTGCGCGCCGCCGGGTCGAGGTCGAACAGATCGCGCACGTGCAGGAAGCCCAGCACGTCGTCGACGTTCTCACCGATCACCGGGTAGCGGCTATGGGCGCCCTCTTGAACCTCGCGGATCGCACGGTAGGCGGGCAGGTGACCGTCGAGGAAGTCCACCTCGGTTCGCGGAATCATCGCCTGACGAAGGCTCACCTGACCAGCCGCGAACACCTCGTCCACGATCTGCCGCTCCTCGTCGCCCAGGGTGGCCGAGGACACCACCATCGCGCGGATCTCCTCGTCGGTGACCACCTCGCGGGCCGCCTTCGGGTCGCCGCCCAGGACTCGGACGGCGACGTCGGTCGACTTGCCCAGAAACCAGATCACCGGGGTGAAAACCGTCGCCATCACGTTGACCAGCGGGGCCAGCCCGAGGGCGAACGCCTCGGCCCGTTGCATGGCCAGCCGTTTGGCGGTGAGTTCGCCGAAGACGATGGAGAAATAGCTGATGATCAGGGTGATCACCACCACCGACACCCCACCGGAGATGTCGGCCGGCATCCCCCAGGACTGGAAGACCGGCGAGAGGTAGGTCTCCAGCGCCGATCCGCCGAGGGCAGCGGACAGGAACCCCGCCAGGGTGACCCCAATCTGCACCGCGGACAGGAATCGGTTGGGGTTGCTGGTCAGGGCCTGCACTGCTCGACCGCGCTGGCCTCGGGTGCTGAGCTGCTTCACCTGGCTGTCGCGCAGCGACACCAGGGCCATCTCGGCTGCTGCGAAGAAGGCGCCGAGCAGGATCAGCCCGGCGACGACCGCCACGCTCGCCCACATCTCAGGTCACCTGGGTGGGTCGAGGAGGCTCCGTGGCTGACACGCCCGTCAGTCTAGGGTGCGCCTCCCGGGCAGCCACGTCGGCCGTCCTCCCCCAATGTTGGATCTTTCGTGGTACTCGACGAAAGATCCAACATTCTGTCTGCGTAGGCCGCCGAGTGCCCGCGGTCGGCCGCTGGTGGGCCACCGTTAGGGTGAGCGCGTGGGTGACTCCGGCTTCTCCTTCGTCCGCAACAACGCGGCGCGGATCGCCGGCCTGCCGCGGTATGCGATCGGCGCGCTCCGCTCAACCCTGACCCGCCGCGACCCGCGGCTGTGGGTGATCGGCAGCCACTTCGGCCTCCGGGACGGCGCCTGGGCCTTCTACCAGGCTGCTCGTGCGGCAGACCCGGGGCTTCGGTTGATCTGGTTGGTGAGCACCGAGGATCAGGCCCGGCAGGCCCGGGAGCGGGGCGTCGAGTGGTGCCCCCGGGACACCCGCGCCGGGTTCGACTGGACGCTGCGGGCCGGGGTCGTCGCCCTGACCCACGGCTTCGGGGACGCCAACCGCTACGGCCAGAGCGGCGCGGTGATCGTCCAACTGTGGCATGGGATGCCGTTGAAGAAGCTCCACGCCGACTCCCCGGCGATCATCGATGCAGGGCCGCTGTCCCGGGTGCCTGGTGCGTCCTGTCTGGTCAAGACGATGTTCCAGCGCGGCAACTCCCGAATCTCACTGCTCCCGGTGGCCAGCCCCGCGTTCGTGGGGTCGATGTGCAGCGCCTTCACCCTCACCCCCGACCAGGTCCGATTCACCGGCGAGCCGCGGACCGACGTCCTCTTCACCGGGTCGCCGGACGAGCGGCGCCTGGCCGCGCGAGCCCTGCTGGAGTCGCGGCTGGGCACTCTGGGCGATCGGCGGGTGCTGCTCTACGCCCCGACCTGGCGCGACGGGGAGGCCGACCCCTCGGTGCCGACGCCCGCCCAGTGGCAGCGGATCGAGGACTACCTGGACCAGGTGGACGGAATGCTGATCGTCCGTCCGCACCCACTGGGGGTCGGCGACTACACCCACACCTCGGACCGGGTCCGGCTGCTCACCGCGAGCCAGCAGCCCGAGTCGATGCCGTTGCTGTGGGGGCTGGACGGGTTGATCTCGGACTACTCGTCGATGTTCTTCGACGCTGCGGCGACCGGGATGCCGCTGTTTTTCTTAGCCCCCGATGTCGAGCATTACTCGCAGACCCGTGGCCTCTATATCGATTACGCCGACTTCACCGACGGTGCCTGGGAGGTGACCTGGGACGGGGTTCTCGACCGACTGCGCCGCTTCGACGCCGACGCCGCCGAGCGGGCCCGGGTGCTCGAGCACTCGAAGCGGCTGGCCGAGCGCTACCACACCCACACCGACGGACGCAGTGCGAGCCGGGTGGTGGCGAGGGTGCAGGAGTTACTTCGCCACGCGTGAGGTGTCGACCGTGTCCTCGGCGCCGGACAGCCAGCCCTTGACGAATCCGGCACCCCAGGACAGGTGCATCAGCGCCAGGACGCCGAAGTTGAGTCCCCGATCCTGCGCGGTGCGGCCGCCCAGCCGGGTTGCCGCCACCACCCCCAGGCCGGCCGCGTAGCCGAGCGGTGCCAGGTGCGCCACCGAGGCGACCCAGGACGTCGTGCCTCGGAGCAGCCCCGTCGCCTGGGCCAGGCCGACCCCGGCCGACACGCCCAGGGCCACCACCAGTGCCGGCGGGGCCAGGTAGCGCAGCGGCGTTCGCCCCTCCCGCCGGACGAGGTGACCCCGCCAGACCCCGGTCGCAAACATCTGTCGACGCAGGGTGGCCGGGGTGGCCCGCGGCCAGTAGACCACCTTGACGTCGGGGGTGAACCACACCTGGTGGCCGGCCTCGCGAATCCGCTTGTTGAGCTCCCAGTCCTCGGCGCGGCGCAGGGTTTCGTCGTAGCCGCCGACCTCGTCCAGCACCTCGCGCCTAAACACGCCGAGGTAGGCGGAGTCGGCCGGCCCTGGCTCGCTGGCGCCGTGGTACTGCCCGCCGCCAAGACCCCAGGGCGATTTATAGGCGCGGGCCACAGCACTCTGGAAGGGGGCCCGGCCCTTGGCGTCCATCACCCCGCCCGCGTTGGCCGCGCCCGTGCTGTTGAGCAGGTCGACCATGGCCGTGGTGTAGCCCGGGGGCAGCTCGGCATGGGCGTCCACGCGAACCACGATCGGGTGCCGGCTGGCCTCGATAGCGCGGTTCAGCCCGACCGGGATGTCGTTGTCGGGATTGTCGACCAGACGTACCCGAGGATCGGCATCCGCGAGTCGGTGAGCCACCGCAGTGGTGTCGTCGGTGGAGTTGCCGAGGGCGATCACCAATTCCTGCTCGCCGGGATAAACCTGGCTGAGGACGGCGGCGACGGCGTCGGCGAGGTAACCCTCCTCGTTGAGCACCGGCATCACGTAGGACACGTCGGGGTACTCAGCCGTCACCCGTCCGACGCTAGCAGGACGCCACCGCCGCCCGAGGGCGGCGCGTGGGTGACCAGAGCTCAGGCGAGGGCGGCGGCCAGGTTCTCGTCCAGCGCCCCCAGGAACTCCTCGGTGGTCAGCCAACCCTGCTCGGGTCCGACCAGCAGCGCCAGATCCTTGGTCATCTTCCCGGACTCCACCGTGCCCACGCAGACCCGCTCCAGGGTCTCGGCGAACCGGGTGACCTCCGGGGTGCCGTCCAGCTTGCCGCGGTGCTTGAGGCCGCCGGTCCAGGCGTAGATGGACGCGATCGGGTTGGTCGAGGTGGGCTTGCCCTGCTGGTGCTGCCGGAAGTGGCGGGTGACGGTGCCGTGGGCGGCCTCGGCCTCGACGGTCTTGCCGTCTGGGGTCATCAGCACCGACGTCATCAGGCCGAGCGATCCGAAGCCCTGGGCGACGGTGTCGGACTGGACGTCGCCGTCGTAGTTCTTGCAGGCCCAGACGTAGCCGCCCTCCCACTTCATCGCGGCGGCGACCATGTCGTCGATCAGCCGGTGTTCGTAGGTCAGACCCTTGGCCGCAAACTCGGCTGCGAACTCGGCGTCGAAGATGGCCTGGAAGATGTCCTTGAACGCACCGTCGTAGGCCTTGAGGATGGTGTTCTTGGTGGAGAGGTAGACCGGGTAGTTGCGGTTCAGTCCGTAGGCGAAGGACGCTCGGGCGAAGTCCTCGATGGACTTGTTGAAGTTGTACATGCCCATCGCCACCCCGCCGTCGGCGCCGTAGTTGGCGACCACGTGCTGGATCGGCTCGGAGCCGTCCTCAGGGGTGAAGGTGATGGTCAACTGCCCGGCGCCCGGGACCTTGAAGTTGGTCGCCTTGTACTGGTCGCCGTGGGCGTGACGGCCGATCACGATCGGCTTGGTCCAGCCCGGCACCAGCCGCGGGATGTTGGAGATGATGATCGGCTCGCGGAAGACCACCCCGCCGAGGATGTTGCGGATGGTGCCGTTCGGGGAGACCCACATCTTCTTCAGCCCGAACTCTGTTACCCGCGCTTCATCAGGGGTGATGGTGGCGCACTTGACCCCGACCCCATGCTTCTTGATCGCGTTGGCGGCGTCGATGGTGATCTGGTCCTCGGTGGCGTCGCGACTCTCGATCCCGAGGTCGTAATACTCGAGGTTGACGTCCAGGTAGGGGTGGATCAGGCGGTCCTTGATGAACTGCCAGATGATCCGGGTCATCTCGTCGCCGTCGAGTTCGACGACGGTGCCGTCAACCTTGATCTTCCCCATCAGTGGCCCTTTCGATCGCGTGGTTCAAACCCTAGCGGCCCCCATCTTCCACGCAGAACCGCGCAGCCCGACCGACGGGGTGGCTACGCTCCGGTTCATGAACGACTCCGGCGCCCTGCTGGTGATCTTCGGACCGCCCGCAGTGGGCAAAATGACCATCGCCCAGGAGATCGCGGCCCGATCGTCGTTCCGGGTGTTCCACAACCACGCGATGTTGGAGCCGTTGCTGGAGGTCTTCGACTACGGCACCCCCCCCCCCGTTCAACCGCCTGCTCGGCCGG
>CAYVOW010000070.1:0-11719 GCA_964453585.1 uncultured Micropruina sp.
GCCTCCGCGTAGAGCGCATCCTTGCGTTTCATCTCTTCGAAGTCCGCCGAGGAGCACGCGTAGGGGCTTCCGCCAGCCTCCGGCGTGCAGGCGAATGTGGGCGCGACCGACGAGGGCGCCTGGGCCGGGGTGCAGCCCGCGACGGCGACGACGAGTCCAATGGCGCACGCAAACTTCAGCCCGATCAAGGGGTACCTCCTGGGGTGGTGGTGGCCTGAGTCTGCCACCTCCCGCCGACACCGCAACCGCGTCCCAGCAGTTATCCACAGGCCAACGACTTACCCACAGCCGACCGGCGCCCGGCTGGTCGAGGCGGCCGCGACCGGCTACCGTTGGCGGCCCTGTCAGCCCCGGAAGGACCCGTACGTCTCCTTCGCCTTCTGCAGCGCGGCGACGTACCCCGCCCGCTCGAAGGCGGCGACGTCCACGCCCTCCGGGACGGCCAGGAGTCCGCGAAACTCGTCAACGGAGGAGTATTCCTTGTGCTCCATCCAATCGCTGAGCCCGCGGAGCAACTCGCGGGAGTACCCCGCGCCGTGTCGCACCAGGGCCGACGTTGACATCACCACGTCGGCTCCGGCCAGCAGGTAGCGCACCAGGTCCGAACCCTCCTCGACCCCAGACGTGGCGGCCAGCGAGCAGTCCACCCGATGCGCCAAGGCGGCGATCCAGGTCCGCGGCAGCCGCCCCTCGAACCGGGACGACAGCGCCACCGACGGCTTCACGGTCATCGCCTCGATGTCCACCTCGGGCTGCAGGAACCGGTTGAACAGCACTAGCCCGTCCGCCCCGGCCTCCACCAGCCGCACCGCCATCCGCCCAACCGAGGAGAAGTAGGGCGACAGCTTCACCGCCACGGGGACGCTGACCGCCTGCTTCACCGACGCCACGATGTCGACGTGTCGGTCCTCGACCTCGCGCCCGCTCACGTGAATGTCGCCCGGCACCAGGTAGATGTTCAGCTCGATCGCCGCCGCGCCGGCCCCCTCCAACTGGGACGCGAAGGCCGCCCAGGATCCCAGCGTCGAGCCGTTCAGAGACGCGATCAGCGGGACGTCGATGGCCCGCGCAGACCGCTCCACCAAGGAGAGATAGGCGTCGGCCACCCCCCGGTCCTCCAACTCGAAGGTGGGGAAGTAGGAGTCGGCCTCGGGGGAGATGTCGGCGTTGACCTCGGCCAGAAAATCGTCGAACTCGGCCTGCCGGCGCAACTGCTCCTCGAACAGCGAGTACAACACCACCGCGCCGACCCCACCGTCGACCAGCGACCGAACACCGTCCACCGTCTGCGACAGCGGCCCCGCCGACGCCACCAGCGGATTGCGCAGTGACAAGCCCAAATAGGTAGTGGCCAGGTCCATCGGTCAATCCCTCGCATCCGCGGCGAACCGGTCGGCCGACCGCGTCGCCATCTCTTCGTACTCGGCCCAGCGCCGGTTCACCTGCTCCTGCCCGTACTCGAGCATCCGCTCGGCCGTCTCCGGATCGGTCTGCGCCAGCATCCGGAACCGCAACTCCCGCTCGTGGTACTTCCGCAACGGAATCCGCGGACGAGGAGAGTCCAGCAGGAACGGGTTCCGCCCCGCCATCCGGAGCACCGGGTTGAACCGCATCAGCGGCCAGTGCCCCGACGCTACCGCCGCGTACTGCTGGTCCAAACCCTTGCGCATGTCGATGCCGTGGGCGATGCAGTGCGAATAGGCCAGGATCAGCGACGGGCCGTCGTAGGACTCGGCCTCCCGGAACGCCTTGAGGGTCTGGGCCGGATCGGCCCCCATCGCCACCCGGGCCACGTAGACGTTGCCGTAGGCGATGGCCTGCATCGCCATGTCCTTCTTGTTGGTGATCTTCCCGCCCGCGGCGAACTTCGCCACCGCCCCCATCGGGGTCGACTTGGACGCCTGCCCGCCGGTGTTGCTGTACACCTCGGTGTCGAGGACGAGCACGTTCACGTTCCGCCCGGACGCCAGCACGTGGTCGACCCCGGCCGACCCGATGTCGTAGGCCCAGCCGTCCCCTCCGACGATCCACACCGAACGCCGCAGCAGGTGGTCGCAGACCGACCGCAGATCCTCCACCAGCGCCCGCTCCCGGTCGGACAACACCACCGCCGGCGCGCCCGTCCACGCCTCCAGCGACGTCCGGTAGGCCGGATCGTGGTACGTCCCGCCCGGCGAGCCGGCCAACAACTCGGCCAATCGGCGCTTCAGCAGGTCACAGCGCGAGCGCTGGTAGGACAGCTCCGACTCGTACTCCTGCGGCGCGTCCAGAATCTCCTGGACCTGGGCGTCGCCGAGCAGCGATCGCAGCTCCGACAACCGCTCTCGGGCGAGCTTGGTGTGCAGGTCGGCGGCCAGCCGCAGCCCCAGCCCGAACTCGGCGTTGTCCTCGAACAGCGAGTTCGACCAGGCCGGCCCGCGTCCGTACTTGTTGCTCGACCAGGGGGTGGTCGGCAGGTTCCCGCCGTAGATGGACGAGCAGCCGGTCGCGTTCGCCACGCTGGCGCGGCCGCCGAACAACTGGGTCAGCAGCTTCAGGTAGGGGGTCTCGCCACACCCCGAACAGGCGCCGGAGAACTCGAACAGCGGCTCCAGGAACTGCGTCCCGCGGACCGTGCCGAAGTCGATCCGCGACCGCTTGTTGACCGGCAGCGACTCGAAGAAGGCGACGTTCTCCTTCTCCTTGGTGCGGTCGAGCACGGGGGCAAGGTTGATCGCCTTGCGGGTCCCGGCGCCGCCGACTTTCACCGGACACGCCTCGACGCAGAGCCCACAGCCGGTGCAGTCCTCGGCGAACACCTGCAGCGTGTACTGCGACCCGGGCCAGCCGGCCGCGTTCAGCGGCGCGGTCTGGAAGCCGTCCGGCGCCCCCTCCAACTGGTTGGCGGTGTAGTACTTCGCCCGCAGCACCGAGTGCGGGCAGACGAACGCGCAGTTGCCGCACTGGATGCAGGACTCGGCGTCCCACTCGGCGATGATGTCGGAGATGTTGCGCTTCTCGTAGCGGGTGGTCCCGGACGGGTAGGTGCCGTCCACCGGGAGCGCCGACACCGGCAACGCGTCCCCGGTTCCGGCCAGCATCGACGCCGTCACCGTGCGGACGAACTCCGGTGCGCCGGCCGGCACCGGCGGGATCATCGGCGACCCGCCGCCCACCGCCGCCGGCACCTCGATCCGGTGCAAGCCGGCCACCGACGCGTCCACCGCGGCCTCGTTCTTGGCCACCACGTCGGCGCCCTTGCGGGCGTAGGTTTTGCGGATCGCGGCCTTGACCGCCTCGATCGCCGCCTCGCGCGGCCTCACCTGCGAGATCGCGAAGAAGCAGGTCTGCAGGACGGTGTTGGTCCGGTTGCCCATCCCGGCCTTGCGGGCGACCAGGTTCGCGTCGATCGCGTACAGCTCGACGCCCAGGTCAATGATCCGCTGCTGCATCTCGACCGGCAGTTGCGCGAACACCTGATCGGCCGGGTGCGGGCTATTGACCAGCAGCACCGTGCCCGGCCGGGCGAACTCCAGCACGTCCACCCGCTCCAGGATCGACCACTGGTGACAGCCGATGAACGACGCCTTGCTGACCAGGTAGGGCGCGCTGATCGGGCGCGGCCCGAACCTCAGGTGCGACACCGTCCGCGACCCTGACTTCTTCGAGTCGTAGACGAAGTAGCCCTGGGCGTAGCGCCGCTCGCCCCCGTCCGAGGACGACCCGAGGATCTTGATCGTGTTCTTGTTGGCGCCGACGGTGCCGTCCGAGCCGAGGCCGTAGAAGACCGCCCGGACCGTCGCCGGGTCCTCGATGTCGAGGTCGTCGTCGTAGGGGATGGAGAGCAGCGAGACGTCGTCGTTGATCCCGACGGTGAACCGCGGCCGGGGGCTGGACGAGGCCAGCTCGGCGAACACCCCGGCGACCATGCCGGGCGTGAACTCCTTCGACGACAAGCCATAACGGCCCCCCGTGACCAGCGGCATCCCGCTCCGACGTCCGGTGGCGGCCGCTTCGCCGAGCGCCGAGGCGACGTCCAGGAACAGCGGCTCGCCGCCCGAGCCGGGCTCCTTCGTCCGGTCGAGGACGGCCAGCCGGGTCGCGGTGGCCGGGATCGCGTCCAGCACCGCGTCGGTCGGGAAGGGCCGGTACAGCCGCACCTGGACGACGCCGACCCGCTCTCCGCGGGCGACCAGGTGGTCGACGGTCTGGATCACCGTCTGGGCGCCCGACCCCATGATTACGATCACCCGCTCGGCGTCCGGTGCGCCGTGGTACTCGACCAGCGAGTAACGCCGGCCAGCCAGCGCGGCGAACTCGTCCATCGCCTCGGCGACGATGCCGGGGACCGCGGCGTAGAACGGGTTCACCGTCTCGCGGGACTGGAAGTAGGTGTCGGGGTTCTGCGCGGTGCCGCGGATGTAGGGGTTCTCCGGCGAGAGCGCCCGGCGCCGATGCTGCCGGACCAGGTCCTCGGGGACGAACGCCGCCAGTTGCTCGTCGGTCAGCACGTCCAGGGAGTTCAGCTCATGGCTGGTCCGGAAGCCGTCGAAGAAGTGCAGGAAGGGGATCCGGGAGCGCAGCGTCGCCAGTTGGGCGATCGCGGCCAGATCGTGCGCCTCCTGGACGCTGGCCGAGTTCAGCATCGCGAACCCGGTCTGCCGGACGGCCATCACGTCCTGATGGTCGCCGTAGATGCTGAGCCCCTGGGCGGCCAGCGCCCGAGCGGCCACGTGCAGCACCATCGAGGTCAGCTCGCCGGCGATCTTGTACATGTTCGGGATCATCAGCAGCAGACCCTGCGACGCGGTGAAGGTGGTGCTCAGCGCGCCGCCCTGCAACGCGCCGTGCAGCGCGCCCGCCGCCCCGCCCTCCGACTGCATCTCGATCACCGTCGGCACCGTGCCGTAGACGTTGGGACGCTTCCGCGACGACCACTCGTCGGCCAGCTCCGCCATGTCGGACGAGGGGGTGATCGGGTAGATGCTGCACAACTCGTTGAGCCGATAGGCGACCGAGACCGCCGCCTCGTTGCCGGAGAGGATCGTCATCGCTGGACCTCCGCGATCATGTCGATGGCGTGCACCGGACACTGCTCGTAGCAGGTGGCGCAGCCGGTGCATTTGTCGTAGTCAAAGCGATATCGGAAGCCCTTGCCGAGCTTGATCACGGCGTCCTCGGGGCAGGCGCCCAGGCAGCCGTCGCATTCGAAGCAGTTGCCGCAGGACAGGCACCGGGCGGCCTCGGTGTGGGCGTCCTCGGTGGACAGCCCGCCGACGATCTCGCCGAAGTCGGCGACCCGGATTCCCGGGTCGAGTTCCGGTTGGGTGGTGGTCTTGGCGTCCCCGAAGTACCAGAGGTTCAGCTTGTCGAACC
This sequence comes from uncultured Micropruina sp., assembly GCA_964453585.1. Lineage (GTDB taxonomy): Bacteria > Actinomycetota > Actinomycetes > Propionibacteriales > Propionibacteriaceae > Micropruina. The sequence continues at coordinate 5,356 of CAYVOW010000070.1, forward strand.
CGGCCAGGTCGTGCTTGGGGCGATCCGGCGCCTCCCGGTCGGCCAGCCAAGCGTCGATCTGCCGGGCGGCCCGCTTGCCGTGGCCGACCCCGACGGTGACCGTGCGCTCCGAGGGAACCGCGTCGCCGCCGGCGAAGATGCCCTCGACGTCGGTCATCAGGGTGCGCTTGTCCACCTGCAGCACGTCGTGGTCGAACCTCATCCCGGGGATCTTGCGGAGGAAGGACGAGTCGGTCTCCTGGCCCAGCGCCAGGATCACCGTGTCGGCCTCCAGCCGCTCGAACCGGCCAGTGCCGCGGGCCAACCCAGCGGCGTCCAACTCCATGATTTCGACGGTCAGCTCGGACTCGTCCAGCGACTGGATGGTCCGCAGCCAGTTCATCTGGACGCCCTCGGCGACCGCCTCTTCCTTCTCGGCGGCGTGCGCGGGCATCTGCTCCTCGGTGCGGCGGTAGACGATGATCGACTCCTCCGCGCCCAGCCGCCGGGCCACCCGGGCGGCGTCCATCGCGGTGTTGCCGCCGCCGTAGACGGCCACCCGGCGACCGAGATCGGGACGCTCGCCGGAGGCGACGTCGCGCAGGAAGGTGACCGCGTCGACGATCCGGGAGGCGTCCTGGGTGGGGATGTCGACCCGCCGGGACAGGTGCGCGCCGATGGCGACGAAGGTGGCGTCGAACGACCCCTCGGCCATCTCGGCGAGGAGGTCCTTGACGGTGTAGTCGTTGACGATGGTCACCCCGAGGGCCTGGACGCGGGCCACCTCGGCGTCCAGCACATCGCGGGGCAGCCGGTACTCCGGAATGCCGTAGCGCATCATGCCGCCGGGCAGCGGTGACGAATCGCGGATCTCCACCTGATGCCCGAGCCGGGCCAGTTGATAGGCCGCCGACAACCCGGACGGGCCGGCGCCGACCACCAGCACCCGGCGCCCGGACGAGAACCGGGGCCGCTCGAACTGCCAGCCGTTCTCGATCGCCAGGTCGCCGAGGTAGCGCTCGACCGAGTGGATCGAGACGGCCCCGTCCAACTGCACCCGGTTACAGCCGGACTCGCAGGGGTGGTAGCAGACCCGGCCGTGGATCGCCGGGAACGGGTTGTTCTTGACCAGCTCGCGGAAGGCGGCCTCGTCCTGGCCGGCCTTGACCAGCCGCAACCACTCCTGGATGTTTTCGCCGGCCGGGCAGGCGTTGTTGCACGGCGGCAACAGGTCGACGTAGATCGGCATCCGGACCCGGACCGGGCCAACCCTGCCGCTGGTGGCGGCCAGATCGGGCAGGTGGGTGATGTCGGGGCGGCGGTGTTCGGCCATGGTCACCTCATCGTGCGAGAACCTCTCGGCCAATCTATCCCCGGGCGCCTGTCCACACCTGCCGGGAGCCGAGATCGGGACGGGCCCGGACGCCCGGCGTCCAAGGGGTGGGCGGGTGCCTAGTCGACCTCGTCGGGAGTGGCCGCCCAGGTGTTGCAGGCGCCGAAGTTCTCGCCGTGCAAACCGCGCATCCCCCATCGTTGCTGGGCCTTGACCGAACCGTGACCCTTGGGGTCGTCGGTCACGCCCATCACCTGGTAGAACCACCGCCGGTCGTCGCTGTTCACGTCGAAGCCTTCGACGTTCTCCAGCGTGTAGTAGGTCCAGCAGAACACCTGGAGTTCCTCGCGCCGCTGGACGGCGGTGGCGCCAGCCCAGCCGTCCTCGGCGGAGAACAGGCCGATCATCGACTGGACGTGGTGGGCGTACTCGTGGATCACCACGTCGGCCACCAACAGCCGGGCGTTGGCGGCCGACTCGTACACATCCTCGGACAGGTAGATGGTGGAGTTCTGCTCGCAATAGAAGGCGAACTGCTCCGACTCCTCACCGCAGGGGGTGCTGATCGTGGCGTCGAAGTAGGTGTGCCGGACCTCGCGGAACGGAAGGCCGGCCTCGTCCAGCAGCGGGCGGTACACCTCCACCAGGCAGTCGAGCAGCCCTTGCACCTGGGCCTCGTAGGAGCCGCGGGTGCTCGGCGACAACTGAGCCGGGCAGCGCCCCGAGATCTTCAGCGAGTAGAGCGGGTTGGCCATCAGCCGGGTCTCGGCCGAGGTGGTGGGCTTCCCCTGCGCCGCCGGGGGTGGCGTGCTCGGGACGATGTTGGGCACCGGGATTCCCCATTGCGCCACCTGCATGACCAGGCCGAGCACCAGGAGCGCGACGCCGAACACCAGCAGCGCACCCCACCGGCCGCGATGGTTCGGCGGCGGAGGCGGTGTCAGGCTCGGCGGGATGCTCGCCCAGTGCGCCGACAAGGGCGCGCGGGGAGTGCCGAACTGGGCTGGCGGGACGTGGGCCGCGTCCGGTCGCGGCCACCCAAGCCTCGAGGCGGTCATCGGTTTCGAGAATAGACGGGTCCCGGCGAACGGCTTCGGCCCGAGTGGCTCGCCGGTTTACACCACGGTTGCCCGAAATTTCGCTCCGACGCCCCTGTGAGGCCCATCGGTGCTGGAAACCGGCGGCCCACCCCCGGCACACCGCTCAGCCGAGCCGGACGACCCGGTCGCAGCGGGCGCGGACGTCGGGATCGTGGGTGATCACCAGCACCGGACGGTCGCCGGCGCCGGCCCAGATGTCGTCGAGCAGCGCCTCGGCGGTGAGCGCGTCGAGATGTTCCGAGGGTTCATCCAGGATCAGCACCTGATAATCGCCGACCAACAGCCGGGCCAGGGCCAGCCGGCGAGCCTCACCGCCCGAGATCGGGGTGCCCAGGTCGCCGACCACCCGGTCGGGGGGCAGCGGCAGTCCGGCCCGGCCGAGGGCTGCCACGACGCCGTCCTCGGTGGCCGCCCGATCCCCGATGCGGACGTTCTCGGCGACGCTGGTGGCGAAGACGTGAGCGTCCTGGGCCAGGTAGCCGGCCCGTCCGCGGACCTCGGCGACCCCCGCCCGGACGGGAATGAGGCCCAGCAGGGTCGCCGCCAGGGTGGTCTTCCCCACCCCGCTCGGGCCGACCAGCGCCACCCGTTCGCCGGGCTGGACGTCAAAGGTGATCCCGCTCAGCAGCACCGGCCCGCCGGGCCAGCCGAGGCTGGCGTTGGTGACCTCGATCGCCGGCGAGGACGAGGTCGCCGACTGATCCCGGTCGCCGCGGCCGACCGGCTCGGCGACGACCAGGGCGTGTACGCGATCCAACGCCACCCGCGCGCGGGTGTAGGTCTGGGCGGCCAGGGTCAACGTGTTCAGCGCTTCGTGCAACGCCAACGGCGTGAGCACCAGGACGGCCAGCATCACCGGCGGCAGGCTCCCGGAGACCACCTGCTCGCCGCCGATGATCAGGGCGGCGACGACGGCAACCCCGGCGGCCAGCACCTGGGCTCCCGAGGCCACCCCGCGCACCCAGGCCGCCCGCTCCTCCAGATCCCGCAGACGCTGGTCGACCGCCAGGAAGCGGGCCAGGTGTGCCTCGTCGGCGCCGTAGGCGACCAGGTCCGGCGCGGTGGTGGCCAACTCGTCGGTCAGCGCCGCCAGTTGCCCCCGGGCGGGGACGGCGGCCGCGTCCGCCCGCCGGGAGGCGCGTTGGGCCAGCCACGGTACGACCACCCCTCCGAGCAGCGCCGAGCCCAGCAGCACCGCCGCCGCAGCGGGCGAGAAGACCGCGAGCAGGGCGCTGGTGGCGACCATCACCAGGGCGGCCGAGACGAACGGGATCAGCACCCGGACTACCAGGTCCTGCACCGCCTCGACGTCGGCCACCACCCGGGTCAGCAGGTCGCCACGGCGAGTCCCGAGCAGGGTCGTGTTGGCCAGCCGCCGATAGGTCTCCAGGCGCAGCGCACTCTGTAACCGCAGCGCCAGGTCGTGGCCGACCAGTCGCTCGACGTAGCGCAGCACCCCCCGGGAGATTCCGAAGAACCGGACGCCGACCGCGGCCACCTCGAGGTACAGCACCGGCGGATGCTCGGCCGCCCGCGAGAGGAGCCACGCCGAGACCCCCATCAGGGCCACCGAAGCCCCGGTGGCGGCGGCGGCCAGCAGGACGGCGCCGACCCCATGCAGAACCGCGCCGGGCAGCAGCGACACCAGCCAACCCAGCGGCAGTCGCTGGGGTTCGCGGCGGGTGGTCACAGCGTGAACCTACCCGGTGGGGTGGGCTGTGCTGCGCGTCGGCACTTCGCGGACGTATCGTGGTCGAACTCGGACGCGCCCGCACCTAAGGACCACCATGTCGCAGCCACCACCCGCCCGCCCCGACGGACCGAACCCGGACCAGCAGTTCCCCTGGTCCCCACCGGCTCAGGACCACACTCCCGGGGGTCAGTTCGGTCCCGCGGACCCCGCAGCCAACCAGCCGACCCAGGCGTTGCCCAGCCAGGGCGGCCAGCCCCAGCCGGGTCAGCCGTGGCCGGCTCAGAGTGGTCAGCCGGCGCCGACCCAGCCGCTGCCCGCGCAGGGCGGGAACCCGGCCCAGGGCCCGGCCGCCTTTCCGCCGCCCGGCCAGGGGTACCCGCCCGCGGGCTACCCGCAGCAGGGTGCCCAAGTCGGCTACGGCCCCGGCCCATGGTCTCCCAGCCCGGGGCAGGCTGCCGGACCCGGCGCCGCCGGTCCCTGGGCCGGCGCCCAGCAGTACGGCCCGGGCGGGCCAACGGGGCCCGGCTACCCGCCGAACTCCTTCGGCAGCCCCCCGCCTCCGTCCAGCGGCAAGCGCAACAAGACCCCGCTGCTGATCGGCGGCGGCATTGTCGGGGTCGTGCTGATCGGTCTGATCGGCTTCATGCTGATGCGCCCCGCCTCGACCACCGCCAACCCGTCCCCGGGCACCGCGACCACCGCCCCGGTCGTGGCCACCCCGGGGTCGAGCGTCACCGGGCTGCCCTCGGCGCCGCCGACGACCGCATCCCCGACCGTCGAGCCGACCTGGATCCCGGAGCCCGGCGAGTGCAACCCGATCCTGACCAAGGCACAGTGCGCGGCCGCCAAGACCGTCGGCGACTTCTACGTGTTGGTCGAGACCTGCCTGCCACACAAGGCGCAGGCCAAGGAGCACGGCGTGGTCTGCGACGTCACCGACGTGCGCAAGATCAAGGGCGCCGACTCGGCGAAGATCTACATCCACAAGTCGTCCTCCTCGACCGACCTGCGCAACGACGTCAACAAGTTCTTCACCTCCCGCGGCACCCCGCTGTGGCGGGTCAGCGGGGACATCTCCCGGGTGCCGTCGAAGGGACGCTGGTTCTACCTCTCGAACCGGTCGAAGACCGTAGGTGCGGTGATGTTCCTCAACTACAAGGGCAAGGGCTACATGGGCTGGACGTTCAACTCCAAGCGCGTGTACGTCGAGGTGGTGGCGACCGGCGCCAAGGCGCTGGCGGTCGACAACTGGTGGAAGCGCAGCAGCTAGAGACCCTGATCGCTCGGTGAACCAATGCCGACGACCCGGTCGGCGGCGGCGATCATCGCCGGGCGGTGACTGACCACGACGGCGGTGGCGGCGAGCAGCCGTAGGCCCTCGATCAACCGGGCCTCGGCCTCGGCGTCCAGGCCGGCGGTCGGTTCGTCCAGGACGATCACGTCCGCGCCCGCCTGCTCCACCCGGACGATCGCCCGGGCCATCGCGACCCGGCGGCGCTCGCCTGCCGACAGCCCGACCGCGGCGTCCCCGACCGGGTGTTCGAGCGACAGCTCAGGCGCTCCGGCCCGGTCCAGCGCGTCTCTCAGGGTGGACTGGCCGGCGTCCGGCGCGCCCAGCCGGATGTTGTCGGCCACGGTTCCGTGGATCATGCCGGGGTTCTGCGGCACGTAGGCGAGCCGCCGCCGCCACCGACGGGCCGCGTCCGGACCCGGGCCGTCGTCGACCAGTACCTCGCCCTGGGTCGGCCGAAGGAAACCGAGCAGGACGTTGAGCAGCGTCGTCTTGCCGCCGCCGCTCGGCCCGGTGATCACCACCAGCTCGCCGACCGGGGCCTCGAACGAGACCGGCGGCAGCGCCGGTGCTTCGCTGCCGGGAAAGGTGTGGGAGACGTCGCGGACGGCCAACGCCACCCCCGGTCCGGCGGCTCCCGGTTCCCAGGCCTCCCGCTCGGTGCCGTCGATCAGCGCGAAGGCGGTCTCGGCGGCCGCCATCCCGTCGGCCGAGTCGTGATAGTGGACGCCGACCTGACGAACCGGCAGGTAGACCTCGGGGGCCAGGATCAGCACGAACAGGGCGGTCCTGAGGTCCAGTTGGTCGAAGACCACCCGGAAGCCCACCGAGACCGCAACGATCGCCACCGAGAGCGTGGCCAGCAACTCCAGCACCAGAGCCGAGAGGAAGGACAGCCGGAGCGTCTGCATGGTCTCGCGGCGATGCGCGGCCTCGGTCCGGGCCAGCCCCTCGGCCTGGGCCTTGGC
>CAYVOW010000071.1:0-10821 GCA_964453585.1 uncultured Micropruina sp.
TGCACATCTCAGCGTTGTCGACGACCCGTCCGGGGACGTGCGAGGCGACGCTGAGGATCTTGGCGAAGGGGGAACCTACTCCAACGGCGATCCCGCTCACTTGTCTGCCTCCTCGGTATGGGTGGACACGAACGCCCGTGCGTCGTCCAGTTGATCGGGGGTGTTCAGGTTGAACAGCGCGACCCCCTTGAGGTTGCGCTTGGCAATGCCGGTGAGCGTGCCGGCCGGGGCCAACTCGAGGATTCCGGTGACGCCGAGGCCGGCCATGGTCTGCATACAGAGGTCCCACCGGACGGGGTTCGCGACCTGGCGGACCAGTCGGTCGACCGCTTCGCGTCCGTCGCCAACGATGGCACCGTCGGCATTGCTGAGCAGCCGGGTCGAGGGATCGTCGGGAGCCAGCTCGGCGGCCAGCGCAGCCAGCCTCGCCACGGCCGGTTCCATATGGACGGTGTGGAAGGCGCCGGCCACGCTGAGTTGGATCAGCCGAGCTCTGGCCGGCGGGTTGTCGGTCAGGACGGCCAACTGCTCGACGGTTCCGGCCGCCACGATCTGGCCGGAGCCGTTGTTGTTGGCCGGCGTCAGGCCGGCCGCTTCGATGCTCGCCAGAACCTCGTCCGGATCGCCGCCGACCACGGCCATCATCGACGTTGGACGCAGTCCGCTGGCCGCAGCCATACCCCTCCCGCGCTCGCCGACGAAGCGCATCGCGTCGGTGGGGGAGAGGACGCCGGTCAACGCGGCCGCGGTGATCTCGCCGACCGAATGTCCGGCCACCACCCCGGCGGTGACCGGCAACGAACCGGCGATGGCTTGACCGGTCAGGATTCCGGCAGCCACGAGCAGCGGCTGGGCGATGTCGGTCTGCCGGATCGTCTCGGCGTCGGAGGTCGTGCCATGGCCCACCAGATCGACCTCGGCGGCCAGCGCCAGGCTGTCGAGGAGGGACGCGGCGACCGGATCCTCCAGCCACGGCGTGAGAAACCCGGGGGTTTGGGCGCCCTGTCCAGGGGCGACGATTGCGAGCACGGGACTACTCTGGCCTGTCGCCACCCCGGCTGTCGCTACCGACATCACGAAAATGGCACAGACCATCTTGTGGGAAACCTACAAATGCCCCCCGGCGTGTCCGCCAGGAAGGTCGCGGCGCGATTGTCGCTTTGGTCAGGCTGCTCCTAGGAGAGCAGTCGTCCGAGCGTTACCGCCAGCCTCAGCACGTAGGACCCACGGGAGTCGCTGGGGTGGTAGCCGGTGACTTCGGCGATCCGGCGCAGCCGGTAGCGCACCGTGTTGGGGTGGACGAACAATGCCCGGGCGGCGGCCTCGATCGAACTCCCCTGCTCGTGGAACTGAACCAGCGTCTCCAGTAAGTCGGCGCCCGCGTCCCGCAGTGGCGCATACACCTCCCGGGCCAGCATCCGGCGGGCGTGGCCGTCCCCGGCCAGCGCGCGCTCGGGCAGCAGGTCCTCCGCCGACACAGCGCGTGGGGCCGCCGCCCAAGCGTCCGCCGCACGCATCCCCGACAGCGCCGCACGGGCGCTGGTGACCGCCTCGTCCAGATCTGCGACCAGCGGCCCGGCGACGATGTGACCCGGGCCGAACCGGGACCCGATCGAGTCGACGAAGACCAGGAGGTCGCGCGCCTCGTGGCTGGGACAACCGATCAGCAGCAGCAGCCGGTCGCCCTGGGGGGCGACCAGCACGTCGAAACCGCGACCACCGGCAGCCTTTCGGATCGCGTCCATGGCGTCGCTCACCTCATCGGGGGCGTTGCCGACCACCACCGCCAGTCCCGAGAGCGCCCGCCAACCGAGGGTGGCGGCACGAGCCGCGACCGTCTCGTCGATCTCGCCGCGGATCACCGCGTCGACGACCAGCGCCTCCAGCCGTTCGTCCCAGCCGCCCCGCTCCTCAGCCGCCCGGGCGTACACCTCGGCCGCGGCGAAGGCCACTTCGCGGGAGTACTGCATGATCGCCAGGTTCAGCGTCGGCCGATCGCCCCGGGGCATCGACTCGATGTGTGCTTCAACCGTGTCGATGGTGGTCTTGACCAAGTCGACCGTCTGGTGCAGCGAGATCCGACGCATCAACGCCCGTGGGGCGGCGTCGAAGATGTGCGAGGGGTCGAGCTCGTTGGCGTCGCCGGCGAACCAGGCGACGAAGCCGTCAATCCCGGCCCTGGCCACCAGGCTCACCCAGGAGCGGTGTTCGGCGTCGAGTTCGGCGAACCAGTCGTGGCGCTGGTCGATCTCGGCGAGGGCGGCGGTGGTCACCTCGGGGGCGGCGGCCGCCAGGCGTTTCGCGATTGCGGCCCGGGTGCGGGCGGCAGGCAGCCACGCCCGGGCGGCACCGGTGATCGCGGCCATCGCTCTCCTCTCGGCGCCACCCTACTGACCGCGTCAGGCGGACGATTGTCTTCGGCAGTCGCGGCCAAAAGTCCACGCTCGACGCTCCGACGCGATCGTCTGGTTGAGACGCCGGCTCGGGCAGCTCGCTTAGGCTGGAGCGGATGACTGACCAGATCGATCCGGTGGCGGCTCTGCGGGAGATTGCCTATCTGTTGGAGCGCTCCCGAGCCGACACCTATCGGGTGCGGGCCTTCCGGAACGCGGCCGATCTGGTGGCCGATCTGGACGCGGAACAGCGCGCCGAGCATCAACGCCAGGGCAGCTGGTCGTCGATCAAGGGACTGGGCACCAAGACCATCTCCATCATTGATGCCGCGATGGCCGGCCGCGTGCCCGAGTACCTGGTGGCCAAGCGAGCCGAGACCAGGCCGCTGGTTGACCCGGAGCCACCCCTTCGGGCGCTGTTGCGGGGCGATCTGCACACCCACTCCACCTGGTCGGACGGCGGGTCGTCGGTCGAAGAGATGATGCTGTCGGCGCGCGCACTGGGACATGAGTACTGCGCGGTCACCGACCATTCGCCCAGGCTCCGCGTCGCCCGCGGACTGAGCGCCGAGCGACTGGCCGAACAACTCGACCTGATCGACGACCTGAACGAGGTGCTGGCGCCCTTCCGGGTGCTCAAGGGCATCGAGGTGGACATCCTCGACGATGGCTCGCTCGACCAGTCCCCGTTTCTCCTGAAGCGGCTCGACATCGTGGTGGCCAGCGTCCACTCCAAACTCAGCATGGACGCCGAATCGATGACTCACCGGATGGTCGGAGCGGTGGCCAACCCGTTGGTGGACGTCCTGGGCCACTGCACTGGCCGGCTGATCACCGGCGAACGCGGCCTTCGCGGCCAGAGCCGGTTCGACGCGGAGGTGGTGTTCGAGGCCTGCCGAGCCTTCGACACCGCGGTTGAGATCAACTCCCGCCCGGAGCGCGAGGATCCGCCGTTGGAGCTGATCCAGTTGGCCAACGACATCGGCTGCCTGTTCAGCATCGACACCGACGCCCACGCCCCGGGTCAACTGGAGTTTCTGAGTTACGGCGCCGCCCGCGCCGAGCAGGCCGGGATCGACCCCGACCGGATCATCACCACGTGGCCGCTGGAGCGGCTGGTGGCCTGGCGATCCGCCCGTCCGACCCGTGTCCCGGGGGTGTGACAACCGCGCCCAGTAGAGCAAGGATGGGATCGGCTGCGATCGGCACCGTTCATGGTGGTGCGGTCTAAGGTGACAACGCATCGTGAGAAAGGAATCGCCGTGGCGAAGCATGACCAGGGGCCCATCCTGAACGGTCTGCCGACCAACCTTCCCGACATCGATTCAGAGGAGACTGCCGAATGGCTTGAGTCCCTCGACTCGATGATCGACGAGGCCGGACGCAACCGGGCTCGCTACATCATGTTGAAGCTGCTGGAGCGTTCTCGGGAACGGCACCTGGGCGTCCCCTCGCTGACCGTCACCGATCACGTCAACACGATTCCGCCTGAGCACGAGCCGTGGTACCCCGGCGATGTCGAACTGGAGCGCAAGTTCCGCCGCCTGGTCCGCTGGAACGCCGCGATCATGGTCCACCGGGCCCAGCGCCCCGGCCTGGGCGTCGGCGGCCACATCTCCTCCTACGCGTCGTCGGCGACGCTGTACGAGGTGGGCTTCAACCACTTCTTCCGGGGCAAGGACCACGCCGGCGGTGGCGACCAGATCTTCTACCAGGGCCACGCCTCGCCCGGCATGTACGCCCGCGCCTTCCTCGAGGGCCGGCTGCAGGAAGCGGACATGGACGGCTTCCGCCAGGAGCACAGCCACATCGTGGATGGACGGATCCGCGCCCTTCCTTCGTACCCGCACCCGCGTCAGCTGCCGGACTTCTGGGAGTTCCCGACGGTGTCGATGGGCCTCGGCCCGATCGCCGCGATCTACCAGGCGCAGTTCAACAAGTACCTGCACAATCGCGGCTTCAAGGACACCACCCAGCAGCATGTCTGGGCCTTCCTCGGCGACGGCGAGATGGACGAGGTCGAGTCGCGTGGCGCGTTGCAACTGGCCGCCTATGAGGAACTCGACAACCTCACCTTCGTGATCAACTGCAACCTGCAGCGGCTGGACGGCCCGGTCCGCGGCAACGGAAAGATCATGCAGGAGCTCGAGGGCTTCTTCCGTGGCGCCGGCTGGAACGTGATCAAGGTCGTCTGGGGACGCGGCTGGGATGAGTTGCTGGCCGCCGACCGCGACGGCGCCCTGGTCAACGTGATGAACTCGACCCCCGACGGCGACTACCAGACCTTCCGGGCCAACGATGGCGACTATGTCCGTGAGCACTTCTTCGGCCGCGACCCGCGGGTCGCCAAGATGGTCGAGGGCTGGGACGCCGACAAGATCTGGCGCCTCACCCGCGGCGGCCACGACTACCACAAGGTGTTCGCGGCCTACCAGGCGGCCACCGAGTTCACTGGAGCACCCACGGTGATCCTGGCCCACACCATCAAGGGCTACTTCCTGGGTACGCACTTCGCCGGCCGGAACGCGACCCACCAGATGAAGAAGATGGCGCTGGACGACCTGAAGCACTTCCGGGACCGGCTCGACATGCCGATCAGCGACGCGCAGTTGGAGGAGAACCCGTATCAGCCGCCGTACGTCCGGCCCGATGACAGCGACGAGCGGATCGCCTACGCCAAGGAGCGCCGCCGCGCGCTGGGCGGCCCGCTGCCCGAGCGCCGGGACAATCCCAAGAAACTGAAGCTGCCGGAGGACTCGGCCTACGCGTCGGTGAAGAAGGGTTCGGGTCAGCAGCAGATCGCCACCACGATGGCGTTGGTCCGGCTGCTCAAGGACCTGATGCGCGACAAGGAGTTCGCCCCGCATCTCGTCCCGATCATCCCGGACGAGGCCCGGACCTTCGGCATGGACTCGTTCTTCCCGACGATCAAGATCTACTCACCGCACGGGCAGAACTACACCCCGGTCGACCACGAGTTGATGCTGGCCTACCGCGAATCGAAGAGCGGTCAGATCATCCACACCGGCATCAACGAGGCCGGCTCGGTGGCCGCTTTCCAGGCGGTGGGCAGCAGCTACGCCACCCACGGGATCCCGTTCGTGCCGCTCTACATCTTCTACTCGATGTTCGGCTTCCAGCGGACCGCGGACAGCTTCTGGGCGGCTGCCGACCAACTCTGCCGCGGCTTCCTGATCGGAGCCACGGCTGGTCGGACCACGCTGACCGGCGAGGGCACCCAGCACATGGACGGCCACAGCCTGCTGATCGCCGCGACCAACCCCGGGGTGATCTCCTACGATCCGGCCTACGCCTACGAAATCGCGCACATCATGCAGGACGGCCTGCGCCGGATGTTCGGGGACGATCCCGAGAACGTCATCTACTACATCACTGTCTACAACGAGCCGATCGTGATGCCGGCCGAGCCCGCCGACGTCGACGCCGAAGGCATCGTCAAGGGCCTCTACCTGCTGAAGGAGGGCTCAGCGGAGGGCTTGGCGCCAGACGCCAAGCATGCCCAGTTGCTGGCGTCGGGCGTCGGCGTTCAGTGGGTGCTGGAGGCACAAGAGCTGCTCAAGAACGACTGGGGCGTGATCGCCGACGTCTGGAGCGTCACGTCCTGGAACGAGTTGCGTCGCGACGGGCTGGCCTGTGACGAGCAGTCCTTCCTATACCCCAACCTGGAGCGTCGGGTGCCGTGGGTCGAGCAGAAGCTCGGCGGACGGCCCGGTCCGGTGGTGGCGGTTTCCGACTCGATGCGTGCGGTACAGGATCAGATCCTCAACTGGGTGCCAGGGGACTACCACTCCCTCGGCGCGGACGGCTTCGGCTTCTCCGACACCCGGGCCGCGGCGCGCCGCTACTTCCACATCGACGGACCGTCGGTGGTCGTCCGGACGCTGCAGGCGCTGGCCGCCAAGGGCGAGATCGATCCGTCGTGGCCGGCTCAGGCTGCGGAAAAGTACCGGCTGCTCGACGTCACCGCTGGTGCGTCCGGCAACGTCGGTGGTGACGCGTAGCACTTCTCCCTTCGAGGTGTCGGCTCGGTACGTTTCTGGCAGAGTGGACGCCAAGGCGGCGCCGACCGGTGCCGCCGAGACGGAGGAGCGGTGAGCGCATCCGGGAACGGCGGGTCCCCCCGGGCTTCGGCCCTGGGTTTGACCGCCGGAACCGTGGTCCAGGAACTGGGCTGGGACAACGACGTGGACGAGGGTCTGCGATCGGCGGTGATGGACGCCATTGACGCGGATCTGGTCTACGACGCCCTGGAGGCGGTCGACGTGGTGCTGCTTTGGTGGCGCTCCGGCGACGGTGATCTGGTAGACGGCCTGGTGGACGCCCTGACCGACTTGTCGTCAACCGGGCAGGTGTGGCTGCTGACACCCAAGGTCGGACGAGATGGTTACGTTGACGCGACCGATCTCGCCGAGGGGGCGCTGACCGCCGGAATGGCCCTGGCCAATACCGCGAAGGTGTCGAAGGACTGGCAGGCGCACAAGCTCGTCCGGCCAAAGGGGAACCGGCGCTGACTCACCCGGCTCAGCCGCGCCGCTAAGCCGACTGCCCGCGGGCGCATGAGGATATGTCTGAAATGGCGAACCGTTCGCAAACAGGTTCTGAATGCTGGTCCTTGCTAGACGCCGTCGTCTCGTGGGCACGCCTCCGCGCGGACGCAACGGCGCCTGGTCGCTGACACGGCACGAGCCAACGCGCACGCGGACAGCCAAGCCAATGACGAGCGGGGCAGGCGCTTGGACGACCGAGAGTTCAAGGCCACGCGCGACGCGCTCTACCAACTTGCCGCTCACCTGGGGCGCGGAGCCCAATGTGGCTCCGCCCACTGGCAGGGCGGCGACTGATGCGCGCGAATGCCGTCAGGCTCCGGCCCCAGGGGGTCGCTGGTCCCGCCACCAGTCCATGCTTGCTCGCCTTACCTCCCGGATCTCCCACTGGGTGTACACGTGAGCGACGAACTGGCGCCGGAGCGCGCCGCGTTGAAGGTGGTCCACCACGTCGTCTCGGGTTTCGCTGTCCCAGGTCGGGTTGATCCAGTCCTGCGGGTCGGGGAGGGCGCCCATCGGCGCCATCCCGCTGACCGTGGGCGGGGCTGCGGCCCAGTATCCGATCAGCCTTAGCGGCTCATCCTTGCTGGTCGCGCATTGCCAGACAGCCTCGAACAGTTCCGCTGGGATCGCCTCCCCATCGAACTGTTCCTGGGCGTTGACCTCGTCAAGGGTAGGCATGTTGACCAGCCTGAGGAAGGTGGCGTCGGACTCGTGCCAAGCGTCGGCCCACGTGGTCCGCCCATCCTCGAACACGACCACCTTGCGGGTCTCCCTATCGGAGATGATCTCCGAGTACAGCAGCCTCGGCGCAGCACGGTGCTCTGAATCGGTCGTGTGCATCCATGTGACGCGCTGGTACCGGATGGCAGGGACGTGGGCGCTGGGTTGGACCGCGTCGACGTGGAGGTAGCCGACCGTAAGGCTGCCCTCCTTCAAGACGAGCAAGTCGTCGACTCGCACGCCACGGATGCGAGGCCACTCTGTGGGGCCGAAGCGGAGCCAGCCGAACCATGCCGTGTTGGTCGGCGCGGGCCCTTCGGACTCGAACACGACCGAGCAGTCGGCCAAGTCCTCGATGTCGGACGTTCCTGCGACGTACGCCTGCGGTCGCCAGGCCACGCCCGGCCACTGTGCCGGAGAACCCTTGGTCCTGCCGCCCTGTTCTGCGCTCAACAGCACCACGCGACCGTGGATCGTCTCGAATCGACCGGCCGTGCACTCGGGGTCGCGGGTCACGGGCCGAACTCCGTGAGGATGGCGTCGATCTCCTCGTCGGTGGCTCGCCAAGGGTGGCGCAGCTCTGCAAGCTTGACCAATCCGAGCACGGCTACTGGGTCCTCGGCGCGGAACGTCGCAAACCCGGGGAGTCGAGCGATGAAGTCATCGCGGCACGTCCAACCGTGAGCCCCCGGGAACGCAGCGCGAGGATCGCTGGCACGACCGTGTTCCCAGCCTGGGCCATATCCGCGGCTTCGATCCGGAAGCGGAACGAGGGCGAGCCAATGCCCGCGGCAGGGCATCCGCCTGCGTTGCACTCGACATCGGGGTCTCCAAGGTGCTCGAACTCGTAGTGGAAGCAGGTGTAGTGCATCTGCTCGAATACGTCGTATTGCGCGGCCGACGCCTCGACGGGCTTACCGCACCGGTGCGGGACATGGGACTGGGGCCAAAACTGTGGACTTCCCGATCCGCACCCTCGCTGCCCTCGCAGAGCAACTTTCCCAGCTGTGGCTACGACCGCCAGCGCCTGACCCTGTTCCTCGACATGCTCTGGACCAACATCGGCGCACGTTTGGAGTACCAGGCACCCGTCCGCCAGCGACGAAGCCGCTGCCTGACCCACCAGACCCACCAGCCGGCCTTCAAGACCGGCTGGCGAGGCATGCCCGAACGTCGCGACCTAGCCCAAGGCACCCTTCCAGGGCCCTGTTGGCCGCCCGTCGGCTCCGTTAGGTCCCTTACCGCAGCCCTGTCAGAATGAGGAGCCGAGCGAGTCTGGTTTCCGACAACGAAGCAGACACGTTCTGGGCGCATAGCTCAGTTGGTTAGAGCACTTCCCTTACAAGGAAGGGGTCGGGGGTTCGAGCCCCTCTGCGCCCACCAGTCGTATGCAGCGGGCCGATTGTCCGGTGAACAGTACGCGTGCGCGCCACTATCGGTTGAAGAATGCGCACAGGGATCAGCCATCAAGGTCAGCGGTCAAGTTGGAGACGGGACCACGACGCACATACCAATGCGGTGAATGCACCTGGAACTGCGAGGGCAAGAGCGAGTTGTGTGCTGGTCGCGGCGGTTCCGCCGGACATGGCCCACAGCGCCGGCGCGGCCAGCGGTATCCAGCCCCCGGCTCCTGCGAGAGCGCCGACTTCGGCGACCACCACGAGCGCGACCGTGCATCCAACCGCCGCGAGCAACGATCGGCTGAATGTCGCGACCCATGCGACCGGTACGGCGATCCCCGCAGAGAGCATTGCCAAAACGAGGACCCGTCCAAGTGCGCCCCAGGTCTGGCTGCTCGGCGGACCATAGGCGAGCGTGAGTCCGAGGACCAGCACGCCCGCCGTGAGCGCGACGCTGACAACGGTGGCCCAGAGCGCGTAGACGGTGAGCTTGGCGAGCGCGATCCGGGTGCGGCTGACGGGTAGTGCGAAAAGCCCTGTCACGGTGCCCTCGGCAAACTCGCGGCCGAACATCCAGGCCAGAACGATTCCGAAGCCGAGGATGCTGGCGACTGCGGTGATTTGCGCGGCTCCTGCGAGCAGGCCATCCCAGTTCAAAACTCCCGCAGACCCCGCCTTCGCAACCAGTTCCGGGTTTCCACCCGCTACGCCCGCAGTGATGCCGCCGAGCAGGGCAAGCATGCCAGCGACCACAGCAAGGGTGGCAATCACTCCGACCAGGGAGTGCGTCAGTTTCAGCGCCTCGACGCGCATCGCCGCCCTCATCGGAAGACCTCGGCGGTTTGGTTGTGTTCGTCGTCTTCGCGGATGCGCTCGAAGAAGGCACGTTCGAGGTCGTGCCCAGTCGTGTTGAGTGACCCGATCAGTCGGCCCGCGTTCATCAGCAGCACGCGATCCGCGATTCGTGCCACCTCATCGAGGTGGTGGCTGCTGACCAGGATCGATGCGCCCTCACGCGCGCGCCGAATCAGTTCCTCGCGGAGCAGGATCACCGACGCAGGATCGAGCGCGGTGCTCGGCTCGTCCAGAACAATCAACCGAGGATCGTGCTGCATCGCGGCCGCGAGGCCGACGCGTTGCCGATTGCCCAGCGAAAGGCGACGGAACCTACGATCAGCGACCAGGGTGAGCCGCCACGTCCCGATAGCACTGCGCGCACATTCCGGGCTTGCACCATGAAGAAGCGCCGCCAGGTGCAGGTTCTTCCTGACGGTCAGCTCGGGGTAGGCCAAGGGCACCTCGATCAACGCGCCCACTTGCGCCCACCGTGCGGCCGGCAGTTCACTCATCGGGTACCCGAGCGCGCGCACCGTACCGGCCTGCGGACGCAGCATCCCGAGCACGAGACGCATCAGAGTCGTCTTGCCGGCACCGTTCAACCCGATCAGGCAGACAACCTCGCCCGGCTCGACGGCGAACGTAAGATCGGTCACACCTTCGCCGCCGCGAAACACGCGAGTGACGTTCTCAAAGGCGAGCATGTCCCGCACCGCCCAACACATCCAGGGCCGAACTGAGGGCAGCGTCCAACGGGTTCTGCTCCGACCGCGCCCAATCCAGCAGAGCCGCGCTCAGTCCCGCGAGTAGCGCGGCCACCGCGACGGTCGCCTGCGCCTCGGACACGCCACGATCGACCAAGGCGCCCGTCAATGCAGCAGCGGTGTCGTTGCTGTTGCGTTC
>CAYVOW010000072.1:0-5942 GCA_964453585.1 uncultured Micropruina sp.
GCGGCCCGGCGGCCCGGCTGGCCCAGGACTGCATCAAGAGCGTCGAGGTGCTGGAGTACCCAGAGCTCGGCATGGAGGCGGTCTGGAAGATCGAGGTCGAGGACTTCCCGGCGTTCATCGTCGTGGACGACAAGGGCAACGACTTCTTCGCCACGGTGACCCGGCCGACCGTGCTCCAAGTGCAGCCGCGCTGAGGCCACCCGACCATCGCCACGTTCGAGGGTTGACCACCCTCGCAGCCAGGCCCCACCCCGGATGCCGGATTCGCCTAGACTCCTGTCCGCACTAGTGAGGGGCTCATGGCAGCAGATCATCGCATCGCGACGCTGGCCGACGTCGCGCTGGCGGCAGGCGTCTCCCGCGCCACCGTCTCCCGCGTGATCAACAGTTCGAAGCATGTCGAGCCCCCGGTGGCCGATCGGGTCCGCCGGGCCGTGACCGAACTCGGCTACGTGCCGAACCACGCGGCCCGGTCGCTGATCACCCGTCGCACCGACATGGTGGCGTTGGTGGTGGGTGAACCTGACGTCAGGTTGTTCCACGACCCCTTCTTCGCCAGCATCGTGCGCGGCATCGCCCAGGAGTTGGGCGAGGTCGACCTGCGACTCGTCATGTCGCTGATCCAGAGCCCGGACGACACCTCTCGGATCGAGCGCTACCTGTCGAGCAAACCGGTCGATGGGGTCCTGGTCATCTCCGAGCATGCGACGCATCAGATCGCGCCCCGCCTGGTCGAATCGGGCGTCCCGGTGGTGATCGGCGGCCGACCCTTCAGCAGCGATCTGGAGGTGTCGTTCGTCGACCACGAGAACCGCATCGGCGGCCGGTTGGCCGGCGAGCACCTCCTGCGCCGCGGGATCACGAAACCGGCCATCATCGCCGGTCCTCAAGACATGTCCGCCGGCGTCGACCGGTTGATCGGGTTCCTCGATGCGCTCGGGCGTCCATTGCCCCCCGAGCGGGTCGCGTACGGCGACTTCACAATGGCCAGTGGTGTCGCCGGAATGGCGCGGCTGTTGGCGATGGCACCCGAGGTGGACGGCGTGTTCGCCGCCTCGGACCTGATGGCTTTGGGCGCCATGCAGACGTTGTGGCGGGCTGGTCGCCGGGTTCCCGCCGACGTTGCGGTGGTCGGGTTCGACGACAACGACCTGGCCGAGGGAGCGGTGGTGCCGCTGACCACGGTGCGTCAGGACGTCACCCTTCAGGGCCGGATGATGGTCCGCCTGCTGCTGCAGAAGCTGGGCCGGACCGGCGACCTGGCGAAGGCCGCGCGGGACAGCCTGAGCGGGGCCAATTCCATGCACCTGCCGGTGCGGTTGGTGGTGCGCGAGAGCGCCTGATCAGCGGTCCTGGCCGGCCACGGTGACCCAGTACCTCAGTGAGGCGCTACCGTTCGAACTCATCGAGGCGGCTCGGATGGACGGTTGCTCGATGATCAAGACGTTCTGGCACGTGGCCCTGCCGGCGGCCCGACCGGCGGCGGCGATGCTCTTCCTGTTCACCTTCGTGGCGTCCTGGACCAGCTTCTTCTGGCCGTTCATCGTCCTGGGCTCCTCAAACCCGACCCTGCCGGTGGCCCTGCAATTGCTCCAATCCACCCACTTCAAGGACCTCTCCTTGATCATGTCGGGCGTCGTCTTGGCGACGGTGCCGCTGGTGATCTTGTTCGTGTTCGCCGGACGACAGTTGGTGGCCGGCATCATGGCCGGCGCCGTCAAGGGGTGACCGGCCGCCATGACGGCGCCGGTCGGGTGGTGAGGGCCTAGCGGATCGGGTCGGGGCAGAGGTCGCGGCGGCCGCAGCCCTCGCAGTGCTCGCCCATCCAGAACTGGTCGAAGGCCTGCTCCAGCATCGCCACGAACGCCGGCTCGCGGCCCACCGCCCCCAGTTCCAGGTTGCGGTTCGCCTCGGACTTGGCGCCCAGCCCGGCCCCGGTGAAGTTCGCCGATCCGGCGTAGCCGAACTCGCCGTCCACGATCACCATCTTCCAGTGGCTGCGGGGGCAGATCTGGAGTTCCAGCCCACCCTCGACCAGCGCCGGCAGCGCGTCGAAGCTCTCCCGAAAGCTGCGCGACGGCAACTCGGCGTGGATGATCCGGAACTGGACTCCGTCGCGGGCCATCTCGCCGAAGGTCTCCAGGATCGGCCGGTAGCGCCGGCGGCCGGAGGGGACGTAGAGGTCCTTGAGGTTGGCGGTGGCGATCCACACCGTCCGACGAGCCCGGAGCACCCCGTCGGTGATCACCGCGTCGTAGAGGGCGCGTCCGGCCAGCCACTGCAGACCGTCCATCACAGCACCGGCCACGTCGTCGGGGTGCCGGGCTCGGGCGGCGGGGGTGGACCGGTGACCTCCTCGATCGCGTCGGCGATCCGGACCAGTTGGGCCGCGGCCGTCCGGATGCTCTCCACTGCCCACTCCCCGGACAAGAGGACGGGCATCGTCGCGGCCAGGTGGCGGCCGGTCACCCGCCACTCGCTCAGCCGCAAGTTCTCCAAGGCGTGGGTCATCGTCGGGGTGACGATCGCGGTCAGGAACACCGGATCGTTCTCGTCCGGGCCACCGGGGAAGGTGTAGCTCCCGGTCTTACCGACCACCTTCCCGGGCATGGTCAGATCGCCGAAGACAAACCCTTGCCGCGCCTGTCTGGCCACGCCGAGCCCGTGGATCGGCGCGAGCTCCTGCCCGAGGTCGAACACCAGCAGCCGGTGCCGGACGCCGGGAGCAGCCACTTCGACGTAGGTCCACGGTCGGCCCGCGGTCGTCCCGCGCAGGACGTTCTCGAAGTCGTGGTCGGGGAACTCCAACGCGCCACCCCAGGTCGCGCCGAGCTCCGGTTCGGAGGCGGTGTAGGTGACGCCCGAGGGCGGGCGGAAGCCCTTCCAGTTGCCGCCGACCGTCTTCAGCTCGCGCAGGATGGCCCAGCCGCCGAGGACGGCACCGCCCACCGTCAACACAAACGGCAGCGTCGGCCCACCCAGCAGCGGGACGATCCAGGGCGCGGCCGCCACGGCGCCGGACAGGCTCAGTCGTCCGATCAGTCGAGCCATCGGACGGCTGGCTCGGCTCGGCTGCTGCCAGGCCGACGGCGGGGAACTGCTCATCGGTCCACCTTAGAATTGATCGAGGTTTAGGCCTTGGCCCGCACGCTTCAACAGCCCCGAGATCAGGGCTAGAGTCAAGCAAGCGCCTTTTTGTGCGCGGACGGCGGCGCCAGGGTCGCGGGGGTGGTGACCTGAGCGCTGCCGTCCTTCATTTCCCGCCCCGTTCTGGTTGCTTCCACCGCGTGAGTCCCGCCGACTCCGCGCAGAACGCCCTCCCCAGCTCGATCAATGACCGCGCCTTCTCGGTGACCTCCGCCTCGAAGTCCGTCGCCGACACCCCCGCCCACGGGGTCGACAGCAGGCCCGGCGTCGAGCGCCACTCGACCAGGGCGCCGCGGGCGATCAGGTCCTTTACCGGCGCTTTCCGAAGAAGGGCCGCAACGGCGGACTCATGACTCCGCTGATCCGACTCACTCAGGTCGGACCGCTGGCCCCGATCGTTCCTCTCCGGGTACGCGTGAGGGACGACCCGGCACGGGGGCCGGACGAGCACCAGGCCGAGGGTTCCCCCCAGCACGTCCACCCGCTCCGCGTAGCGCGCCGGCTGCCCGTCCACCTCGAAGTCGACCAGGTTGCGGTAGGTCCGCCCGCCCCACTCGGCGAACGCCTCCTCCCACGCCGGGTCCGGCTCCGTCACCACGCGGGTGAAGCGAAATCCGGCCGACGGCCGATAGCGGCGCAGCGGGTTCAGCCGGGCCAAGACGAGCAGGAACAAGGGGAACGCCCACCACACCGCCAGCCAGCCGAGGTCGGACAGGGTGAGGGCGGTGCCTCGGGCCAGCCCGATCAGCAGGATGGTGCTGTAGCCCACCGGGAGGGCGAAGAACCCTCCCCAGAGTTGGAGGGTGCGCTTGAGATAGCTGCGGCGGCTGGGTGGTTGCGACCAGCGGTGCAGCGCGGGGACGCTCAGCGCTCGTCCACCGGGACGTAGTGGCGCTCGGTCTCACCGACGTACACCTGCCGCGGCCGCCCGATCCTCTTGTTCTTCTCGGCCTCCTGCTCGCGCCAGTGGGCGATCCAGCCGGGCAGCCGGCCGAGGGCGAAGAGGACGGTGAACATGTCCACCGGGAAGCCCATCGCCTGATAGATCAGGCCGGTGTAGAAGTCCACGTTCGGGTAGAGCTTGCGCTCCTGGAAGTACGGGTCGGAGAGCGCGGTCTCTTCGAGTTTCCGGGCGATGTCGAGCAGTTCGTCCGAGCCCTTGAAGTTGGCCAGAATGTCGTCGGCATGCTTCTTGATGATCGCCGCGCGCGGATCGTAATTCTTGTAGATCCGGTGCCCGAAGCCCATCAGCTTGGCGCCCGCCTGCTTGTCCTTCACCTTCGCCACGTAGGCGGCGACGTCCCCGCCGTCGGCCTTGATCTGCGACAGCATCTCCAACACCGCCTGGTTGGCGCCGCCGTGCAGGGGGCCCGAAAGCGCGTTGACCCCGGCCGCCACCGACACGTACAGGTTGGCCCCCGAGGATCCGACCATCCGGACGGTGGAGGTGGAGCAGTTCTGCTCGTGGTCGGCGTGCAGGATCAGCAGGACGTCCAGGGCCCGGACGAACGTCGGGTCAATCTCGTAGGGACCGGTGGGCAGTCCGAACGACATCTGCAGGAAGTTCTCGATGTAGGACAGGCTGTCCTGCGGGAACCGGGTGGGTTGGCCGACCGAGTTCTTGAACGCCCAGGCGGCCAGCGTGGGCACCTTCGCCATCAGCCGGAACATGTCGTCGTCGGGGTTGGAACCGCCGACCGGGGCGAGGATGCCGGTGTGATAGGTGGAGAGGGCGTTGATTCCGGCGGCGAGGACCGGCATCGGGTGCGAGCGTCGCGGGAAGTAGCGGAACATCCGGCCGAGGCGCTCGTCCAGCAGGTGGTGGCGGGCGATCTGGCCGGTGAACCAGTCGAGTTGCGCCTGGTTGGGCAGCTCGCCGTAAAGCACCAGGTAGGAGGTCTCCAGGAAGGTCGACCTCTCGGCCAACTGCTCGATCGGGTATCCCCGGTAGCGCAGGATGCCGGCATCCCCATCGATGTAGGTGATCGCCGAGCGGCAGGAGGCCGTGTTGCCGAAGCCCGGGTCGAGGGTGACGTCGCCGGTGGTGGCGAGCAGCCCCGACACGTCGTAGCCGTTGGGCCCCTCAGTCGCTGCAACGACAGGAAGTTCGAGGCTGCCGCTGGAGTAGTTCAGGGTGACCGGACTCGTCATGCAGTTCTCCTTCGTCGGTGCTCTGCTCACCCTACCGGGGAGAAACCCAGGAAAAGTAGTTGACAACTCAATCAGCTGTGCTACGGTGGAGGTAGTTCAAGATTCAAGCAGACGACCACAGAAGGAAGATCATGACCGACCTCAGCAGCCTCTCCGGCACCTACATCCTCGACCCGGCGCACAGCCAGGTCGGCTTCGTCGCCCGGCACGCGATGGTGACCAAGGTGCGCGGCACCTTCGAGTCGTTCGAGGGCACCGCGACCATCGACGGGGCCAACCCGGCCGCGTCCAGCCTGCGGGTCGTCATCGACGCCGCCAGCGTCAACACCCGCAACGAGGGTCGTGACGGCCACCTGAAGAGCCCGGACTTCTTCGACGTGGAGCAGTTCCCGAAGATCACCTTCGTCGGCACCTCCTTCGAGGTGGACGGCGACGTGGCCACCGTCACCGGTGACCTCACCATCAAGGACATCACCAAGTCGGTGACCATTCCGTTCGAGTTCCAGGGCGCCGCCACCGACCCCTTCGGCAACCAGCGGATCGGCTTCGAGGGCTCGGTCAAGGTCAACCGCAAAGACTGGGGCCTCAACTGGAACGCGGCGCTCGAGGCCGGTGGCGTTCTGGTCAGCGATCAGGTCACCCTC
>CAYVOW010000072.1:6042-10697 GCA_964453585.1 uncultured Micropruina sp.
CTGGAACGCGGCGCTCGAGGCCGGTGGCGTTCTGGTCAGCGATCAGGTCACCCTCGAGTTCGAGGTCTCGGCGATCAAGCAGGCCTGACCCCTACCCTCGAGTTCTAAGTGTCGGCGATCCGGCCGGCCTGACCCTCCCCTCGACAGCACGCCCCCGGCCATCCGGCCGGGGGCGTTGTTCGTCGTCCGGGGTCTGGTGGTCGCCAACTTCTCGGTGTCTGGGGCTCGGCATCGTCCTGAGGCGGATGGACCCTGCCTGAGACCGTGTTCTTGGCGGGCCTTCCCGGAGCCGCCCTCCCGGGCGACGGGTTCGGATGGCCGCCTGTGTGCCTGTTCGTAGCGGCCCTGCCGGGAACGTGCCGCCGGTCGGCTGGGCGGGTGGTCGCCAACTTCTCGGTGTCTGGGGCTCGGCATCGTCCTGTGGTGGATGGACCCTGCCTGGGACCGTGTTCTTGGCGGGCCTGCCGGGAACCATCCTGCGTCCGGTGGTGTACTACCCGGGAGCGAGCGGGAGAGGCCCTGAACAGCGACGCTGACGTGGTGATCCGCGTGCGGTCCGGCGAGGTGGACGCGTACGCGGAGTTGGTGCGCCGCTACACCGCCGTCGCCGCCCGCACAGCTTGGCTGCTCGGCGCCGGAAGTGAGGTGGACGACGTGGTCCAGGAATCGTTCGTCCGGGCCTACCAGGCGCTCGGCCGTTTCCGGGCCGATGCCCCGTTCAAGCCGTGGCTGCTGCGGATTGTGGCCAACCAGACCCGCAACGCGCACCGCGGCTGGCTGCGCGGACGGACCCGTGACACGACCTGGCTGGACGACCGGCCGATGGCCGACGACCCCGCCGAGCTGGCGGTGGTCGGTGAGGCGAACCGGCGGCTGCTCGACGCCGTTCGGAACCTCCCGGAACCCCAGCGCGCGGCCGTCTGCTGCCGCTACTTCCTCGACCTGGACGAGGCCGCTACCGCGCAGGTGTTGGGCGTGCCCCGCGGCACGGTGAAATCGCGGCTGTCCCGCGCGCTCAGCGCGCTGCGGCCCCTCTTGGAGGAGTACCAATGATTGACCGCCGCCTGCTCGAGTTGAGCGCTCAGCTCCTCGAACCCGGCCATGACCCCGAGCGCGTGACGGATCAGGTCCTTGCCCGAGTTCGGGCACTGCCAACTCCCCGCACCACCTGGTGGCGGCGGTTCATGGGTGCGGTGACCCAGCGTTGGCGCTCCCTGACGCGCTGGACGACCGGCGCCCTGCTCGTCCTGATCGCCGGGTCGCTGACGATCACGCCGGTCCGGGCCCAGATCGCCGAGTGGTTCAGCTTCCTGGGGGTGGCCGTCCGGCCAGCCGCCACCTCGCCCACCACGGTCCCGGTGGTCCCGAGCGCGACCCCAGGCCTCAGCCTGGACGAGGCGGCCCGACTGGCCGGCTTCCGCCCCATCGTCCCGGAACCCCTGGGCCCGCCGGAGGCCGTGGAGATCTCGGCTGATCGGCGGATCGTGTCCCTCAGCTGGATCACCGCCTCCGGGGTCGTCCGGCTGGATGAGTTCGCCGAGCGGCTCGACCCGACCTTCACCAAGCTGGCCGTCGATGCTGAGTGGGTGGATCTGGGCGGCGATCGGTATGCGCTGTGGTTCCCCACGCCGCACGAGGTGGTGGTGGTTGACGGCAGCGGCGCCACCCGCACGGCACCACCGCGGTTGGCGGCCCAGACCCTGATCTGGGAGCGGGACGGACTGACCCTG
This sequence comes from uncultured Micropruina sp., assembly GCA_964453585.1. Taxonomy (GTDB): domain Bacteria; phylum Actinomycetota; class Actinomycetes; order Propionibacteriales; family Propionibacteriaceae; genus Micropruina. The sequence continues at coordinate 7,773 of CAYVOW010000072.1, forward strand.
CGTCTGGAGGGCAACCTCACCAGGGACCGGGCGGTCGAGATCGCCCAGGGCTGAGGGAACCGGATCGCCATCGGCGGGGTACCACGGGCATCACCGCAAACCCAGGAGGCCACCATGGCCCGCAACCTCGTCCGGATCGCCGCGCTGCTGATCGGCATCGTCACCCTCGCCAGCCTGATCGCCCCGGCCGCCCACGCCGGCGGTCCGACCAGCGTGCTGCTGGTCGACCATCAGAGTGAGCGGGCCGGCGCCTTGACCGCCGCCCAGCCTGACTACGCCCGCCTGGAGCAGTTGATGGCGACCCGGATGCCGCTGGGGGTAGCCGAACCGAGTTGGGAAACCGATCGCCAGCTCGTTCGGATCACCTGGCTGCTTCACGACGTCGATGTGTGGCGGACGAACATCATCGCCGAGACCGCCGACGGCACCCTGTGGAACTGCGCGGCGATGTCCTTCGAGGGCCCGATGCCGGAATGCAGCTGGGGTGTGGTGGAGAGCCCGGTGGGCCTCCGGGAACTGCTCGGCCGGCTCGGCTTCGGGGCGCTTTCGACGACCCCGAACCGGTTGACCGGCTTCGTGGGCCGCTTCTGCTGAGCCCGTGCCTGCCGCCATCTCGGGGAGACAGTGCTGACCTCGCGCTTGCCGCCCTCGCAGGGGACGTTGCCCACCTAAGACGCAGGACACGCCGGTCTGGCACGGCGTGCCGTGCGCACTTGGTGGGCGACGTGGCGCCGAGGGAGTGAGTGCGGGGAGTCAGTGCTGGCGGTAGCGCCGGGGGAGGGATTCCGGGGAGACAGTGCTGACCTCGCGCTTGCCGCCCTCGCAGGGGACGTTGCCCACCTAAGGCGCAGGACACGCCAGCGGGTCACGGTGTGTCGTGCGCACGGGGTGGGCAACGTGCCGCTGGCGCCGGAGGGGGTGAGCCCCACCGCGGGCGCCGGAGGGGTGAGCGCCCGCAGGCTCCCGGGCTCGGGGCTCCCGGTGTCCGGACGAACTGGCCGGCGGTCGGCCCGGGCTGACTCAGCCGTTCTCGCGGTCGGCCTCTGCCAACGCGTCCTCGAGGGCGTCGATCGCGGTGTCGACCTCGGCCTCGGTGATCACCAGCGGCGGCGCCAGCCGGATGGTCTTGGTGTGGGTGTCTTTGGCGATCACGCCCCGCGACAGCAGCTTGTAGCAGATGCTCCGGGCGCTGCCCAGGTAGGGGTCGATGTCCACCCCGGCCCACAAGCCGACCCCGCGGATCGCGTCCACGCCCTTGCCGCGCAGGCCGGCCAGACGCTGGTGCAGGTGCGCGCCGACCACCCGGGACCGCTCCTGCATCTCGCCGGTCTGCAGCAACTCCACCACGGCCAGGCCCACCGCCGCGGCCAGCGGATTGCCGCCGAAGGTCGAGCCATGCTGACCGGGGTGCAAGAGGCCGAGGATGTCGCGGTTGCCGACCACCGCCGACACCGGAATGACGCCGCCGCCGAGCGCCTTGCCCAGCAGGTAGAGGTCCGGGACCACGCCGACCTGCTCGCAGTAGAAGGTCGAGCCGGTCCGGCCGAGCCCCGATTGGATCTCGTCGGCGATCATCAGGATGTTGTTCGCAGCGGTGAACTCGCGGACCTGCTGCAGGTAACCCTTCGGCGGGACGATCACCCCGGCCTCGCCCTGGATCGGTTCGATCAGGACGGCGACCGTATTGGCGTCCACCGCCTCTTCGATGTCGTCGATGCTGCCGTAGCGGACGGTTCGAAAGCCGGGGGTGAACGGTCCGAAGTTGCGGCGGGCGGTCTCGTCGTTGCTGAACGAAATCACCGTCGTCGTCCGGCCGTGGAAGTTGTTCGCCATCACCACGATGTTGGCGTGGCGCTCCTCGACGCCCTTGACCTCGTAACCCCACTTGCGAGCCAGCTTGATCCCCGACTCCACGGCTTCGACGCCGGTGTTCATCGGCAGCACCATGTCCTTGCCGGCCAGTTCGGCGAGCGCCTTGATGAAGGGTCCATAGGTGGCCGAGAAGACCGCGCGGGAGGTGATCGTCACCTTGCCCAGTTGGTCGGCGACCGCCTTGGTGAGCGCGGGATGGCAGTGTCCGAAGTTGACCGCGGAGTAGGCCGAGAGGAAGTCGAGGTACCGGTTGCCATCGATGTCGGTCAGCCAAGCGCCCTGCCCGGACTCGATCACCAACGGCAGCGGCAGGTAGTTGTGCGCACCGTAGTGCTCGATCACCTCGATGGCGTCCTGTTGCGCTGGGGTGATGCCTTTACGGTCGGTCATCGCGGCGTTCCTCTCGTTCGGACCCGGTACCCGCGCAAGAATATCCGGCCCAACCGTGAGTAGACAATCAGAACTCCGTCGCCCCCGTGCTCTGCCCTAGCTTCGGATGAAGATCTTGCGCAGGCTGAGCCGGACGTCGTAGCTGATCGAGCCCGTCCGGAACAGCCGGACGCCGATCCGCAGGAACAGCAGCGCAAACCCGAACAGCAGCACCAGGCACAGGGCGGCCTCCCAGCCGTTGAGCCCGCCGATGGCGTTGCGGACGAGGGCCGTCACCGGAGACGTCAACGGAAAGAAGGTGAGCACCTGGGCGACCAGGCCGTGCGGGTCGGCGACGATCAACTGGCCGGCGTAGAAGGGGATGAACATCACCATCACCACCGCCCCGAAGGCGCCGCTGGCTTCCTTGCTGTTGGGCATGATCGAGCCGATCGCCACCAGCATCCCGGTGAACATCAGGAAGCCGCCGAGAAACAGCAGCAGCCCGATCGCGATCCGGCCCGGGTCCAGCATGAACCCGACGCCGGAGAGTTCCCGGGCCGCCTGGGGGTCGACCGCCGGGGTCACCAGACTGAAGATCAGCAGGCTGGGAACCGCGAAAATGATCATCTGCAGGACGCCGACGGCGAGCAACCCGAGCACCTTGCCGACGATCAGCGTGGT
>CAYVOW010000073.1:0-10673 GCA_964453585.1 uncultured Micropruina sp.
GCGGCGTGTCCCGCCCGTTGGGTGGGCGACGTGGGGCTTCGGGACCCGCCTCCGCACCTCGACCGCCCTTGTCGGACGAGGCAGCCACGGCCTCACCCTGTTGGGTGACGTCGGGGTCCCCTCATGGAAGACTGGCGAACGGCTCGCCAATGCGAGCGACCCCTGTGTCACGCCCAGAATGAGGAATTCCCGATGGCTACAGCCGAGTCCCCGAAGAAGCGGGTGCTGTTCCTGTTCTCCGACACCGGCGGTGGCCATCGCTCGGCCACCAATGCCCTGATCGAGGCGCTGCACTTGGAGTTCCCGGACACCTTCGACTGCTCGATGGTGGACGTCTTCCGCGAGTATCTGCCGGCGCCGCTGCGCTACGCCCCGGAGATGTACATCCCGATGGCCAAGTACCCCCAAACCTGGGCGGCGGGCTACAAGGCCTTCGACGGCAAGCGGCGCTCCCGGGCGCTGATCCACAGCCTCTACCCCTACGTCCACCGGCACACCGCCAAGCTCTACCGGGAGAACCCGGCCGACATCATCGTCTCGGTGCACCCACTGGTGAACACCGGCATCTTGCGGACGATGCGCAAGCACCCGACGCCGTTCATCACCGTGGTCACCGACATGGTGTCCACCCACGCCTTCTGGTACGACCGGCGCGCCGACATCGTGGTCGTTCCGACCGAGGAAGCCAGAGAGAAGGCGGTTGAGTACGGGATAGCCGAGGGCAACGTCCGCGTGGTCGGGCTGCCGGTGGCCGAGCGGTTCCGCGTCCCGCCGGCCGACCCGATGGCGTTCCGGGACAAGATGGGCTGGCGCCGCGACCTGCCGGTGATCCTGCTGGTCGGTGGCGGCGACGGGATGGGCCCGATGGCCCGCGTGGCCAAGGGGATCAACGAGGCCGGCCTGAACGCCACCCTGGTCGCCATCTGCGGACGCAACGAGGCCCTGCGGGAGAAGCTGGAGTCGCTCAGCTGGAAGATGCCGCACCACCTCTACGGGTTCACCACCGAGATGCCGGACTTCATGGCCGCCTCGGACATCCTGGTCACCAAGGGTGGTCCCGGGACGATCAGCGAAGGCTTCATCGCAGGCCTGCCGCTGGTGATTTACGCCCGGCTGCCCGGTCAGGAGGAGGGCAACGTCGAGTACGTGGTGGCCAAGAAGGCCGGCGTCTGGGCACCGAAGGTGAGCCAGGTGGTGGACGCCGTCCGGCGCTTTGTGAACGACCCGGCGGCTCGGGAGAAGGCGTCCCAGGCCTCCAAACGGGTGGCCAAGCCGGATTCTGCGCGCGAGATCGCCCGGATCATCGCCAATCGGGTGGGCGTCTACGCCTGACCGGTCCGGACGCGGTCGCGCAGTTCGGTGCGCCGCGACCAGATCGCCTCGACCACCGGTCCCCGGCGCTGCAGGAGCCAGCCGAGCCACATCGTGAACCCGACCAGGAGCGTCACGGTGATCGCGCTGGCTTCGGCCCCGAAGGCGCCGCCGGTCAACCACTCAGGGCCGACCGCCACGGTGTTGAGCCACCCGTCGTTGAACCCCGACCCGGACACCGGCACTCCCAGCACCGGCCCCTGGACGATGTTCCAGGCGGCGTGCACCCCGATGCACAGCCACAGCGAGCGGGTCAGCGCGTAGAGCAGGGCGAACAACAGCCCGGCCTCCAGCGCGATGGCGGTCGCGCCGAGCACGGTTGCGTCCTGGTTGCCGAGGTGCAGGAACCCGAAGACCAGGGCGGACAGGAAGGCGGCGAACCAGGTGCCGAGCAGCTCCTCGACCAGCCGGAACAGGACGCCTCGGAAGATCAGCTCCTCGGAGATGCCGGCGCCGACACCCAGGACCAGGATCGGCTCCAGCCAGCGGTAGCCGCCGTCCACCCCCTCGAACCGGTAACCGCCGAGCAAGGTGATCACGGCGAAGCAGACCAGGAACAGGGCGGTGCCGAGGGCGAGACCCCAGAGCAGCCCGCGCCAGCGTCCGGGGGCCAGCTCGTAGGGCGGGCGGCGTTTCTCGATCAGCAGGGTGAGGATCAGGTAGGCGACCGCCACCACGCTCAGTTGCAGGAGGGACAGGGCGGTGGTGTTGCTGGCCAGGCCGGGGTTCAAGTACAGCGGCAGCGCCAGCGGGATCGACACCCCGACACAGAGCAGCACGAAGATCACCAACCGGACCAGCGGGTTGCGATGCCAGGGAGCCCCCAGCGGCTGGACGGGGGCGTCCACCGCCAGCAGATCCTCCTGCCGGATCGGCGGCGCGGTCAGCGAAGGGGGCAGGTTCACTCTTCCTCCAGGGTGTTGACCATGAACTGCGCCGCCCGGATCAGGTAGTCGCGGAGTTCGGCGTCCTCGTCGGCGGGGAGGGCGAGTTCGTCGAGAGAGCCCAGCATGTGGTGCAGCCAGCGGTCGCGCTGCGCCGGGGTGACCGCGTAGGGGACGTGGCGCATCCGCAGCCGGGGATGACCGCGGGTATCGGAGTAGGTCTTGGGACCACCCCAGTACTGCTCCAGGAAGAGCCGCAGGCGATCCGAGGCCGGACCCAGGTCGTCCTCGGGGTAGAGCGCCCGCAGCGCGGCGTCGTCCGCCACCCCGGCGTAGAAGCGGTCGACCAGCCGCCGGAAGGTGGCTTCGCCGCCAACCCGGTCGTAGAAACTGACCCGGGCCTCGACATGGCGGGTCTGGTCGCCCCAGGGCTGCGCGGGCGTCGGCGTCAGGCCCAGCGGTCGCGTCCCGGACTGCTCGGATCCGTACTGGTCAGGCTCATTCACCGGGCCATTGTGGCAGGCCGCCACCGGCGTCCTCGGACGCCCCCGGCCGGCGCGGGAGCTCCCCCAGCCCACGGGCGCCTCAATGGAGGACGTTGCGACTCACCTTGGGGGCGCAACCATGCCTGGTGACGCGCAACGGTGGCGATTGGGATTATTTGTCGCAAGCACCTAAAATGGTGGTTGAAACCACAATTATCCGCACCTGGCTGACGAGTAACTGACGTGAAGATCGAAACCGAAGAGACCACCAACACCCCCGAGAAGGAGAAGCTGTTCGACTTCTCCCTGCCGTCGATCATGGGCGGAGCGCTGGCCGCTGCCACCGCAGCCGCCCTCGGTTCGCGGATCGGCGTGGCCGGCACCGTGATCGGTGCCGCCGTGGCCAGCCTGATCGCGGCCACCGCGTCCACCCTGTACACCGGCAGCATCAAGGCCACCCACCGGAGCGTCCGGCGGCTGTGGGTGGACGAGGACGGCGCCCCGATCGCCGCCGAGTCCGAGCAGGTGACCGCGCCGATGCCCTTGCCCACCCGGGCCAGCCGGCGCGGCTGGTGGGCGGTCGGCGTCGCCGTGGCCAGTTCGGCGGTCACCGCAGTGGCCAGCTTCGCGATCGCGATGGGCCTGGTCACTGGTGCCGAGGTGACCACCGGCCAGCGGACCACCCTCAGCCAGTTGCAGGACAAGCCCAAGCCGACCCCCTCGGCCACCGTGGAACCGACGGCCTCCCCGAGCGCCACGCCGACCGAGCAGCCGACGGCCACCCCGACCGCGTCGGCCACGTCCACCGCTGATCCGACCCCCGAGCCGACCGCTACTGAAACCACGTCGGCACCCAGCGTGGTCGAGCCCACCTCTCCTGCCGAGGCGAGCCAGAACGCTGGCTGACCCTCGGCCCCACCAAAACCTCGGTCACTGGGGATGCGCGCGTGCTCTGAAGGCATGCCGGCCCCCCAGCACCGAGGTTTTCGCGCGCCTGGGGAGTCCACCGAGTCGAGTCCGGGTCGCCCGACCGCTCAGGCGAGTCCCTGAACGTCCCCGTGCCGGGCGATGGTGGCGGTGGCCCGCCGACACGCCTCCGGCGGCACCAACGGGACGATGTCGCGCAGGAACGCGTACCGCCGCAGCACCGATTGGTGGTAGCTGTCGTCCTTGGGTCCGGACTCCAGGGCGTGCCACCAGTCCAGGATGTCGCCCCAGCCCGGCGCGGCCAGCGAGCCGCCGAACTGCTGCAGCGCCAACGCCGAGCACAGCGAGGCGAAGGCGAGCCGGTCGGCCAACTTCCATCCGGCCAGCGAGCCCAGCACGATGGCGGCGCCGAACACGTCCCCACTGCCGGTCGGATCGAGGGACGTGACCCGCAGTGCCGGCACCTGAGCCTCCTCGCCGGTGCTCGCATCGATCGCCATCGCCCCTTGTGAACCGTTGGTCACCACGGCAAGCGGGACGCGGTCGGCGAGCGCGTAGAGGGCGTCCTGCGGGGTGTCGGTCCGGGTGTAGGCCATTGCCTCCCCGGCGTTGGGGGTGAACGCGTGGCAGTCGGACAGGTGGTCGAGGACGGCCGGGTCCCAGACCTCGGTGCCGTCCCAGCCGACGTCGGCGAACACCAGCGCCCCGTCGGCGCGGGCCAGGTCGACCCAGGTGTGCCCGCCCACCGCGGACGCCTCCTTGGCGCAGTCGACCAGGTCGATCATCACCGCGCGCGATCGGGGCGGTCGTCCGATCAGGACGGACGCGGGCAGCGGCGAGGGGTGGCCGTGGGTGACCATCATCCGATCCTTGGCCACCGACATCGACACCGTCACCGGGGAGTGCCAGTCCGGGAACTGCTTCGACCGGGAGAGGTCGATGTGCTCCTGCTCGGCCAGCGTCCGCCAGCAGAAGTCCCCGTAGTCGTCCTCGCTGAACGCCGCCGCCAGGGACGTCCGCAGGCCCAGCCGGCGGGCGGCGATGGCGAGGTTGGCGATCCCGCCGGGGCAGGACGCCATCCCGTCGGTCCACACCTCGGTGCCGGGCGCGGGCGACGCCTCCAGCCCGGTGAAGATGATGTCGAGGAAGACCGTCCCCCAGACGAACACGTCGATCTCGGGACGCCCGTCGCCGCGCAGCGAGGCGAGGGGATCGAACAGGGGCTCTGGCATGGCCTCCAATCTGCCACGACCGATCGGCTGACGTCAGGTGATGGCGGGAGGGCATAGTGGCGAGGTGACGATTCACTCCGCCCATCCGTTCGCGACCCCCGGGGCCAACCGTGACCAGGTGCGGCGTTTCCGGGGCCGCCTGGCCGCCCCGGTGACGGTCTGGACGGCGACCTCCGCGGAAGGGCGTCCGGTCGGCTGGACGGTCTCCTCGGTGCTGGTCGCCGTCGGCGACCCCGGCGAGGTGCTGGGGCTGATCGACCCCGACTGCGACTTCTACGACGCACTCCTGGCCGGCGGGGTCTTCGCGGTCAACCTGCTCGGCTGGGCCCACCGCAACCTGTCGGATGCGATGGCCGGCCTGGCCCCGGCCCCCGGCGGGCCATTCAAGCTGCACTCCTGGGACGAGTCGCAGTGGGGCCCGGTCTTGGTCGACTCCCCGGGCTGGTTGGGGGCTCGACTGTCCATCCCGCCCGACCCAGCCGGCCGGCTGATGCTGGTCCGGGCCGAGATCGAGCACGTCGAGGTCACCGGCGGCGAGCCGCTGTCCTATCTCCAGGGACGCTACCGGCGACCCTGAATCGGCCGGTCACGAAGCTCAGCCCACCTCGACGCTGACCCGGTGATAACCGGTCGGCCCGTCCGGGGCCACCGGACGCACCTCCGCGGGTTGGACGACCCCGGCGCCGTCGTAGGCCCGGGCGGCGATCGAGTGGTGGCCCGCGGTGGCCGCCCACGGCAGCACCCACTGCCGCCAGTAGTCCAGCCCGAGGTCGTCGGATAGCCGGGCCGCCTGCCACGGACCCTGATCGATTTGCACCTCGACCTTGCTGACCCCGCGATGGGTCGCCCAGGCCACCCCGCCGATCGCGACGTCCCCGGCCCGCACCGAACCGCGCGGGGTGTCGATCCGGCAGGCCGTCTTCACCGGCCCGTGGTCGGACCACCCCCGGGTCGTCCAGTAGGCCTGATCGGCGTCGAACCGGGTCACCTTCAACCGCTGCAGCCACTTGGTGGCGCCGACGAAGCCGTACAGCCCCGGGGTGAGCAGCCGCGCGGGAGCGCCGTGCAGCTGGGTGAGCGGCCGCCCGTCCATCGCGATCGCGATCATCGCGTCCCGCCCGTCGAGCATCACCGGCAGGGGAGTGCTGGCGCTGAAACCGTCCGGCGCAAAGCTCAGCACCATGTCGGCTTCCGGAAGAGGCCCTACCCGGGCGAGCAGGTCGGCGACCGGCAGCCCCAACCAGCGGGTCGAGCCGCACAGCGGGCCACCGATCTCGTTGGAGACGCAGGTCAGGGTGATGTCGCGTTCCACCAGCGGCCCCGCCAGCAGTTCGTCCCAGGTCAGGGTCAGCGGCCGTTCGACCAGGCCGTCGATGGTCAGCTTCCAGTCCTCCGGCGGGATCCTGGGCAGCGCCACCGCGATGTCGATCCGGTAGAAGTCGTCGATCGGCGTGCGCAGCGGACTGATCCCGGGCACCGTCACATCCAGCGACCCGCCGATGGTGGCCGGGGTGGAGCTGGGGGCGGGCAGGGACGGGGGCGGCACCGGTTCGGCCCCCGGCGCCGCGCGGCTCAGCGCTCCGAGCACCCCGCCGGACGCGGCCAGCCCCAGCCCGCCCAGGAACAGGCGTCGCCGGGGCAGTCCGGGCCGAGCCACCCCGGCCGGACGATCGGCGAACAGCCAGGCCAGGGCACCCCAGGACGCGGCCCCCGCGGCGAGGCTCGGCAGCACGTCCCAGGCGCCGGCTGCCGGACGAGTCAGGGCGGCGGCGATCCCTGACACGGTCATCAGGGCGACCAGCCCGTAACCGATCCGACGCCGGCCACTGCGCGGACCGCCGGAGCCGCTGACCGTCCCGGCCAGCGCGCCGATCAGGGCCAGGAGGACGAGGATGCCGACGATCAGCGCCAGCTTGTCATTGGTGCCGAAGGTGGCGATCGCCCAATCCTTGACCGCGGCCGGGGTGGCGTCGATGACGGCGCTGGCGACCGCGTTGAGCGGCGCGGCGGCGGGGTTGATCCAGCCGCCGACCAATTGGCCGGCGCCCACCCCCAGCAGGGCCCCCCCGAGGCCCGCCGTCATGGCGGCGGCTGCTGAGGTGATTCGGCTCATTGCTCCAGCCTGACGCCCGATCGGAGCCGAGCCAAGGGTGGACTGCTTACGGTTCTCTGACGCCGGGCGGCGGCGCTAGGGTCGCAGGGTGCGCGCGCTGGTCAAGGTCACCGCTGGTCCCGGACTGGAACTGATCGACGTCCCCGAACCCGACTGTGGCGACTGGGAGGTCAAGATCCGGGTGCTCAGGGCGGGGCTGTGTGGCACCGACCTGCATCTGCAGCAGTGGGACGAGTGGTCGGCCGGCCAAGTGCACCCACCGCAGACCATCGGCCACGAGTTCTACGGCGAGATCGTCGAACTCGGCTCCGAGGTCCGCGAGTTGAAGGTCGGCGACCGGGTTTCCGGCGAGGGCCACATCGTCTGCGGCTACTGCCGCAACTGCCGGGCCGGACGCCGTCATCAGTGCATCCGGACGATCGGGCTGGGGGTCAACCGCGACGGCGCCTTCGCCGACTACGTCGTCCTGCCGGTGGAGAACGTGTGGCGGCACGGTCCGCACATCGACCCCGACCTGGGCGCCATTTTTGACCCGCTCGGCAACGCCACCCACACCGCCCTGCAGTGGCCGCTGATCGGCGAAGACGTGCTGATCACCGGGGCAGGCCCGATCGGGGTGATGGCGGCGGCGATCGCCCAACACGCCGGGGCCAAACACGTGGTGGTCACCGACGTCAGCGACTACCGGCTCGACCTGGCCAAGCGGGCCGGCGCCGACCTGACCGTGAACGTAGCCCACACCCGGATCGCCGAGGCCCAGCGCGAGCTCGGCCTGACCGAGGGGTTCGACATCGGGCTGGAGATGTCCGGGGCGCCGGCCGCGGTGGAGGAGATGCTGGCCAACCTCACCCACGGCGCGCGGGTCGCGATGCTGGGCATCCCGAAGGAGAAGTACCCGATCGACTGGGGTCGGGTGATCACCCACATGATCACCTTGAAGGGCATCTACGGCCGGGAGATGTTCGAGACCTGGTACCTGATGTCGTCCATGCTCGCCTCGTCGGAGTCGCTGAAGGAGGCCGTTCGCTCGGTGATCACCCACCGCTTCGGGGCCGAGCAGTGGCAGGAGGCCTTCGCCGCCGCTCGCTCCGGGGAGTGCGGCAAGGTGATTCTGGACTGGAGCTGAAGGCCGCTCCCAGGTCACTGCTTGAGCGTGGAACATCACCCACCGGCAGTTGGTGGGTGATGTTCCACGGTGATCAGGCCGGCGCCTGAGGCTGCGTTCAGCGGCCGCCGAGGTAGCGCTTGAACGGACCGGTGATGGCGTAGGTGGCAACCCCCTGAATGCTGGCGTACAGCACCTCACCGCGGGGGTCGAAGGCCGGGCCCGCCCACTCCAGATCGTTCATCAGGTTGAGCGCCAGCGCCTGGGAGCCGCGCCCGGGCGTCCAGGAGATCAGGTGGCTCTGGTCGTCGCCGTCCTCGGCGATCACGATCGTCCCGAACGGGCTGACCGTGATGTTGTCGGGGCCGTCGAAGCGGTTGCCCAGCTCGTAGTAGATCTTCAGCGTCAGCGTCTGATCCTCGAAGTCGTAGAAGAGGACCATCCCCTGGTTCTGGGTGATCTGCGGGTACTTGGTCTGCTCGCTGTCGTAGCTGTAGGACGCGGTGAACCACAGGCCCTGCCCGTCACTCCAGCAGCCCTCGATCTTCGGGTGGACCGTGGCCCCCGGGAACTGCTTGCGCAGGTCGGTGGTCTGCGCCTGGCGATCCGCGCCGCCCGCCACCCAACGCACCGGGTACGGCTTGTTCAGGTCGGCCGCGGTGAGTTGCCAGTAGTGGACGAGCGCGGTACCGCCGCGGACCAACTGGGCGGCCTGCAGCGTGCCCTCGTCGGCGCCGAACCGGCGGGCGATACCGGGCTTGATCTCCTTGCCCTCGGGAGCGGTCCAGCGGTAGAACAGGCCGCCGCCGGTGTCCTCGGTCAGGTAGGCGTCGGTGCGCTCGGGACCGATCGCGGCACCCTCCCAGACCGCCCGCCCCCAGGCCTTGATCGGTTCGGGGATCTGGGTGGCTGGCGCTTTGGGGAACACCTCGAAGACGTAGCCGTGGTCCTGCTGGGTGGTGAAGGTCTGGCCGGCGGCATTGGTGACCACCGTGCCGGCCCGGGTCAGGTCCTCCTCGCAGGACAGCCAGGAACCCCAGGGGGTCTCGCCGCCGGCGCAGTTGCGGATCGTCCCGGACAGGCCGACCCACTGCTCGACGAACGAGCCGTCGCGGCGGGTGCGGACCACCGTGCAGCCGCCCATCCCGGTGGGGACGCCGGCGTCGTAGACGGTGCCCGCCACCAGCGGGACGGTCACCGCGGCGCTGGCCCGGCACTCATGGTTGCGGACCAGCCGGTGGCCGTCGGGGGCGCCGAAGCAGCCGGTCCCGTCCAGCAGGCCAGGGGTGGTGCCGACGACCCGGCCGCCCGGGCCGTCCAGCAGGTCCTCGACGCCGATGGTGCCGACCCGCTGGTAGGCGAAGCCGCGCGGCAAGGCGAGATCGCCTTGCGGGATCAGCGGTCCGAAGTCGAGGCCGCTCTTGTGGGGGTTGACGAACGGGTCGGCGAAGGCTGGGGTAGCGCCGGCGGCGGCGGCGAGGCCGGCGGTGGCGCCGGCGGTGATCAGGGTGCGTCGGGTGATGGTCATGGTTTCTCCTCGCAAGGCGATCGGTCGCCTTCATCCCAGCCCCGCCAGTTGGCCAGACAGTGACCGGAAGGCGTCCACCCGGGGTCAACTGGGTGGCGGTGGGGCAGCGATTCGTCCGTAGTGTCGAAGGGTGGGTCGTCAACGGCCGCCGGCGGGTTACCTGGAAGGTTGTGAGCCGCCGTCGATTGGCCGGCTCGGAAACTTGACGGCTCGACCCGCGGGGGCGGTCGGACTAGGTTCGGTCGCGTGTACGGAACCTTCAAGGACCAGCTGACCGCCACCCTGGACGAGATCCGCGCGGCGGGGCTGTACAAGTCCGAGCGACAGTTGACCACCCCGCAGGCGGCGAGCATCGCCACCACCTCCGGGCCGGCGCTGAACTTCTGCGCCAACAACTACCTGGGCCTGGCCGATCACCCCGACGTCGTCGCCGCCGCCCGCGGCGCGCTGGACGAGTGGGGGTTCGGGATGGCCTCGGTCAGGTTCATCTGCGGCACCCAGACCCAGCACGCCGAGCTGGAACGGCGGCTCTCCGACTTCCTGGGCACCGACGACACGATCCTCTACTCGTCCTGCTTCGACGCCAACGGCGGGGTCTTCGAAACGCTCTTCGGAGCCGAGGACGCGATCATCTCCGACGAGCTGAACCACGCCTCGATCATCGACGGCGTTCGGCTGAGCAAGGCGGCCAGGTACCGCTACCGCAACGCCGATCTGGACGACCTGCGCGCCCAACTCGTGGCCGCTGCAGAGGCGCGGCAGCGGGTGATCGTCACCGACGGCGTGTTCTCGATGGACGGCTCTTACGCCCCGCTGCCCGGGATCTGCGACCTGGCCGAGGAGTTCGGCGCCCTGGTCTTGGTCGACGACTCCCACGCGGTCGGCTTCGTCGGGGAGGGCGGCCGGGGCACGCCGGAACTGTTCGGAGTGATGGACCGGGTCGACATCCTGACCGGCACCCTGGGCAAGGCGCTGGGCGGCGCGTCCGGCGGTTATGTGTCGGCGCACCGCGAGATCGTCGAGCTGCT
>CAYVOW010000074.1:0-10558 GCA_964453585.1 uncultured Micropruina sp.
CTCGCGGGCGATTGGCGCAGTGGTAGCGCGCTTCGTTCACACCGAAGAGGTCACTGGTTCGAACCCAGTATCGCCCACCCGTCGTCGGCTGGTCCGTCCTCAGTGGCAGGCCAGCCGTCGTGATTTCTGCCTGGCAGGCGGCTGTCCGACCTGACCAGATCGTGGGATAACCGACGCTCGGGACGGGGTTATCGGGACCAATATTTCGGTGCCACGCGCTCCAGATCTCATATGTCAGACAGTTTGGCCATATTGTGAGATTTCGATTTGCTTTCACTCCCGCCACCGACGAACGTTTTCACCATCACCTCGGCAACGGCGCCGTCACCTACTGCAGTGAAAGAAGGCTGACATGACTGCACCAGCCCTGGTGATGGTTGCGCGGGGAAGCTCCGATCCACGCGTCGCCCAGGTCACCCACGCCCTCCGCAAGGGCCTGCAGTCGATGCGCCCCGAGATGGCCGTCCATGGCGCCTTCCTCGATGAGTGCTCGCCGAGCGTCCCCCAAGTGGTCGCCCAGCTGATCAACCAGGGCTCCCGCGAGGTGGTCTTCGTGCCCCTCCAGTTGGCCAACGCCATCGAGGCGCATCCCGAACTTGAGGCGGCTGCGGTTCGGCTGCGCACCAGCCACCCCGACGTCCGGTTCACCGTGTCCCGACCGATCGGCCCCGAGGTCACCCTGCTGACCATCCTCGACCAGCGGCTGCGCTCCTCGCTCAGCGCCAACCGCGTCTTGGAGCTGGACGGATTGGTGCTGTCGTCTGCCACCTCCGGGGACGTGCGCGGCGCTGCTCTGCTGGCCCGCCGCGCTCGCCAGTGGTCGACCCACCACAAGCTCCCCTGCCTCACTGCTGTCGCCGACGGTTCGGGACCTTCGGTCGCGCAGGCGATCGCCGGGCTTCGTTCCCAGGGACGCCGCCACATCGCCGTCGGGTCGTTCTTCCTCAGCGCCAGCGATCTGTTCCACGCCCAGGCCGACCTCGCCTATCGCTGCGGAGCCGTCTCGGTCAGCGAGCCGCTCGGCTCGGCCCGTGAGCTGATCGACCTGGTGCTGGCCCGCTACGCGTTCGCGGCGATGGACCTGCTCGACTTCGGTTTCGCCGACGAGGACGAGGGCGACCTGCCCGAGCGGCATCTCTCCGCAGTCGGCTGAGTCAGCTCTTCGCGACCCGCTCCTGCTCCACAGCCACGTCGAACTCGGCCGGCGGCCAACCCAGGTTCAAGCCGACCAGGTGCTCGCGCAACAGCTGCGCAACCGCCCAGTTGCGGTACCACTTGCGATCCGACGGGATCACGAACCAGGGCGCGACCTCGGTGTTGCAGCGTTCCAGGAGCTCGGTGTAGGCCTCCTGGTAGGCGGGCCATTGCAGCCGCGAATCCACGTCGTGCGGGTTGTACTTCCAGTACTTCTCCGGGCTGGCCAGACGCTCGGCGAGCCGCGCCTTTTGCTCCGCGTTGGAGATGTGGAGCATGCACTTGATGATGGTCGTCCCGCCGGCCGCGACCTGGGCCTCAAACTTGTTGATCTCGTCGTAGCGGCGTCGCCAGACGGCCTCCTCGACCAGCTTCTCGACCCGGACGATGAGCACGTCCTCGTAATGGGAGCGATCGAAGATGCCGATCATGCCCGCGTCCGGCAGGGCCTTGCGAATCCGCCACAGATAGTTGTGCTTGCGCTCCTCGGCCGTCGGCGCCTTGAACGCCTTCAACGAGACGCCCTGCGGGTCGACCATGCCGATCGCGTGTCGGATCACCCCGCCCTTGCCCGAGGTGTCCATGCCCTGCAGAACGACCAGGATCCGACGGGCCGTCTTAGGCTCAACCCGACCGTTGGCATAGAGCCGCTCCTGCAGGTCGGAGATCTCCGGGGCCAGCGCCTCGGTCAGCGCGGGCGCATCCTTCTTCCCCTTGCCCGGATACCCCGGTGTACCGGCCGGGTCCAGCTTGCTCAGATCAACCGGACCTGCGGGGAGCCGCAGCAAGCTACTCAGCGACGTGACGGTGGACGAAGCCTTCTTGGTCATCTGCACAGTGTGGCGCAACCGCCCCCGCGCCGGGAGACCCGCCGCTGCCAGGTTCGCAATCTCCCGGTAAGAGTGCCGACTACCCTGGGCCGCGAGGCGAAAGGTTGACCCATGGACATCGATCCCACAATGGTTCGGACACCGGAGCAGTGGCGGGCCATGCTCACCCCCTTGGAATACCGGGTGCTGCGAGAAAACGGCACCGAGGCTCCGTTCACCGGCGAGTACACCGACACCACCACCGAGGGGGTGTATCGCTGCCGGGGGTGCGGCGTGGAGCTCTTCCGCAGCGACCACAAGTTCCACTCCCACTGCGGCTGGCCGTCGTTCTTCTCCCCCAGCGACGCCAAGAACGTCCGACTGCTCGAGGACCGGTCGCTCTTTCGCGTGCGGACGGAAGTGCGCTGCGCCAACTGCGACTCCCATCTCGGACACGTCTTCGCAGGCGAGGGCTACGACACTCCGACCGACCTGCGCTACTGCATCAACTCGGTCTGCCTGACCCTGGAGCCGACCGAGCAGTCCTGACCAGCGCTCCGGCGCGTCCCTCGCTGGGGGGACAGGCCCGCTGGTTAGGCTCAGCGCGTGGGTGGTGCAAAGAGCAGGCTTCCAGTGCAGCCGCGGCTTTTCGACGAGACCGTGGCCGCCCTGATGGCGATGCACTGGCGCCCCGAACTGGTGATTGAGGAGATCCCCGCCCCCCAGCGGATCGCCCCCTTCGCCGTGGCGATCGGGGCCGAGGTGGTCAACGCCGGGTCCGAACTGGGTAGCGGTCGACTGGTGCTGCTGCACGATCCCGCCGGCAACCCGTCCTGGGACGGTGAGTTCCGTTGCGTCACCTACGCCCGCGCCGACGTGGACGCGGCGATGGTGGCCGATCCGTGTCTGACCGATGTCGGCTGGAGTTGGCTGACCGACGCCCTGCACCGGTACGACGCCACCCACCGGGCCCCCAGCGGGACAGTGACCGCGGTCTCGTCCAAGGCGTTCGGGTCCATGTCAGACGAGCCACCCCGCGCGGAGATTGAGATCCGGGCCTCCTGGACACCGGTGATCACCTCAGGCGAGGACGTCACCCGCCACTTGATGAGCTGGTCGGAGTTGCTGTGCACCACGGCCGGGCTGCCTCCCGTCCCCGAGGGGGTCATCCCGCTGACCCGACATCGGCGGTGACCGAGGAAGCCCCGGCACTGGTCCCTCTCGATCAGCCCGCCGAGCCGCTGCCCGAGGTGGTCGCCGATCTCCGTTCCCTGCGAGCAGCCGAGGCGTCCCTGCAGCGGGGAACGGGGCCGGTGGCGATCGACACCGAACGGGCCCACGGTTTCCGCTACCTGCCCCGGGCGTACCTGATTCAGGTGCGTCGGCAGGCGTCCGGCACTCACCTGATCGATCCGACCGCCTTCGACGACGCCGAGCTGGCCGGCCTGGCGTCCGTACTGGTCGAGCCTGAGTGGATTCTGCACGCCGCCTCCCAGGACCTGCCCAGCCTGACCGAACGCGGCCTGCGCCCGCGGCAGTTGTTCGACACCGAACTCGGCGCGCGGCTGCTGGGCCTGCCGCGGGTGGCTCTGGCAACGTTGTTGGCCGAAGCGTTCGGCGTCTCGCTGCGCAAGGAGCACTCCGCCGCCGACTGGTCCAGACGACCCCTCCCCCACGACTGGTTGGTCTACGCCGCTCTGGACGTGGAACTGCTGGTCGAGTTGCGCACCTGGGTCGAGGCTCGCCTGGAAGAAGCGGGGAAGGCCGAGTGGGCGGCCCAGGAGTTCGCCCACCTGGTGCAGACCGCGGGCACCCCGGCCGCAGCGCGGCCCGACCCTTGGCGGCGCACGTCGGGCCTGCACGCGATCCGCACGCCGCGCGGTCTGGCCGTGGTGCGGGAGCTCTGGCAGGAACGCGACCGGCTGGCCGCCCAAGCCGACCGGGCGCCGGGCCGCATCGTCCCTGACCGCGCGCTGGTCACCCTGGCGTCCCGGGTGGAGCAGCCCGGCGTGCGCACCTTGGGCCGAGACGACGTGCAGTCGGTGGCCGAGTTCGCGTGGCGGCACGCCGCCCGATACCAGGCCAACTGGCTGGCGGCGATCGACCGGGCCCAGCAGTTGACCCGAGCCCAACTCCCACCCCGGACTCTGCCGCACGAGGGTCCACCCCACCCGCGCAGTTGGGACGGTCGCTACCCTGAGGCCGCGGCCCGCTGGCAGTTCGTCCGGGAAACCCTGATCGCCCTGGCCGAGCAGCACGAACTCCCGGTCGAGAACCTGCTCGCCCCTGAAGCCCAGCGCCGGTTGGCTTGGGAACCGCCCCGGTCGTTGACCCCCGAAACCCTGGACGCCTTCCTGGCCGGACTCGGCGCCCGGGAGTGGCAGCGGCGATTGACTGTCCCCGCGCTGGTGGGGATGTAAAGGTGACGTCGGACCGGGATCCCGGTTGCTCTCAGCCCGACTAGGGTGCTTGGGTGCCCACCCCATCGGCCACGGCCTCGTCCGCTCGTCGCCAGCGCGGCGTCGCGGTCGCGTCCGCGCTAGCCACGGTGCTGACCGCGGCGGCGGTCGGCAGCTCCACCTTCGCGCTCACCCGCGACCCCAGCCCCTGGCCGGTCAACGCCGCGTCGGCGATGGTGCCGGCCCATGGCCATCGGGAGTTGCTGGCCACCGGCAGCCAAAACCTCCAGGTTCTCGAGGTGGCCCGGTTGCCCGGGGCGCGCGCCCTGATGCCCGGGCCTCAATCCTTCATCAACAGTGGGCTGAGCGTCGAAGAGCAGTTGGCCGCCAACTGGGTGCGACTGAGTCGCGTGCAAACCAACGAGGGCAGTGTCAGCCGTAGTGACGTGCTCCTCTCGGTCACCGACGCGGGTCTGCTCGGTCACGTCACCGACGATCAGCGGAGCTTCCTGGCGTTCCGGCCCGGAGTCATCGAGCTTCCCGCACAGGTGCGAGCCGGCGACACCTGGACCTCAACCGGCACCGCCTACTCCGGCCGCGACATCACCTTCGAGCGGCAGAGCAGTTACCGGTACGAGGCATCTGCCGCCGCCGCGGCGCAGCCGGAGCTGCAGGGGAAGGGCTGCCTCACCGTCACCGGAACCCTCACCCTGGGCACCACCCCGTTTCCCAGTGTGACCACCTGGTGCCCCGGCCGTGGCATCGTCGCCGAAACCGGCTCGCAGGCGTCCAGCGCCGCGATCGACGCCTACCCGGCCTGGGCGGATCCGCGAGCCCAGGTCACCACGTCCACCCGACAGGCCACGGTGTCACCAACCGGCGCGGTCTTGTCCACGCCAGACGTGGCCACTCTGCCGGTGACCATCACTCCGGGAGGTCCTCCGTCCTTCGGCAGCAGTGGCGGTGCCGTCGCGATCCGCGGCAGCGGCGATCTGGTCGGGTTCACCTTGGACCAGAACGCGATCCAGCGCCGCTGGCGGGCAGCCCCCGGTGGCCTGGTGACCTCTCTGGGCGCGTTCGGTCAGGTGACGGTCGCCTGCACTACCGCCCGCCAACTCGTCGCCTACGACGGCGACGGACGATGGCTGTGGACCACCGACCTGCCGGACGTGACCCGCGAACCGCTCGTCCAACTGGACGAGACGACGATGGTGGCCGCCTTCATGGATGGGCGAGTGGCCGCCTACGACCTCCGCTCGGGCACGCTGCGCTGGGAACGGCAGGTTGACGCCGACCTGCCGGTGGCTCCCGCGGTGGCGGACGGGCGAGTTGTGGTCGCCACCTCGCAGGGGGAGCTCTCCGCCCTGGATCCCCGGGGTGAACCGCTGTGGAGTCGCACCCTCCCGGACCGGATCGACCGGTTGGCAACCGCCGGCGGCCTGGTATTCGCGAGCGGCAACACCTCCAGCCGGATCTACGCGTGGGACGCCGCCACCGGAGCCCCCTTGTGGGACTGGATCGAACGCGAGACGCGTCACCAGCTCCTGCCCTTCGCCGGACGGCTGGTGGTGGTCGCCGACGGATCGACCTACGCCCTCGACAGCGCCGGCCGGGAGGCGTGGCGGCGGCCGATGGCCGGCAGCGCCGTCACCGACGGCAACACCCTCTTCGTGGTGGACGCGCAAAGCGTCGGCGCCTTTGACGCCGACGGTCGGCCGGTCGGCAGCTGGCCGCGTCCCCACTACCCGGACGACCCGGGTCGGGTCTGGCTCGCGATCGATGCCGCCGGACGTCTGGTGATCACGGATCCGTCCTTCCGGATCAGTCTGGTGGGGCAGCCATGAGTACGCCCGTCCAGGGCAGGGGCGGTCCGCTGCGGCTGGCGCTGGCGGTGCTCCGGGCGCTGGTCGTCCAGGTACTGATCGATCCCGTCCGCGAAGGACGACTCGATCATCGGCAGTGGCCCGCAGGGCTGATGCCATTGGCGGTCCTGGCCGGAGTCGGGTACGCCGCCGCTGCCGCGCTGGCCGTCTTCGCCGAGCCGATCCGCCGCGCCGACGTCCTGGTGAACTCCTACGAGACCTCCAGCGTGCTGCCCGCGACCGCCAGCTCGGTTCTGCTGCTCTTGGTCTTCTTGTCGCTGGCCCTGCTGGTGACGGCCAGCTTGCACGGGCCGTGGTACCTGGGGCTGGCGTCACTGGCGGTGATGGCGATGATCGCCGCACCCTTCGCGGTCGGCCGGTTCGGCTTCCTCGGCTTGGTCAGCCTG
The DNA here is from genome assembly GCA_964453585.1 of uncultured Micropruina sp. Taxonomy (GTDB): domain Bacteria; phylum Actinomycetota; class Actinomycetes; order Propionibacteriales; family Propionibacteriaceae; genus Micropruina. The sequence continues at coordinate 6,672 of CAYVOW010000074.1, forward strand.
GTGCTGCTGGTGGCGCTGTGGCTGCTGCGCCGTGGCCGCCGGTTCTCCTGGTGGGAATTCCCAGCGGTGGCGTCCATTGTGTGGCTGGGCACGCACCTGCCCTGGCTGACCATGGAGAACTCGAAGGCCTTCGGCGTCAACAGCGCCCCCACCCTGCTGTCGTCGGTGCTGAGCTCCTTGACCCTGGCCGCCATCCCGGCGCTGCTGGCCGCCGGTGGCGCCCTCGGCCAGGTGGCGGTGCTGGCCGCCGACACCACCGTCAGCGCGCTGGCCCGCAGCGCCAGCCGGTCCGCGTGGTGGATGATCCTGGCTGGACTCCTGCTGTGGCGGGCGATCGACCTCGCGGGGGCGATCCTCGACAACGCGCGTTGGCTGCAACCGGCGGCACTGCTGTCGGGGATGGCGCACCTGGCGCTGGCCTGGGCAACGGTCTGGCTGGTGCTGCGGCTCGCCCGCCGCTCCCTCACCGTCACCCCCGCCCAGATCGCCTCCGGGTTGGCCGGGGCGTTCGTGCTGATCGGCGCCGGGCTGAGCTGGCCGCTGCTTGCCCTCGTCCCCGGCGCGACTCTGAACGCGATCGCCACCACGATCGGCTGGACGGAACTGGCCGCCGCCACCGGCTGGATCACTGCCACGGTGCAGAGCAATCTGGCGCTGAACCTGCTCCGTGCCCTGTTCGGCGTGATCGTGATCGTGGCGTCGATCCCGCTGATCAGAAAGGGACGCCAAGGCCTCGGTGTCGGGCTGGCCGCCTTCGGAGCGGGCACGCTGCTCGACCTGTCGGTGGTGCTGGCTGGCCTCGACGGCAGGACGACCGCTGATCCGTTGTGCCTGGTGGGGCCGGTGTTGGCGATCCTGCTGGCGGGCTGGCGGTTCGCCAGCGGGACGTTCGACGGCTCCTGCGCCTGGGGCCTCGGCACCGTGCTGATGGTGAGCGCCGGGTATGCCCACCGGGACTGGATCGCCGATCCGGTGACCGCCCTGCTGGGTTTCAGCGGCGTCGCCGTGCTGCTCTTCGGCCTCACCTGGCGGGTCCTCACCGACGGCGCCTTCACCAACACCGACAGTCGCGCGTTTCCGCGCGCGGTACGCGTCCTGCTGTTCCTGGGCTACCTGCTGTTCGCCATGTGCGTGGTCGCCTACGTTTCGCTGGCCAGGGCCACCGGAGGGTCTGCCGACGTCACGCCGTTCGGGGAGCGCGGCGACGAGTTTCTGGGCACGTCCCTGCTGGTGTCAGCGCTGATCTGCGGACTGTCGGCCCTGCTGCGGCGCCGGACTCAGGTGGTGGAGACGGCCTGAGGGTCGGTTGCAATCACCCGCTCGGTGGCCACCCGAGCCACCCTCTGCGCCGTCAGCCCGATCCGTTCCAGGATCGCTGCCCGAGAGTCGTGGTGATGGAACTCCTGGGGAACCCCGAAGTCGCGCAGCGGCGTCGAGATGCCCCGGGCCCGCAGTTCCTGGGCCAACCGCGATCCGACTCCGCCGGCGACGCCACCGTCCTCCAGCGTGATCACCAGGTCGTGGTCGATGGAGAGCGCCATCAGCTCGGGGTTGATCGGCAGCGCCCACACCGGGTCCACCACGGTGACCCCGATGCCTTGCTGGCTGAGCCTCTCCCCCACTTCAACGGCCATCCCGGCGAGTTGGCCGTAGCCGATCACCAGCACCTGCGGTCGCTCCGATCGCATCAGCACATCGACCCCGTTGCGTTCCTCGATCGCGGGGATGGCGTCGGGAACTCGTTCCTTGGAAAACCGGATCACTGTCGGCGCATCGTCGATCGTGACCGCCTCGCGGAGGGCAGCGCCCAGCCGGGGTTCGTCGCGTGGGGCGGCCAGCCGCAGACCGGGAACCAGGCCCAACAGGGACAGATCCCACATTCCGTGATGGCTGGCCCCGTCGGGGCCGGTGATCCCGGCCCGATCGAGGACCACGGTCACCCCGAGCCGGTGCAGGGCGACGTCCATCAGCAATTGATCGAAGGCCCGGTTGAGGAACGTGGCGTAGACAGCAACCACCGGGTGCAGGCCCGAGGTGGCCAGCCCCGCCGCCGAGGTGAGGGCGTGCTGCTCGGCGATCCCGACGTCGAAGGTCCGCTCCGGGAACTTCCCGGCGAACCGGTCCAGCCCGGTTGGGTGCAGCATCGCGGCGGTGATCGCCACCACCCGATCGTCCACCGCGCCGATCCGGACGAGCTCCTCGGCGAACGCGTCGGTCCAGGTGCGGGCGGCGCCGACCAGGGGCTCACCGGTGACCTCGTCGATCTGACCGACGGCGTGGAAACGGTCCTGTTCGTTCTCCTCGGCGGCCCGGAAGCCGCGTCCCTTGTCGGTCAGGCAGTGCACGATGATCGGTCCGCCGAAGTTCCTGGCCTGGTGGAGGGCAGTTTCCAGGGCCGCCTCGTCATGCCCGTCGATCGGGCCGAGGTACTTGATGCTCAGGTTGGAAAAGAGGCTCTGCGGCGCCAGGGCGTCCTTGACCCCCATCTTGAAGGCGTGCATCAGCCCGTAGGCGAGCCGGCCGACGACCGGGAAGGAGTTGACCAGTCGCTTGATCAGACGGAGCGTCTTCTCGTAGCGCCGGTCGGTGCGGAACGCCGCCAACTGGGCAGCCAACCCACCCACCGTCGGGGTGTAGGAGCGGCCGTTGTCGTTCACCACGATCACCAACGGCAGGTCGTCTTGGACCGCGATGTTGTTCAGCGCCTCCCAAGCCATCCCCCCGGTGAGGGCGCCGTCGCCGACCACCGCCACCGCGGTTCGCTTGAGACCCTGCAGCCTGAACCCCTTGGCCAAGCCTTCGGCCCAAGACAGCGACGTGGAGGCGTGGGAGTTCTCCACCCAGTCGTGCGGGGACTCCCCGCGGCTCGGGTAACCGGAGATGCCGCCGGCTTGCCGAAGCTTGGCGAACCCCGCTTGCCGGCCGGTGAGCATCTTGTGCACGTAGCTCTGATGACCGGTGTCGAAGACGATCGGGTCATGGGGCGAGTCGAACACCCGATGCAGGGCAATGGTGAGCTCGACCACGCCGAGATTCGGGCCCAGGTGCCCGCCGGTACGGCTGACGTTGGTGATCAGAAAGGAGCGTATCTCCTCAGCCAGTTGGTCGAGTTCTTCGCGGCTCAACCCCTTGAGGTCCGCGGGCGACGAAACGCGTTCCAGCACCGGCATGGGGTCGAGTGTAGGCGCAAAGCCCTCACAGTTTCCGGATGAAAACCTTGCCTCTCAGGGACTCCTCGACCAGGGCCACCTCCCGTCGCAGCCGGACCAGAAAAGCGCCCTGCTCCGACCACGCCTCGACCGCGGAAGCCACCACCTCCGGGGCCACGAAGTCGGCCAGGCTCACCCGCACCTCGCCCAGACCGGCCTTGTTGGCCCGCAACTGGGACTCCACGAATTGGGCCGCGAACCTGGCCAGCACCACCGGATGACGGCGCAGCACCTGGTAGCCCCGATAGTCGGACGGGCAGCAGTCGAGCAGGAACTCGATCGCCGTCGCCTCCCAGTCCGGGGCCCCCGGTGGCCGCACCCGGGACGGCCAGCCCGGCGGCACGTAGATCGCCGACTGCATCCTTTGGCTGCGCTCCAGCAAGGTCGTCATGGCGCCACCTCCTAATCGAATCTGTGTTCGATTCTAGGGTGCACCATCCCGTCGGGCAAGAGGCGGGTGGAACTCTGACAGCTCCGATTCGGAAAAGCGCCGCCCCTCAGGGGCCAACGAGCAACCACCAACCGCCGACGGTCATCGCGATCACCGCGGCGCCGATCAGCCCCCAGCGCTGCCAGCCGGGGCGACCGGCCGGCCGGTAGCGCGCACTGGCCACGGCAGCGGCCGCCGGGCTCAGCACCACTGCGACCCACCACCACCACTGGTCGATCGCCCCGGCC
>CAYVOW010000075.1:0-10556 GCA_964453585.1 uncultured Micropruina sp.
CCGTTCAGGCCGTTCACCCAGTTGGCGTAGCGGTGCCGCATGTGGTCGGGCACCCAGTTCAACTGCTCGCCGCGGGCCAGCAGCGCCTGCTTGAGCTCCTCGTCCCGGCCCCCGTTGCGCAGGTACCACTGTCGGGTGGAGACGATCTCCAGCGGTTTGTCGCCCTTCTCGTAGAAGTTGGCCATCCGCTGGGTCGGCCGGGGGTCACCCTCGAGGTCGCCGGACGCGCGCAGCAGCGCCGTGATCGCCTCCCGCGCCGAGAACGGGGTCTTGCCGGCCAGTTCCGCGTAGGGCTCGGGGTTGACCAGCCACTCCGGGGTCTCGCCGAGCAGCCGCCCGTCACGCGCGATCACCGTGCGGGTCGGCAGCCGCAACTCCCGCCACCACAACACGTCGGTGAGGTCGCCGAAGGTGCAGCACATGGCGATGCCGGCGCCCTTGTCGGGCTCAGCGGCGCGGTGGGCGAGCACCGGGATCTCCACCCCGAACACCGGAGAGGTCACCGTCGTCCCGAACAGGTGCTGGTAGCGGGCGTCGTCCGGGTGGGCGATCAGCGCGCACACCGCAGGAATCAGCTCCGGGCGGGTGGTCTCGATGTGGATCGGACCTTGGGCGCTGTGGAAGGCGACCCGGTAGTAATGGCCGGGGTAGTCCCGCGCCTCCAATTCGGCCTGGGCCACGGCGGTCTGGAAGGTCACGTCCCACAGGGTCGGCGCCTCGGACAGGTATGCCTCGCCGCGAGCGTGGTTGCGGACGAAGGCGCGCTGGGAGGTGGTGATCGTGGACGCCGAGATGGTCGCGTAGAGGTGATGGTCCCAGTCCACGCTGAGGCCAAGGGTGCGCCACAGGGCCTCGAAGGCCTGCTCGTCCACGGCGGTCAGTTCGTGGCACAACTCGATGAAGTTGCGCCGGCTGATCGGCAGCTGCCGCTTGGGATCCGGGTTGGTCGGGAGAGTGAAGTCGGGGTCGTAGCGCAGCGACGGGTCGCACTTCACGCCGTAGAAGTTCTGCACCCGGCGCTCGGTGGGCAGGCCGTTGTCGTCCCAGCCCATCGGGTAGAAGACGTGCTTGCCGCGCATCCGCTGGTAGCGGGCGATCACGTCGGTGTGGGTATAGGAGAACACGTGCCCGACGTGCAGCGACCCCGACACCGTGGGCGGCGGGGTGTCGATGCTGAACACCTGATCGCGCCGCTCGGGCCGGACGAAGGTGTAGGTGCCTTGCTCAGCCCAACGCTTCGACCAAGCGGCCTCGAGACCTTCCAACGCCGGACGCTCGGGCAGCCCGCGGCCTACCGCCGGCGCGAGCGGAGTCGCGTCGGGCATGGCGGAATCGGGCTGCGCAGTCATGAGCGGCATCCTATTTCAGGCGTTGTGGCAGGGTCACATCGGCCAAGGGTCGACCGGTTGCGGATTCCGGTGGCGGGCCGCTGGGGCCGCCCGTTCAGCCGAGGATCAGCGTCCGGAAGGCCTCGTCGTTGGCGCTGAATGCAACGTTCATGTCGATGGCCCGGCCGTTGACCCGCAGCGTCGGCGTGCTGGTCACACCGGCCTTGTTGGCCAACTCGTTGGTGGTGCGGACGAACCCGGCCATCGCCCGGGTGTCATAGCACTGCTGGAACTTGGTCAGATTGTCCCCGTTGATGCCAACCGCGGCCGGGAAGGTGACCCGCAACTGCTCGGCGGTGTAGCCGACCCCCTCCGTCTCGGGCTGGTTGGCGAAGACCTGGTCGTGGTAGGCCGAGTAGGCACCGACCGTGTCGGCGCAGGCCGCGGCCACCGCTGCCCTGGTTGAGGCGTCGTTGAGCAGCTTGGCATCGAGGAAGTTCATCGTCCGGTACTCCAGGGTGATCTCGCCCTTGGCGGCCATGTCGGTGAGGCTCTTGCCGTGCAGTTTCTCCAGGTCGCGGCAGAAGGGGCACTGGTAGTCGAGGAAGACCTGCACCACGGGCGCACCCGCAGCCGCCTTACCGGGGTTGACCACGATGCCCTCGTCGCCAGCAGTCGCATTCGGTGGCCGCGTCGTTGCAGTGCCGGAGCCCTGCCAGGAGTTGAACAGCACCACGCCGAAGATGACCACCACGACCGTCGCAACGATGATCGAGCCGACCATCACGATTCGGTTCAACCGCTTGCTGCGCGCCTGCGCTTCCTGCTGTCGGCGAAGTACTTCGCGCCGGCTCTGATTGCTCATGTCACCCTTCCAGGATGACCCGGAGTTGATCCGGGCTTGCGTTGAAGAAGGTTTGGAACGGAATGTCCTGGCCGTTGACCCACAGCACCGGGCTGCTGCGGACGTTCTGCTTGGCGGCCGCCTCGTCCACGCCTCGAACGAAGCTGGCCATGGTCGAGCTGTCGACGCACTGCTGATAGGAGGTCAGGTTGGCCCCGGTGATCCCCGCCGCAGCCGGAATGGTCACCCGGAGCTGCTCGGTGGTGTAGCCGTCGCCCTCGGTGGCCGGTTGGGCGGCGAAGATCGCTTCATGGACGTTGCTGTAGGCGCCGACGGTGTCGGCGCAGGCGGCTGCCTGGGCGGCTCGGACCGAGGAGTCGTTGCCCAGCTTGGCGTCCAGGAAGGTCTCCGTCCGGTACTGCAAGTTGATCTTTCCCGCTTGGGCGAGTTCGGCGATCACGCCGCCGCTCTTCTCCTCGAACTCCTTGCAGATCGGGCACTGGTAGTCCACGAACAGCTGGACGAGCGGCGCTCCGGCCGCCGCCTTGCCCGGGTTGACCCGGATCGCATCCCGGTCAGCGGTGGCGTGTGGCGGAGTGCCGGCATTCGCCGAGTTCTGCCCCCATTGATTCGCCAGGATCACCCCGAAGACGGCCAGGATGACGACCCCGGCAATGATCGCGCCGGTGAGCACCATCCGGTTGAACCGCTTGGCCCGAGCTTGCGCCTCCTGCTGGCGACGCAGGACCTCGCGTCGACTCGATCCGCTCATCGAGCGCTCCCGACGGTCTCGGGCAACTCGGCCGGGGCGACTTCACCGAACAGCCAATCGTCGACCGCCCAGGGTGCCTTCGGGCGCCAGGCCGCCCAGGCGCCACAGAGGATCAGGCCGATGTCGCGAGCGATCTCCAGGGGGTACTGCGTTTGGCTTGCGTCCACCGCCCCGCCGCCGCCGAAGCAACCGCAGTCGATCGAGATCCCACGGGCCCAGACCGAGGCGATCCCGATCACGAAGGCCAGCATCAGCAGCCCGCCGAGAATCGCGGCAACGCGGGTGAAGGTTCCGGTGATCAGCATCAGGCCGAGCGCCACCTCGACGATCGGCAGTGCGTAGCCGACCGGCCGGGTGATGTCGAAGGGCAGCAGTTGATAGGCGCGGACGGCCAACACCGAACTCTCCAGCGCGGGCAGTTTGATCGCGCCGGCGACGAGCAACGTCAGACCAAGAATCAGCCGGGCAGCCAACGTCACCCAGTGCGCCCAGGGGCGTGCTGCAGCGCTCGGCGGTTGGTACTCAGGCATGCGCGCATTCTATACGGGCCCAACCGGGCTACCCCGCCGGGGTATCCGGGCCGGTCCGCCGGGGGCGGATACGCTGACCCCACCATGAACCAGAAGCATCGGGACATCGCCGCATCCCTGACCGCCCGCTGGCCCGAGCACCGGATCGCGCCCGGCACCGAACGCGTCCAGGCGCTCTGCGACCTGCTGGGCAATCCACAGCTGAACTACCCGGTTATTCAGGTGGCGGGGACGAACGGCAAGGGCAGCACCGCGATCATGATCGAATCGCTGCTGCGCAGCCTCGGACTGCGGACCGGAAGGTACGCCAGCCCGCACCTGATCGACCTCACCGAGCGGATCTCGATCGACGCCGAACCGATCACCGCGGCCGACTTCGACGCGCTGGTCGAGGAGACCCTCCCGCTGATCCACCTCGTGGACGAACAGCGGATCGGCGGGGTGGAGATGACCTTTTTCGAGGTGATGACCGCCCTGGCCTATACGGCGTTCGCCCAGGCGCCGGTCGACGTCGCCGTGGTCGAGGTGGGATTGGGCGGGGTCACCGACGCCACCAACGTGATGGACGCCGAAGTGGCGGTGATTTGTCCGATCGACTTCGACCACACCCACCTGCTGGGCAACACGCTGACCGAGATCGCCACCGAGAAGGCGGGGATCATCAAAGCCGGCGCGCACGTGGTGCTCGCCGCCCAGCAGCCGGAAGCTGCCCGGGTGCTGCTGGAGCGGTGCAACGAGGTGGGCGCCAAGGTCTTTCGCGAAGGGATCGAGTTCGGCCTGCTCGAGCGGACCCCCGCGGTCGGCGGCCAGGTGCTGCGGCTGGAAACCGCGTCAGGCCCGGTGGGCGACCTGCTGCTCCCGCTGTTCGGCGCGCACATGGCCGAGAACGCCAGCGTCGCGGTGGCTGCGGTGGAGGCCTTCCTCGGGGGCAGGCCGTTGTCGGCCGAGGTGATCACCGAGGGTCTGGGGAACGTGGTGGCACCGGCCCGGCTGGAGATCGTCCGCCGGTCACCGACGGTGGTGCTGGACACCTGCCACAACCCCCACGGCGCCCGCGCGACCATCGACGCCGTCACCGAGGCGTTCGACTTCACCCCGCTGATCGGCGTCGTGGCGATGATGGCCGACAAGGACGTTGACGGGGTGCTGGAGGTCTTCGAACCGGCGATGACCACGGTGGTCTGCAGCCAGGCCGCGTCGACGAAGAGGGGGCTGCCGGCCAGCGACCTCGGCGAGCGGGCGTCCGGCATCTTCGGCGAGGACCGGGTCCGAGTGGCTCCGCGGCTGGACGACGCGATCGAGGTGGCGGTCACGCTGGCCGACCAGGCCGGCCCGGGCGCTGGCGTCCTGATCGCCGGATCGGTGATCGCCGCCGGCGAGGCTCGGGCGCTGCTCGTCCGGCCCAAGGTTGAGGAGTCCCTGTGGGCCTGATCTCGCTGCCGTCCGGGAACCCGATGATCAGGGTGCTGGCGGCCCACTTGGGCTTCGAGGTGGTGGTGTTCGGGCTGGCCATCCCCGGGATGATTCAGGTGTCCAGGATGCCGGTCGGGCCCGCCTTCGCCGCCGGCGGCGGGGTGGCGCTGCTGGCCCTGATCGCGGCCGCGACCTTGCGCCGCGGGGCGGTCGGCTGGCTGCTCGGTTGGCTGACCCAGGTTGCCGGCATCGCGCTCGGGCTGGCCACCGACATGATGTTCTGGGTCGGCGGGATCTTCGCCGCGCTCTGGCTGATGATCTTCGCGATGGGCCGCCGTCTCGATGCCGCCCGGTCCGGACGGGACTGAATCCGGCGCCGCCGCTATCGTCTGGGCATGAACGAAGTTCAACGAACCCTCGTCCTGATCAAGCCGGACGCGGTTCGTCGCAGCCTGGTGGGCGCGGTGATCAGCCGCTACGAGGGCAAGGGCCTGGCCATCGAGGCGATGGAACTGCGCCAGATCGACCCGGCGATGGCCGATCGGCATTACGCCGACCACGTCAACGCGGCCTGGTACCCGCCGCTGCGCGATTACGTGGTGTCCGGTCCGCTGGTGGCACTGATCCTGTCCGGGCCAAGCGCCATCGACGCCGTCCGGACGATGCACGGGGCCACCGACGGAGTGGCTGCCGCTCCCGGATCGGTGCGCGGCGACTACGCCTTGTCCAATCGCGAGAACATCGTCCACGCCTCTGACTCGGTCGCCTCCGCCGAGCGTGAGATCGGCCTGTGGTTCCCGGAGCACGGGTGAGCGCTTACCCGGCCCCGCAGTCGGCCCACCCGTGGGTTCCGTCAGTAGCGGCGCAGGAGCCTGCGCTCCCGGTCGCCCCACGGCAGTATCACGAGTTCTGGAAGGCGCCGCGCTACCGCTGGTGGCGGTCGCTGCTCGCTCTGCTGATGGGGCTGGGCGGCTGGTTTGTGGTGTCCGGGGTGATCGGCCTGATCGGGATCTCGATCGACGTCAGCCTCGGCAACGCCACCCTCGATGACTTCACCAACATCGACAACGTCAAGGTCACCCCCAACTTCTTCCTGTTCAACAACCTGGCGATCGCGGCCGCGATCCCGATCGCCTACCTGACCCAGTGGGCCTGCACCGGCCAGCGGCCGCGCTGGCTGTCGTCGGTCGTCGGTCGGATCCGGTGGGGATGGCTGCTGCGCTGCTCGCTGGTGATCCTTCCCCTTTACCTCGTGCTGGTCGCTCTCGATGTCTTCGAGTCGCCGAACCTGCAGGTCACCAAGGACACCTGGTTCCTGATCGGCGTGGTGCTGTTGACCACGCCGCTGCAGGCGGCCGGTGAGGAGATCCTGCTGCGCGGGCTGGTGCTCCGCTCGATCGCCGGGTGGTTGCCCCGGATGGCGGGGCTCGCGGTCGGGTTGGTGGTCAACGCGGCGATCTTCATGAGTCTGCACCTGGCCAAGGACGTCTGGCTGAACGCCTTCTACCTGTTCTTCGCCCTGATCGCCACCGTCCTGGTCTGGCGGACCGGGGGAATCGAGGCGGCCGTCGCGCTGCACGTGGTGAACAACTTGAGTGGGCTGCTGGTTGCCCCGTTCCGGGATTTCTCGAACCTGTTCGACCGGAGTTCCGGAACGGCCGGCCCGTCGATCCTGATTCAGTTCGGGCTGATGACGGCCGCCGCCGCGCTGATCCTGTGGCAGGCCCATCGACTCCAGCTCGCCACCGAGGCTGCCCCGGCTGCGGACGCGTCCACCTCGCCGGGGCCGTGGGGGCCTCAGCCGCCCGTCCAACCGTCAGGGCAGCCGGGCTTCGCTCAGCCCGCGCTGCAACCGGGCAGCCAGCAGCCATGGCAACCACCGGCGCAGCCGGGCAGCGAGCAGCCATGGCAACCACCGGCGCCGCCGGGCAGCCAGCAGTCGTGGCAACCACCGGCGCAGCCGGACGGCCAGCAGCCTTGGTCGCCCCCCAACCAGCCCCCCGCACCCCCTGGAGGTCCGCATGTCTGAAAGGCCGGCCGAACCGCTGTGTCGCCGCGACGGGCTGCGCTGGCTGAATGCCCGGCTGCGCACCTTCGGTGGTCGCACCCTGGTGGCCGTTGACGGCGTCGACGGCTCGGGCAAAAGCACCTTCGCCGACGACCTGGCGACCCTCGTCCAGGAGTCAGGGACGAAGGTGCTGCGGATCTCCTTCGACAACTTCCTCAACCCCCAGCAGATCCGTCATGCCCGCGGACGAACGTCACCCGAGGGCTACTTCGAGGACAGCTACGACTACCGCCGGTTCATCGCCGACGTGCTCGAGCCGCTCGGCCCCGACGGGTCCGGTCGCTACCGCACCGCGTCCTACGACTACCGCACCGAGACCCCCCTGAACCCGCCCTGGCAGGTGGCGCCGGAGCGGGTGGTGGTGATCATCGACGGGATGTTCTTGCACCGCGAGACCCTCCGGACTGCCCGAGGCCGCAAGGTCTGGGACCTGTCGGTGTGGCTGGACGTCCCCTTCGACGTCTCGGTACCCAGACTGGCCCATCGGGACGGAACCTCGCCCGATCCAGAGCACCCGTCCAATCGCCGTTACGTCGAGGGTCAGCGCCTCTACCTGGAACGCTGCGAGCCCGCGGCCCGGGCAGACCTGGTCGTCTCCAACTGCGGTGACCGGGAATCGTCCGGCTGACCGTTTCGACGAGAGGAGCGCGGTGGTGGCACCGTCAACCGCAGCCCGACCGTGGTTCCTGCAGTGGACTACTTTCGCCCCCCTGCTCGGCCTGATCGTGCTGGTCTTCACCTGGGGACGTGACCTGCCCGGGGTTGCCGAAGCTGTGGTTGCGCTGCTGCTCGGAGCGGCCGTGCTGGCCGCGGTCCACCACGCGGAAGTGGTCGCGCACAAGGTGGGGGAGCCGTTCGGCTCGCTGCTTCTGGCGATCGCGGTGACGGTGATCGAAGTCGCCTTGATCGTCACCCTGATGCTGTCGGCCGGCGACAAGGGAGCCACGCTGGCCAGGGACACCGTGTTCGCCGCCGTGATGATCACCTGCAATGGCATCGTCGGGCTCTCGGTGCTGCTCAACGCCCGTCGGCGCGGGCTGGCCCACTTCAACCCCGAGGGCAGTGGCGGGGCGCTGGCGGTGGTGGCCGCGCTCTCCACCCTGTCGCTGGTGTTGCCCAATTACACCCGGAACCCCGGCCCGACCTTCAGCGCCTCCCAGCTCGGTTTCGCCGCGGTGGCCTCGCTGGTGCTCTATATCGCGTTCGTCACCACCCAGACCCAGACCCACCGGGACTTCTTCCTGCCCGTGGACAAGCACGGCGACGTCCTGGACGAGGACGATCACGCCGAGCCGCCGTCCACCCGGGTGGCTCTGACCAGCCTGGCCCTGCTGCTGGTCTCCCTGGTGGTGGTGGTCGGTTTGGCCAAGGTGGAGTCGCCGGCGATCGAAGGTGTGATCGCCGGGCTGGGGCTGCCGCACAGCTTCGTCGGCGTGGTGATCGCGCTGCTGGTGCTGGCCCCGGAGACCCTGGCCGCCGCCAACGCTGCCCGCCGCGGCCGCCTCCAGACCTCGTTCAACCTGGCGCTGGGCTCGGCGATGGCGTCGATCGGGCTGACCATCCCGGTGATGGCGCTGGCGACGCTGTTCATTGCTACCCCGCTGCATCTGGGATTGGAGCCGCTGCACATCGTCTTGCTGAGCCTGACCCTGCTGGTCAGCGTCTTGACCATCGTCCCTGGACGAGCGACCAGGCTGCAGGCGACCGTCCACCTGGTGCTGCTCTCGGCCTACCTGTTCCTGGCCGCCAGCCCCTGAGCGCGCACGGGTAAGCTCTGCGGGATCATGACGACGCAGACCGTTTCCGAGTCGCTGTTTCCCCGGCTGGAACCCTTGCTGGCCCGGGTCAGTAAGCCGATCCAGTACGTCGGCGGCGAGGTCAACTCGGTCCGCAAGGAGTGGGCCGACACCGACGTCCGTTGGGTGCTGATGTACCCCGACGCCTACGAGATCGGCCAGCCCAACCAGGGTGTGGCGATCCTCTACGAGATCCTCAACGAGCGCGACTGGATCCTCGCCGAGCGGACCTACTCGGTCTGGCCCGACCTGGCCGCACTGATGCGCGCAGCGGGGGTGCCGCAGTTCACCCTCGACCACCACCGGGCGGTACGCGACTTCGACCTGTTTGGGGTCAGCTTCTCGACCGAGCTGGGCTACACCAACCTGTTGGCCGCCATCGACCTGGCCGGCCTGCCACTGCACGCGGTCGACCGCGGCGAGGACGACCCGGTGGTGATCGCCGGGGGCCACGCCGCGTTCAATCCCGAGCCGATCGCCGACTTCATCGACGCCGCCGTTCTCGGTGACGGCGAAGAGGCGTCGCTGCGCATCTCCGACCTGGTCCGGGACTGGAAGGCCGAGGGTCGCCCCGGCGGTCGCGACGGCCTGCTGTTCCGGCTGGCCGCGTCCGGGGTGGCCTACGTGCCGCGTTTCTACGACGTCAGCTACCTGCCGGATGGACGGATCCAGCGGGTGGTGCCCAACCGCTCCGGCGTCCCGTTCTCGGTGGCCAAGCACACCCTGATGGATCTGGACGCCTGGCCGTACCCGAAGAAGCCGCTGGTCCCGCTGGCCGAGACTGTGCACGAGCGCTACTCGGTGGAGATCTTCCGTGGTTGCACCCGGGGCTGCCGGTTCTGCCAGGCCGGGATGATCACCCGTCCGGTGCGGGAACGGAACATCGAAACGGTTGGCGCGATGGTGGCCGAAGGGCTGGCCTCGACCGGCCTGGAGGAGGTCGGGCTGCTCAGCCTCTCCTCGGCCGACCACTCCGAGATCGCCCCGATCACCAAGCAACTGGCCGATCGGTACGAGGGGACGAACGTCTCGCTGTCGTTGCCGTCCACCCGGGTGGACGCCTTCAACATCGACCTGGCCAACGAGCTGTCCCGCAACGGCCGGCGCTCCGGGCTGACCTTCGCCCCCGAGGGCGGGTCGGAGCGGTTGCGCAAGGTGATCAACAAGATGGTCAGCGAGGACGACCTGATCAGCACGGTTGCCGCCGCGTTCAGCAACGGCTGGCGGCAGGTGAAGCTCTACTTCATGTGTGGCTTGCCGACCGAGACGGACTCCGATGTGCTGGCCATCGCCGACCTGGCTGCCCGCGTGATCGAGACCGGGAGGGCGGTTTCGGGTCAGCGTGATATCCGGTGCACGGTGAGCATTGGCGGGTTCGTACCGAAGGCGCACACGCCCTTCCAGTGGGCCGCGCAGGCCTCCCCCGAGGTGATTGACGACCGACTGATGAAGCTGCGCGACAAGATTCGCGCCGACCGCCGCTTCGGCCGGGCGATCGGGATGCGTTACCACGACGGTAAGCCGGGCCAGATCGAGGGCCTGCTGTCCCGCGGCGACCGGCGAGTGGGGGCGGTGATCGAGGCGGTCTATCGCGACGGCGGCCAGTTCGACGGCTGGTCGGAGCACTTCTCCTACGACCGCTGGGTGGCCGCCTGCGAGCGGGTATTCGCCGGCTCTGAGGTCGACCTGGCCTGGTACACCACCCGGGAGCGGGACTACGCCGAGGTCCTGCCCTGGGACCACCTGGACTCCGGCCTGGACAGGGACTGGCTCTGGGAGGACTGGCAGGACGCGATCGACGAGCG
>CAYVOW010000076.1:0-9613 GCA_964453585.1 uncultured Micropruina sp.
TGTTTCCTACAAAGGTGCTACGCGTCCACTGTGCGGTTCTCGAGTAACGGTCGGGAATCCGCGGATCTGATCTGAGGATCGGAGTTCCGCGGACCGAACAACTCCATAGAGTTACGGTGATCATGGCGAGCGGGAAACGCCCGGCTCCATTCCGAACCCGGAAGCTAAGCCGCTCAGCGCCGATGGTACTGCAGGTGGGAACCTGTGGGAGAGTAGGACGTCGCCGGACATTCAAACACCCCCGTGGTGATCAGCAATGATCGCTACGGGGGTGTTTTGCGTTCCCGGAACGCTCAGAGGAAGATGGGTCGGTGACTGAAGAGAACCGTCCCGGCCGACCAGCTCGGCGCCCGTCTGCGTCGAATCGAGGCAACGCATCGGGTCGCCCAGGTGCTGGCTCGAGATCAGGCGATGGGGGCTGGCGCGCGCGGCGTGATGGTGAGTCTGGCGCGCGACCGGCTCGTAACGATCGCCAAGGTGGAGGTTCGGTCCCGGATCGCGGCGGACGCGGGTCGTTCTCCAGTCGTGGTCCCCGACCAGAGAGCGACCGTTCCGCCCGGGACGCCGGCCGGTCGCGCGGCGGACGCGACGCCGCACCGCGCCGGGACGATGCCAGCGGGCCGGAGGGTCCTCGACGCGGTGGCGGCGGTGCCGGGGGCCGGAGTGAAGGTGCCGGCGGCGTCGAGCGCAAGCAAGGCTGGAAGGCCCGCGAAGACCGTGACGCTCGCCCCGGCAGCGACCGTCGGGGGCCCGGTTTCGGTGACCGGCCCCGCCGCACTGCTTCCGCAGGCGATCGTCCGGCATCGTCACGCCCTGGCGGGAACTTCCCCCCGCGGCGGAGCGAGCGTCCGGACGGCGACTCAGGCTCGCGTCGTCCCTTCCGCGACTCCGACCGCGACGGTGGAACACGTGGACGCGCTCCACGTTCTGGTCCCCGTCCCGAGCGGGGCGGTGAGGGCCGTCCGGAGCGTCCCTGGCGGGACCGACCCGACCAGCGTGACGGCGATTCACGTCCCGGCGCCGGCGGTTCCGGTCAGGCTCGGGGAGAGTGGCGGGATCGGCCGGCACGTTCTGGTCCCCGTCCCGAGCGTGGCGGTGAGGGGCGTCCGGAGCGTCCCTGGCGCGACCGACCCGACCAGCGGGACCGACCCGAGCAGCGCGACCGCGACTCCCGTCCCAGCGGCTCCCGGTCGGGCTACGGCTCCGTCCGCCGGCCTGACGATCGACCCAACGGTGGTCAGCGACCGTGGCGCGACGCTCCGCCGCGCCGGGACGCCGACCCGCGATCGGCACGCGACGCCTGGGAGCCGCGGGAGCCCCGTGAGATTCCGCCGGGCCTGGCGCCTCGTCCCGACGAGCCGGAGACGCCGCGGGACGCAGACCTGTCGCGTCTCTCGCGCGGGGTGAAGGCTGAACTGCGCGGCCTGACCCCTGAACTGGCAGACATCGTCGGCGCTCACCTGGCCGCCGCCGGCGACCTGATCGAGGCCGACCCGGCGCTCGCCTACGCGCACGCCGAGGCGGCGCGGAGGCGAGCCGCTCGACTGCCGGTGACCCGGGAGGCGGCGGCGACCACGGCCTACGCGGCGGGTGAGTACGCGGCCGCGCTGAACGAGTTCCGCGCGCTGCGTCGGATGACCGGCACCCAGGAGTTCATCGCGGTGATGGCCGATTGCGAACGTGGTCTCGGCCGACCGCAGGCGGCGCTCAAGCTCGTCCAGGAGGGGCTGGCCGCCAACCCCCCGATCGCCGCCCGGGTCGAGCTCAAGCTGATCGAGGCTGGGGCCCGCGACGCCCTCAGCCAGTCGGACGAGGCGATCCGCCTGCTCCGCCAGGAGATCACGCTGATCGGCGCCCGAGGCCCCAAGACCTCGCGGGCCCGGCTGCGCTACTACTACGCGGCCCTGCTGGCCCAGTCCGGAGAACAGTCCGCCGCCGAACAGTGGTTCGCCGCTGCGGTCCGCCTCGACCCTGACAACGAAACCGGAGCCGTCGACGCCTTGGCCGAACTCCAGGGAGTAACCATCGACTTCGACGAGTCCGAGGACGTCGAGGATGCCCCCGACGCTGACGACGATGCCGAAGCTGCCACCCAGGACAGCGATGCCTGATCAGCCACGGGTGATCGACGCCTACGACGTCGCCTTCTTCGATCTGGACGGTGTCATCTACCTCGGCCCCACCGGGGTGCCCGGGGCAGTGGACGGGGTGGACGCCCTGCACGCGCTCGGCAAGCGGGTGATCTTCGTCACCAACAACGCCGCCCGCAGCGCCGAGCAGGTTGCGCACCATCTTCGCGAACTGGGCTTCGCCGCCGATCCGGACGACCTCGTCACCAGCGCCCAGGTGGCTGCCGATATCCTGAGCCGCCGGCTGCCGGCCGGATCGAGGATCCTGGTGGCGGGCACTGAGAACTTGGCGAACCTGATGCGCTCGATGGGTTTCGTCGTCGTGGCCAGCGCCGACGACGACCCCGACGCCGTCATTCAGGGCTACGACCCGGAGATGAGTTGGCCCCGCCTGGGCGAAGCGGCGCTGGCGGTGCAGGGCGGGGCCGAGTGGTTCGCCACCAACGCCGACGCCACGATCCCGCGAGAACGGGGCATCCTGCCCGGCCTGGGCGCGGCGCTGAACGTGGTCGGGAACACGGTGCCGATCAGGCCGACGATCTTCGGCAAGCCCTACCGGCCGATGCTGGACTTTGCGCTGGCCAAGACCGGCGCGAAGCGTCCGATCTTCATCGGCGACCGCCTGGATACCGACATTGAGGGGGCCAACAACGCCGGAATGGCGTCGATGTTGGTGTTCAGCGGCGTCCACGGCAAGGCCGACCTGCTCGCCGCGGGGGAGCACGCCCGGCCAACGCACCTCGGGGCCGACCTTCGGGCGCTGCTGGATCCCCCCCAGGAGGCTCGCCTGACTGGCGACGAGTGCCGCTGCGGTGAGGCGGTGGCCAGTCTTGGCGACCGGACGATCCGGTTGAGTGGGGTCGGGGAGACGGTCGCTGCCCAGTTGGACGCGCTGTGGGCGTTGGCGAACCTCTCCTGGGGCCACCCCGGGGCAAGCACCGATGACGCCCTCGCGCAACTCGACCTGCTTCGCTGAGATGGCCCCATGGGGCCAGCGCGGCTTCTCCTAGGCTGACCGTCGACTCGCAGGAGGTTTCGTGACCAAGACCACACGACCGGCGTTCGGCGCCACCGATCTGGCGCTGGTGGCCGTCTTCGCGGCCCTGATCGCCGCCCTGTCGCTGGTTCCCGGCGTTCCGATCGGTCCGGTGCCGATCACCCTGCAGACGCTTGGCGTCGCGCTGGCCGGCCTGATCCTCGGGCCGCTGCGCGGGTTTGCAGCCACCGCCCTCTATCTGGTGGTCGGGTTCGCCGGACTGCCGGTCTTCGCCGGCGGCGCGGCGGGGCTGGGCGTGCTGGCCAAGCCCAGCATCGGCTATCTGCTCAGTTTCCCGGTGGCGGCCGCGGTGGCCGGGCTGCTGGCCGGGGTCTTGACTCGCCACCGTCAGCAGAGCCGCTGGTTCTACCCGCTGCTGTTCGCTTCGGGCCTGGGTGCCTCCATCCTGATCATCCATCCGGCCGGCATCGCCGGGCTGATGGCGGTGCTGCACGTCGACGTGGCCAAGGCTCTGGCCATCGATCTTCCGTTCTGGCCCGGTGACGTGGTCAAGAACGTGATCGCCGCGGCCATCGCCGGCGCCGTCCACAAGGCGTTCCCGGCGCTGACGTTCGGACGCGTTCCGTCCACCGCCTGAGGTGATCAGCCTCGCCGGGGTCAGCGTCCGGGTTCCTGCCAGGAACTCCGCCGGTGCCAAGGTGCTGCTGGACGAGGTGACGCTCACCCTGTCCGAGCGCCGGGTGGCGGTGATCGGAGCCAACGGTTCGGGCAAGTCCACGCTGCTGCGGCTGCTGAACGGCCTCGTGCTGCCGAGTGCTGGCACGGTGACCGTGGAAGGGCTGAACACCCGCACCGACGGCGCCAGGGTCAGGCGTCTGGTCGCCTTCACGTTTACCGACCCGATGAGCCAACTGGTCTTGTCCACCCCGGCCGACGATGTCGAGCTGAGCCTGCGCACCCGGGTCCCGGACCGCCGGGAGCGGCGGGCCCGGGCGCTGGCGGCGCTGGCCGCATTCGGACTGGGCGAGGTGGCGGATCAGAGCATCTACGACCTGTCCGGAGGGGAACGCCAACTGGCCGCCCTGGCCAGCGTGCTGGCAGTCGAGCCGCGGATTGTGGTGTGTGACGAGCCGACCACCCTGCTCGACCTGCGAAACCGGGATCGGGTTGCGGCGGTGCTGGACGCGCTGCCGCAACAGGTGCTGCTGGCTACCCACGACCTCGCGTTGGCTGAGATGGCCGACCGGGTGTTGGTGGTCGACGGCGGTCGGGTGGTGGCCGACGGCCCCCCCGACAGCGCGATCGCCCACTATCGGGGACTGATGACGTGAGGAACCACGACTCCCTGTTCGGGCTGTACCGTCCGGGTCACTCGTGGTGGCACCGGCTGGGTGTTGGCTGGAAGTACCTGGCGGTATTGGCGCTGAGCCTGCCGGCTTTGATCCTGCAACAGCCCTGGGTGAGCCTCGGTCTCCTGGTTGCCTCCGCGGTGGCTCTGGTCGGCACCGGAGTGCCGGTCAGGATCGGCCTCGCGGTGCCCTGGATGCTGGTCGTCCTGCTGGTCGTGTTGGCTGCGTTTCAGATGTTGATTGGTGCGCCGTGGCTGGCTGTTGTCGTCCCGGCCAATGTGCTGCTCGCTGTCTTCGCGGCCCGGTTGATGATCCTGACCACCCCGGCGGCCGAGCTGATCGACGCCCTGGTCCGCGCCGCCGGACGGCTGCCGCTGGTCGATGGCGAGCGGTTCGGCTTGGCCGTCGGCATCATGCTGCGCAGCGTCCCGTTCCTGCTCGGCGCCTTTGCCGACGTTGCGGACGCCGCGCGTGCCCGCGGTCTGGAGCGGAACTGGTTGGCCAGGCTGACGCCGGTGGTGGTGCGTGCCGTCGGGTACGCCCAAGCCACCGGCGAGGCGCTGGCGGCCCGCGGGTTGGGCGAGGGTGAGGACCCTAGAATGACGGCATGACAGCCTCCACCGAGCCGCCCGTGACCGGGAATGCGGTGATCGACCAGGCCCTGGCCGGCGTGTCGTTCGAGGGTGATGTCGACGCTCACGCGGAGCAGATCGAGCGGGCCCACGCCGTCCTTCAGGACGTGCTCAGCCGCCCGGCCGAGCCGTCTCAGCGGTGAGTCAGCGGCTGGACGTCGAACTCGTCCGGCGCGGACTGGCTCGTTCCCGGGGTCAGGCGGCCGAACTGATCCGGTCTGGCGGCGTCCGGGTCAATGGTCGCCCAGCCACGAAACCGGCCCTGCCAGTGGCCCAGGAAGATCTGCTCGAGGTTGACCACCCTGACCCGTACGTGTCGCGGGCGGCGCACAAGTTGCTGGGGGCGCTGGACGACAGCGGCACGTCGGTTGCCGGTCGCGTTCTGGACGCGGGCGCGTCCACCGGAGGCTTCACCCAGGTGTTGCTGGAGCGGGGCGCCGAGATGGTCTACGCCGTCGATGTTGGCCACGATCAACTCGCCGCGGCGCTGCGCAGTGATCCCCGGGTCAGCCTCCACGAGCGGCTCAACGTGCGCGACCTCGGCCTGGCGGAGTTGGACGGCCGGCCGGTGGATCTGGTGGTCGCCGACGTCTCGTTCATCTCGCTGCTGCTCCTTCTGGAGCCGCTGCTCGGCGTGCTCCGCCCCGACGGTGTGGCCCTGCTGATGGTGAAGCCGCAGTTTGAGGTGGGACGGGCGGGACTCGACGAACACGGTGTAGTCCGCGACCCGGCCCTGCAGGCTCGGGCCGTGGACCGGGTCAGCGCCGCAGCCGCCGCAACTGGCTGGTCCACCACCTGGCGCGGCCCCAGTCGGCTCCCTGGCCCGGGCGGCAACCGTGAGTTCTTCGTCAAGTTGCAGCGGGCCAGCGCATTGTCACAACACCCGGTTAGGGTGAACCCGTGAGCAGCCGCACCGTGACCGTCTCCCTGCATGGGCAGCGTCCGGCCGCGCACGAGGCCGCCTCCCGGTTCGTCCGCGGCATGCACGCCCACCAGATCGTCTGCCTGGCCAAGCCGGAACAGATCGAGCTGCTGGCGGGGTCCGTTCCGGAGGGCTCGCTGCGCGCCCTGACCGACGACGACGGCGCGGCCAGCGAACTCGCGGTGGTCTTCGGCGGCGACGGCAACATCCTGCGAGCAGCCGAGTGGGCGCTCAGCTTCGACATCCCGGTGCTGGGGGTGAACCTCGGCCACGTCGGCTTCCTCGCCGAGCTGGAGTCGCACGAGGCGGACAGCCTGGTCGATCACGTGGTCAACCGCCGCTACACCGTTGAGGAGCGGATGACGATCGAGACGGTGGTCCGCTCCGGTAGCGGCGAGGAGCTGTGGCGTTCGTTCGCGATCAACGAGGTGTCGATCGAGAAGATGGCCCGGGAGCGGATGATCGAGGTGTTCGTCCGCGTCGACGGCCAGGCGCTGTCGCGCTGGGGGACCGACGGCGTCCTGGTGTCGACGCCGACCGGATCGACCGCTTATGCGTTCTCCGCCAACGGGCCGGTGTTGTGGCCCGACCTGTCGGCCCTGCTCCTGGTGCCGCTCAGCGCTCACGCGCTGTTCAACCGTCCGCTGGTGATCAGCCCCGACTCCACCATCTCGATCGAGATCTTGTCCTCGATCGAGAATCGGGCCGTCGTCTGGTGCGACGGTCGGCGCACCTTCGACGTCAGCGCCTCAATGGTGATCGAAGCGACCGCCGGACGACACCGCCTGCGGCTGGCCCGGATCGACCAGCGTCCGTTCGTCGAGCGACTCGTCCGCAAGTTCGGGCTCCCGGTCGACGGTTGGCGAGGCTTGGCCGAGCGCCGCGCCGCCGAGTGACCGATGCTGACCGAACTGCGCATCCGCAACCTCGGTGTCATTGCGGAGTGCCTGCTGGAGCCCGACCCGGGGTTCACCGCCGTCACCGGCGAGACCGGAGCCGGCAAGACGATGGTGGTCAGCGGGCTCTCCCTGCTGCTGGGTGAGCGCGCCGATCCGCGGCTGGTCCGCGAGGGCGCCACTCGCGCGGCGATCGAGGGGCATTGGACGATCAACCCCGGCGACGCCGACCGGATTGCCGAGCTCGGGGGAACGGTGGACGGCGACGAGGTGATCGTGGCCCGCCAGGTGAGTGCCGGGCGATCCCGGTCCTTCGTCGGCGGCGCCGCGGTGCCATTGAACACGGCGTCCGGTCTGGTCGAGAGTTGGGCGACGATCCACGGGCAGTCCGAACAGGTTCGGCTGGCCTCGGCCGACCGCCAGCGTGCCGTGGTGGACCGCTTCGGCGGCTCGTCCCTGGTCGAACTGGTCGGCGAGTACCGAGCCGGCTACGCCCGCCGCCGGACGTTGACGAGCGAACTGGAGACCTTGACCACCCGGGCGCAGGAGCGGGCTCGCGAGCTCGATCTACTCAGCTTCGGGATCGCTGAGATCGAGGCGGTGGCTCCGGAGCCGGGGGAGGATGTCGCCCTGGCCGACGAGGCGAGGCGGCTGCAGTCCGGCGATGACGTCCGGCTGGGCCTGATTGCGGCGCTAGCGGCACTGTCCGGCGACGACGACCCGTCCACGCCGTCGGCGGCCGGACTGCTGGCGGCTGCCCAACGCCCGCTGGCCTCGGTCTCCGGGTTCGGCGCCGACCTGGCAGCACTTGCCGACCAGCTGTCCCAGGCCAGGGCGCTGACTGACGACCTGGCCGCCGAACTGGCCCGCCGCCTGTCGGGCCTGGACGACGACCCAGGGCGAATCGAGTGGGTGGCCGAACGGCGGGCGGCGCTGCAGCGGCTGACCCGCAAGTATGGCAACAGCGCCGATGAGGTGTTGGTTTGGGCTGCCTCGTCCCGCGAACGCGCGGCTGAGCTCAGCCGCGACGACGACCGGATCGAAGAGCTGCAGCGGACCCTCGCCGAGCTGACCGCCGACCTGACGGCGCGAGCCGCCCGGATCAGCGCGGGACGGCGATCCGCCGCCGATCAACTCGAAATGCTGGTGCACGACGAGCTGAGAGCGTTGGCTCTGCCGAAGGCCCGGCTGATCTTTCAACTGACGCCGACCGAGCTCGGCCCGAACGGGGCCGACGCGGTCCAACTGCTGTTCTCCGCCCATCCCGGCGCCGAACCGGGCCCGCTGGGCAAGGTGGCTTCGGGGGGTGAGCTCTCTCGGGTCCGGTTGGCCCTCGAGGTGGTGCTCGCTCGCGACTCCGCCGGGCACACCTTCGTCTTCGACGAGGTGGACGCCGGCGTCGGCGGGGCGGTGGCGGTCGAGGTGGGTCGTCGGCTGGCCCGGCTGGCTGAGCACGTCCAGGTGATCGTGGTCACCCACCTGGCCCAGGTGGCCGCCTTCGCGGATCGGCAGTTCGTGGTCACCAAGGCCGACGACGGCCAGGTGACCACCTCGGGGCTGGTCGAGGTGAGCGGTGCCCAGCGGGCCGCCGAGTTGGCTCGGATGATGGGCGGGCTGGAATCGACCGAGTCGGCGCTGGCGCACGCGGACGAACTCCTGGCCGAGGGACGGCGCCGCTGATCCCACCCCGCGGGGGCCAAGTTGGCGATTCCGCCACGCGCCGTCACTCCTGCGGAGCAGGATGGAGCCATGTCCGGACGGAGCAGCGAGCACTGGCAGTGCCCGACCTGCGGCGTCCGACACTCGGGCCTGGCCACGATCTTTGGCCCCCATGTCCCCGACGCCTGGCGCTTGGCCAGTGTCGAGCAGCGGGCAGCCGGTTTGATCGGCCCGGAGTTGTGCAGCCTCTCGGCGGACGGCCGGCCGCGTCACTTCGTCCGCGGACATCTGGAGTTGCGAGTCGACGATCCGCAACTGACGCCGTTCATCTGGTCGGTCTGGGTGGAGATCGGCTCCACCGAGATGGGCGTGGTGATCGACTACTGGGACGCGCCGGACCGGGCACTGACAACCCCGCTGGCCGGACGACTGGCCACCGACCTGCCCTATCCGCGGCCCACCATCGGCCTGTCGGCCAGGCTGTTCCTGCGCTCGGTCGGTGAAGTGCCGCTGGTTCAACTGGACCCGGCCGGCGACCACGAACTGGTGGACGAGCAGGCCGAGGGGATCACCTTCCACCGGGTGGCCGAGATCAACACCTCGATCCTGCGCTGACTGGGCGTGGGCGCTGCGCCGTCACCGCCCGATCCGATATAGGCTGGAATCCCGTGGGGAACGGGACTCGAACCAAGCACATTTTCGTTACGGGCGGCGTTGCGTCGTCCCTGGGTAAGGGGCTCACGGCGTCCAGCCTGGGCAGCCTGCTGGTGGCCCGCGGGCTCAGGGTGACCATGCAGAAGCTGGACCCCTATCTCAACGTCGATCCGGGGACGATGAACCCGTTCCAGCACGGTGAGGTTTTCGTCACCGAGGACGGTGCCGAAACCGACCTGGACATCGGCCACTACGAGCGCTTCCTCAACGTGAACCTGTCCGGTGAGGCCAACGTCACCACCGGCAAGGTGTACTCCACGGTGATCGCCAAGGAGCGCCGCGGCGACTTCCTTGGCGACACCGTGCAGGTGATCC
>CAYVOW010000077.1:0-9442 GCA_964453585.1 uncultured Micropruina sp.
GCGACTTTCATCAGGTGGTGGCCGATCCGAACGCCGAGGTTGACGAGCGCGAGCTGCATGAGCTGATGAAGGACTGGCGGCACGGTCGGGCCACCCGCAGCATCGGCGACGCGTTCCAGGACGCCTACGTCGCCATCTTCTCGATCGTGATGGTCGGTTTCATGGTCGCCAACCTGGTGGTGCACGCCCAGGCCAGCGCCAACAATTGCGGTACGGACTCCTGCGCCGCGGCCCGCACCCTGGTGCCCTGGGCGGCCACGGCCGCGGCCTACACGGTGGCGCTGGCGCTCAGCCGGCTGTTCGGACCGGTGCTGGCTTCGGCGGCCGAAGGGTTCTGGTTGATGGACGCCCCGATCTCCCGGCGGCGGCTGCTTCGGGGACGGCTGATCCTGGCCGTGGCCGCAGCCCTGGTGGTCGGAGCCGTGCTGACCGGGTTGCCGTCGGCGCTGTCTGGATCATCGGTGCCGGCGATCGGGTTGTGGGCGTTGGCCGGGGGACTGGGCTGTGCCGGCCTGGTCGCCTTCGCCGCGGCCCAGCAGGGGATCGAGAAGACCCGCCTGGTCCAGGTGCTCCAAGGAGCGTTCGTGACCGCGGCATTGGCCAGTCTGCTGGCGGTGGTGGCGGTGGCGGCGAAATGGCTGCCAGTCAGCCTCGGCGCCGACCCGGGGGTGCTGGTGGCGTTGACCCTGGCCGTCCTCGGGCTACTGCTGGTGGTGATCGCGTTCTGGCTGGCGGTGCGGCGGCTGGATGGGATTCGACGGGCCCGGCTGGTCAGCGGCGGTTCCCTGGTGAGCGGGATGGCCGGCGCCATGTACGCCCTCGACTTCGGGCTTGCCCGCGACATTCTGGTCGAGCGGGACGCCGCCCGGCGCGGCCACGTCACCCCGACCACCGGCCGCGGGGTGGGTCTGGTGGCCCTGATCGCCCGGGACTTCCAGCGCGTCCTCAGGTTCCCCAAGCCGCTGATCGGGCTGGTGTTGTCAGTGTTGGCCCCCTACGCGGTGGACGCGCTGGGTCTGGCCACGTTCAACCCGTTCATCTCGGGGCTGATCCTGGTGATCGTGCTGGTGCCGTTCCTGAGCAGCCTCCGGGTGCTGACCCGCACCGGCGGGTTGGCCCGGATGTTCCCGTTCCGAACCAGCCAGCTCCGGACCGCGGCAATGGCGGTGCCCGGGGTGCTGGCGCTGCTGTGGCACGTGCTCACCGTCCCCGCGTTCGTGGGCCTCACCGGCGCCACCCGACCCTTGCTGGACGCCGAGCTGATCGCGCTGGCCACAGCCATCGCCGGCTGGCTCGGCGCCGTCCGGTGGGTGACCGCCAAGAAGGTCGACTTCGGCAGCCCGATGGTCGCCACCGAGTCCGGCGCGGTGCCGCCGACGCTGATCTTCAACCTGTTCCGCGGTCTGGACGTGGTGCTGCTGGTGACCGCCCCGATCACCCTCGGCGCCTCGCCGATGTGGTCGTTCTCGCTGGCCGGCGTGGCCTTCATCTTCCTGCGCGGCACCTTCAACATGGACGAAATGAACGCCCAGAAGCGCGCCCTGGACGAGGAACGGGAGCAGGCCAGGGCCGAAGTCGAGTCGCGGAAGTCCCCGGGAGCGAGCAAGATCCGGGTGCCCCGACCGCCCTCCCGCTGATCGCGACACGCGTCGGCTTCGGCGCGGACACGCAACTGGCCGAGGTCGGTCAGCTACCCGCCGCCACGAGTTACAGCTCGGCGGTCATCCCCAACGACCCGCGCCCAGACACCCCCAAGGCGTCCAGCATCGGGCGCAGTTTCGCCTTGGTCTCGGCCAGTTCGGCGACCGGATCAGAGCCGGCGACGATCCCGCAGCCGGCGAACAACCGAATCCGGCGCGGCTCCTCGTCGTCGATGCAACCGCAGCGCAGGGCGATCGCCCATTCGCCGTCGCCGGCCGAGTCGATCCAACCGACCGGACCGGAGTAGCGGCCCCGATCGATCCCCTCCAGCTCGGCGATGGTGGATCGGGCCAGCTCGGTCGGGGTACCGCAGACCGCGGCGGAGGGGTGCAAGCGAGCCACCATCGCCAACGCGCTGCTGTCGTCGCTGGCCACCCCGGTGACGTCGGTCGCCAGGTGCAGCACGTTGGGCAACTCCAGCACATAGGGCGACTCGGGCACGTGCATCGCCGAGCAGAACGGCGCCAGCGCCAGGGCGACCGACGCCACCGCCAGCTCGTGTTCGACCAGGTTCTTCGAGGAGCGGGACAAGGCGGCGGCCAGTTTCAGGTCGGTCTCCTCCGAGCCGGACCGCTGGATCGTCCCGGCCAGCACCCGGGACGTGGCCAGCCCCCGTTCACGTCGGACCAGCATCTCGGGGGAGGCGCCGACCAACCCGGCCAGGGAGTAGGTCCAGCAGCCCGGATACTGCTCAACCAACCACGAGACCAGGGCCCCCGGATCGACCGGCTGATCCGACCAGGCGTCCACCGCCCGAGCCAACACCACCTTCGACAGCCCGTCGGACTCAATCCGCTCGACCGCCTGGGACACCGTGGCCATCCAGGTCCGCTCCTCGTCGGGGTCGGAGTCGAGCGTCGCCCCGCGGGTCCGCCGAGGCGGAACGCGGGCCGGCGGCAGCGCCGGTTCGCGATCGCCGATGGTGGTGATCCAGGAGACCCCCTGGCGCCGGCCGACGACCAACTCGGGGACGACGAAATGGGAAGCCGCGGCGGTGTGCGAGGGGTCGAAGGCGAACGAGCCGAACGCGATCGGACCCGTTCCGGTCACTGCCGGCAGCTCGGTCTCGTGATCGATCCTGGTCAGGTACTCCCGCCAGCGCAGGTCCGCCTCGGCTGGATCGTTGGGCTGCGCCTGCGCGGCCACGCCGAGGCCGATCATGCCCTCGCCGCGGCGGATCCAGGCCACCGCTTCGTCACCGCCGAGGAAGCGTTCCAGCGGCCCGGGATCGGGAATCTCGACGGTTCGCGCGCGCAGCGCCCGCACGGCCCGGTCGGTGGTCACGCAGGGCAGGATAGTCCGCTGCGAGCGACACCCCGACACCACACCGCCAGCCAGCGCCGCCGGGACGGGGCGTGTCCAACAGGGTCGGGAAAGATGCCTAGACTGACGGCAGTCCGCCGCCCTTGCGGGGGAGCAGCAACGTTGTCAGGAGTGAGCGTGTCGCACGCGTCGTCCACCGACACAGACACCGTGGTCGAGGCCGACGCGATCGTCGTCGGCGCCGGCCCGGGTGGGGCCAGCGCGGCCGCCCACCTGGCCGATCGCGGGTTGACCGTCGCCCTCCTGGAGAAGTCCAGCTTCCCTCGCGACAAAGTCTGCGGCGACGGTCTGACCCCGCGCGCGGTGAAGCAGTTGATCAAACTCGGCATCGACGTCTCCGAGGACGCCGGCTGGCTGCGCAACAAGGGCCTACGGGTCTACGGGGGACGGGCCGAGCCGTTCGAGCTGCCCTGGCCGACGCTGGCCGAGTTCCCGTCCTTCGGCCTGGTTCGCAAGCGGGCCGACTTCGACTCGCTGTTGGCCGACCGGGCGGTCGCCAAGGGCGCCGCGCTGTACCAGAACACCAACGTCGCCGCCCCGATCCTGGACGGGCGCAGCGACCGGATCGTCGGCGTCCGCAGCAAGGACGGACGGCAGTTCCGCGCGCCTTTCGTCCTGGCCGCCGACGGCAACTCCTCGCCCCTGGCCAAGTCGATGGGCCTGATCAAGCGTGACGACCGTCCGATGGGGGTTGCCGTCCGGACCTACTTCACCTCGCCGCGCTCCGACGACGACTACATGGAGAGCTGGCTGGAGCTGTGGGACGGCAAGCCGGGGGAGTCGAACCTGCTGCCCGGCTACGGCTGGATCTTCGGCATGGGCGACGGCACCTGCAACGTCGGCCTGGGCACGGTGGCCCCGACCGCGAAGAGCCAGAAGCTCAACTACCGCGACATGTTCGGACGATGGCTGGCGAACACTCCGCCGGAGTGGGGCTTCACCCCCGAGAACCAGCTCGGCGGAATCGGCTCGGCCGCGCTACCGATGAGTTTCAACCGCCAGCCGGCCTACACCCGCGGCCTGCTCCTGGTCGGCGACGCTGGCGGCATGGTCAGCCCGTTCAACGGTGAGGGCATCGCCTACGCGATGGAAGCCGGCGAGTTCGCCGCGGACGCGATCGCCCAGGCGCGGCTGGAAGGTGCCGGGACGGCGGCCGCCGAGAAGGCGCTGAACGGCTACGTGACCCGACTCAAGTCCGAATGGGGTGGGTACTTCCGGCTCGGCCAGGTGTTCGTCTCCCTGATCGCCCACCCGCAGGTGATGCACGTCTGTACCAGGTACGGTCTGCCTCGCAAGACGCTGATGCGATTCACGATGAAGTTGCTCGCCCATCTGTACGACACCAAAGATGGTGATTGGATGGACAAGGTGATCACCTCGGTGAGCAAGGTGGTCCCGTCGGCATGACCGGAAAGAGGAAGAAGGGACAGCGATGAGCCCATACATCCCGATCCTCGGCGTGATGGCGATCGCCGCGGGGTTCCTCGCGGTGTCGGTCGTGCTGAGCGTGCTGGTCGGTCCGGCTCGCTACAACCGCGCCAAGTACGACGTCTACGAGTGCGGCATCGACCCCACCCCGCAGCCGATCGGCGGGGGTCGCTTCCCGGTGAAGTACTACATCACCGCGATGATGTTCATCATCTTCGACATCGAGATCGTGTTCCTCTACCCGTGGGCGGTCGCCTTCGATCAACTGGGCGTGTTCGCCCTGATCGAGATGGTGCTGTTCATCGCCACGGTGGTTATTGCCTTCGTCTACGTGCTGCGTCGCGGCGGCCTGAACTGGGAGTGAAAGGAGTCATCTGATGGGTTTGGAAGACAAGATCCCCCAGGGCGTCGTGCTGACCACGCTGGAGGGCCTATTCGGCTGGATGCGCCAGGCCTCGTTCTGGCCGGCAACCTTCGGACTGGCCTGCTGTGCGATCGAGATGATGACCTACGGGGCGCCGCGCTTCGACGCCGGCCGCTGGGGCCAGGAGGTGTTCCGGGCCTCGCCGCGTCAGGCCGACCTGATGATCATTTCGGGCCGGATCAGCCAGAAGATGGCGCCGGTGCTGCGCCAGGTCTACGACCAGATGCCCAACCCGAAGTGGGTGATGGCGATGGGTGTCTGCGCGTCCTCGGGCGGCATGTTCAACAACTACGCGATCGTTCAGGGCGGTGACCATCTCGTCCCGGTCGACATGTACGTCCCCGGCTGCCCGCCGCGTCCCGACATGCTGATCGACGCGATGACCAAGCTCCGCAAGGACATCGTGATGAAGCGGCCGATGGCCCAAAACGAGATCGACGCCCACGAGGCCGCCGAGGCTGCCGCGCTGGTCGCTCCCGCCACCCATGAGATGCGGGGGCTGATGCGATGAGCGACAAGCTCCCCGGCGAGGAGAAGACCGTCAGCGACCAGGTCGTGGGTGCCGATTCGGCACCCAAGGCGGGCTTGGAGCGCGAGGACGCGCAGCCGACCGAAGACCTGGTCGCGCGGGATACCGCAGTCGACACCGCGGCCGCCGAGGTTCCGGTGCCCACCCGCAGCGGCATGTGGTCGGACGGCTCGGGTGACACGTCCGGTTATGGCCGGATCGTTCGCCCGATCGAGCAGCCCCGCGGCGCCGAGCCGCCCTACGGATCCTGGTACGACGGCGCCCACGCCCGACTGTCCACCCTGGTGCCGGACGCGATCGTCCGGGTCGTCCTCGACCGCGGGGAGCTGACCTTCTTCGTCCGCCGCGAGCGGCTGGCCGAGGTGGCCAAGCAGCTACGCGACGACCCCGAGCTGCGGTTCGAACTGTGCGCCTCGGTGTCGGGGGTCCACTACCCGGATCAGGCCGGCCAGGAGCTCCATTCGGTCTACCACCTGCAGTCGTTCACCCATAACCGGCGACTGCGAGTCGAGGTGACCTGCCCGGACGTCGACCCGCACGTCCCGTCGGTGGTGCCGATCTACCCGGCCGCCGACTGGCACGAGCGGGAGACCTGGGACATGTTCGGGATCATCTACGACGGCCACCCGGCGCTGACCCGGATCCTGATGCCGGACGACTGGCCCGGCCACCCGCAGCGCAAGGATTACCCGCTCGGCGGCATTCCGGTGGAGTACAAGGGTGCCACCGTGCCCCCGGCCGACCAGCGGAGGGAGTACCGATGAGCCAGCAGTCGACCGACTTCTACGGCACCCCGGGCGAGGAGGCCGTCGGCACCGTCTACACCGCGATGGGCGGTGGCGACTGGGCCGACATCGCCGAGGCGCAGGCAGAGCGTGGCGACGAGGTGCTGGTGGTCAACATGGGTCCGCAGCACCCGTCCACCCATGGCGTGCTCCGGCTGATCCTGGAGTGCGACGGCGAAACGGTGCTGTCGATCCGCCCGGGCATCGGCTTCCTGCACACCGGCATCGAGAAGAACATGGAGTACCGCACCTGGACGCAGGGCACCACGTTCGTCACCCGAATGGATTACGTCGCCCCGATCTTCAACGAGGTCGCCTACTGCCTCAGCGTCGAGCGCCTGCTCGGCATCGAGGACGCCATCCCCGAGCGGGCCCAGATCATCCGGGTGATGATGATGGAGCTCAACCGGATCGCCTCCCACCTGGTCTGCATCGGCACCGGCGGCATGGAGATCGGCGCTCTGACCGTGATGACCATCGGCTTCCGGGAGCGCGAGATGATCCTCGACTTCTTCGAAGCGGTCACCGGCCTGCGGATGAACCACGCCTACATCCGCCCCGGAGGCGTTGCCCTGGACCTGCCGGAAAACGGGGTCGATCATCTCCGCGACGTGATCGACTGGCTCGGCAAGCATCTGCCCGAGTACGCCGATTTCTGCAACGAGAACCCGATCTTCAAGCTGCGGATGGAGAACATCGGCATCCAGGATCTGGCCGCCTGCATGGCGCTCGGGGTCACCGGACCGGTGCTGCGATCGACCGGCTACGGCTGGGATCTGCGCAAGCAGCAGCCCTACTGCGGCTATGAGACCTACGACTTCGACGTGATGACCTGGGACACCTCCGATTCCTACGGACGGTTCCGGATCCGGCTGGCCGAGATGTGGGAGAGCCTCAAGATCGTCGAGCAGTGCGCCGACCGGCTGGACGCCACCCGCGGCAAACCGGTGATGGTGGACGACGCCAAGATCGCCTGGCCGTCGCAGTTGACCGTCGGCGCCGACGGACAGGGCAACAGCAACGAACACATCAAACACATCATGGGCAACTCGATGGAGGCCCTGATCCACCACTTCAAGCTGGTCACCGAAGGCTTCCGGGTTCCGGCCGGCCAGGCCTACGTCCCGATCGAGAGCCCCAAGGGCGAGCTGGGCTGCCATGTTGTCTCCGACGGCGGGACGAGGCCGTTCCGCGCCCACATGCGTGACCCCGGGTTCAACCACCTGCAGTCGGTGCCGATCCAATGCGAGGGCGGGATGATCTCCGACGTGGTGGTGGCGGTCGGGTCGCTGGATCCGGTGATGGGTGGGGTCGACCGATGAGCTGCTCGGTGGTCGGTGTGTGGCGAGTTCAGGAGGTGGCCCGATGAGCGGGCACGAGTTCCAGTCGTTCTTCCCCGACTCGGGCGGGATCGACTACGACGACACCTCGACCTCGATCGACGAGTCGACGCTGGCGGAGTTGCGGCAACTCGCCGCGCGCTACCCGCAGAAGCGCTCGGCGCTACTGCCGATGCTGCACTTGGTTCAGTCGGTCGACGGCCGGGTCTCGCCGGCCGGAGTCCAGGCCTGCGCCGACATCCTGGAGATCACCACCGCCCAGGTCTCCGGGGTGGCCACGTTCTACACGATGTATCGCCGGCGTCCGGCCGGAAAGCATCACGTCGGGGTCTGCACCACCGCCCTGTGCGCGGTGATGGGTGGCGACTACCTGCTGGACGCGGTCAGCGCCAAGCTCGGCATTCACGAGGGCGAGACCACCGCCGACGGCACCTTCTCGCTGGAGCGGCTGGAGTGCAACGCCGCCTGCGATTTCGCGCCGGTGATGATGGTCAACTGGGAGTTCATGGACAACATGACCCCCGACAAGGCCGACGCCCTGCTGGACGACCTGGCCTCGGGCAAACCGGTCCGCTCGACCCGGGGCGCCGAGTTGACCTCCTGGAAGGAGGCCGAGCGGGTGCTGGCCGGCTTCCCCGACGGCCGCGCCGACGAGGGACCGGCGGCCGGCGAGGCGTCGTTGCTGGGCCTGCGGATCGCCCAGGAGCACGGCTGGCAAGCCCCCGACGGACCGCCACCGCTGCCCGCCCTGGAGTCCACCGGACCGACCGATCAGCCGACGGCCCCGGCCGCCTCACCGGCCCCCGACACGGCTCCGGAGGCCGCCCCGGCGAAGAAGACCACCCGTCGGGCGCCCAGGAAGGGAGTTCAGGCATGACCGATCTGCTCACTCCCGTGCTCAGCGCCAATTGGGGTGACGAGCGGGCCTGGAAGCTGACCAACTACGAGCACCGCGGCGGCTACCAGGCGCTGCGCTCGGCGCTCGCCACCGCACCGGCCGCCGTGATGGGCGTGGTCAAGGACTCCGGACTTCGCGGCCGCGGTGGCGCGGGCTTCCCGACCGGGATGAAGTGGAGCTTCGTCCCGCAGGACAACCCCAACCCCAAGTACCTGGTGGTCAACGCCGACGAGTCCGAGCCCGGCACCTGCAAGGACATGCCGTTGATGCTGGCCAGCCCGCACACGTTGGTCGAGGGCGTGATCATCAGCTCTTACGCGATCGGCGTCCACACGGCGTTCATCTACTGCCGCGGCGAGGTGCTGCACGTGATCCGCAGGCTGCAGCAGGCGGTTCGCGAGGCCTACTCGGCGGGCTATCTCGGCAAGAACATCCTCGGTAGTGGCTACGACCTGGACGTGATCGTCCACGCCGGCGCCGGCGCCTACATCTGCGGCGAGGAGACCGCTCTGCTCGACTCGCTCGAGGGTCGCCGCGGTCAGCCGCGGCTGCGCCCCCCGTTCCCCGCGGTGGCCGGCCTGTATGCCAGCCCGACCGTGATCAACAACGTCGAGTCGATCGCCTCGGTCCCGTCGATCATCGCCAATGGGGCCAGCTGGTTCTCCTCGATGGGCACCGAGAAGTCGAAGGGCTACACCCTGTACTCGCTGTCGGGCCACGTCGCCCGGCCGGGCCAGTTCGAGGCGCCGCTGGGGATCACGCTGCGGCAGCTCCTCGACCTCGCCGGCGGCATCCGCGAGGGCCACCAGCTCAAGTTCTGGACTCCTGGCGGCTCGTCCACGCCGATCCTGACCGCCGAGCATCTCGACACTCCGCTGGACTACGAGGGCATGGCGGCAGCCGGCACCATGCTCGGCACCAAGGCACTACAGGTCTTCGACGAGACCGTTTCGGTAGTCCGCACCACGCTGCGCTGGATCGAGTTCTACAAGCACGAGTCCTGCGGCAAGTGCA
>CAYVOW010000078.1:0-8554 GCA_964453585.1 uncultured Micropruina sp.
CGCCGTCCTGGCCGAGGGTGCCCTCGATGAAGCCGTAGTCGTTGGGGTACTGGGTCGAGGTAAACAGCGTCCGGTCCAGTCGGATTCGGTGGGTGTGGTGATCCATCTCGTACTTGTTCTTGGTGCCCTTGGGGATCTCGACGGTCACATCGAAATGGAGACTCGGCGCGATCTTCGGACGGCTGTACGCGGACATGCGGATCACCCTTCGGTCGGCTGCCATGATGGCGGTGTCATGTGTTTGCCGAGCCTAGCGCCAACCCCCCTGGCTTGCCGATGGTGAATCCGTCGGTCCTGCGCCTTGGACGAACAGTGACGGTCAGCACTCTCGCGGTCATCCTGGCCGCGGCGGGCGCCTGGTTCCTGGTTCCTCAGGTGCGGACGTCCGTGCTGCCCCGGCCGACCGTGACCAGCCTCCAGCCGACCCCCTCGGGGTTCGTCCAGCCGTCGCCGGTTGCGGTGATCGAGCCGCTGCTGCCCGCCCTGGACCTGACTCCGGCTCCCGCCGCCGACGCCCTTCGCGGACGGGTTACGGCGCAGCCGAAGGGTGCCGCCGACCCGGCCGGGTTGGTGGTGATCGACCCGACCACCGGGACGGGCCTGCGGCTGCGTGCCGAGCGCGGCTTCATCCCGGCATCGACGATGAAGTTGCTGACGTCGGTGGCCGCCCTCACCGCGATCGGACCCGACCGCCGCTTCGAGACCACGGTGATCGGAACCGGCGGGGCGGTCACCCTGGTCGGCGGCGGCGACCCGTTGCTGACCAGCAAGCCCAACGCCGACGGGAACTCCCTGACCGATTTGGCCAGGCAAGCCGCCGCGGCCCTGAGGAAGGCTGGGCGGACGAAGGTCACGCTGAACTTCGACGGCTCCCTCTATTCCGGACCAGCCTGGCACCCGGCCTGGAAGGAGACCTACCGCTATTCGGTAGCGCCGGTCTCGGCGCTGATGGTCGACAAGGCGTTGCTGCCCAACGGGCTACGCCAGCGCGACCCGGCCAAGGCCGCCGCCACCGCCTTCGCTGCCTTGTTGAAGCGGCAGGGGGTGGTGGCCAAGGTCGGCGGCCGGACCAAAGCCCCGGACGCGCCGGTGATCGCCTCAGTGGCCTCGCCGCCGGTGCACGCGATCGTCGCCGAGACCCTGTTGAACAGCGACAACGACGCCGCCGAACACCTGCTCCGACAGGTGGCGCTGGCGGCCGGGCAGCCGGGATCGTTCGTCGCCGGAGCCCGTGAAGTGCGCAGCCAACTCACCCGATTGGGGCTCTGGCAAGCCCCGGTGCGGGTCAGTGATGGCAGCGGACTGTCCCGGGACAACCGCGTCACCCCCCTGGCGCTGGCCCGGCTGATCGCCGCCGCGTTGCACCAACCGACCCTCGGTGACCTGCTGGACGACCTGCCGGTAGCCGGAGCCACCGGCACCCTGTGGGACCGCTTCGACGACCGCCCTGAGCTGGCCGGACGGGGGCTCGTCCGGGCCAAGACGGGATCACTGCGCGACGTCTCGTCGCTGGCCGGCTATCTCATTACCCGCGACGGGGCCGTGCTCACCTTCGCCGTGATGACCAATGGAGTGCGGCTGCCCAACACCAACCGCGACTGGATCGACCGCACTCTGGCCAGGCTGGCCAACTGCGGCTGCTGACCGATCGAGGCGCTGGCGGCCGCCCCATAAAGTGGGCGCCATGGAGCACCTGCCGACCGTCGACTGGACGGTGGCCGCTCAGGTCGGACGATCGCTGATTCCACCGGGCCCCGCCCTGCCGCCCAAGGAGGCTGCCGAGGTGGTGGCCGACCTGCGCCAGGCGGCTCAGTTCGCCCCGCCACTGGTAGCGGCGGCCAGTGGGCTGGACGCCCCCGCCGGTTCGCGCGTTCTGGTGGTGGACCGCCGCGGTTGGGTGACGGCCAACGCCGCCATGTCGGAGGCCATGTTGGCGCCCCTGTTGACCCCGCCCGGGGACCGCGGCCTGGGCGGACGGGTGTCCGCGCGCGCCGCCGGGGCTCAGGTGGGTGCGGTCTTCGCCTTCGTGGGCACGCGGATCCTGGGTCAGTACGACCCCTTCTCCGACCCAGCCCGACTGCTGCTGGTGGCGCCCAACATGGTCGCCATCGAGCGCTCGCTCGGCGTCAGCGCCCACGACTTCCGGCGCTGGGTGTGCCTGCACGAGGAAACTCACCGGTTCCAGTTTGGGGCCGCCCCGTGGCTGCCGAACCATCTCCGGTCGCTGCTGGCGGAGTTGGTGGCCTCCGAGGGGACCCCCTTCGCCGGCTGGGGCGCCGGGACGAAGGGCCCCAGGATCGCGCTGCTCAGCCCGGCTCAACGAGAGGCGTTCGATCGGGTGACGGCGGTGATGTCGGTGATGGAGGGCCACGCCGACGTGGTGATGGACCTCGCCGCGGCCGGTGTGCTGCCCTCGCTGCCGCGGCTGCGCCAGCTCTTCGAGCAGCGGCGTGATCGCGGCGGCCTCGTCCAGCTGATCGGGAAGCTGTTGGGGCTGGGGCTTAAGCGCGAGCAGTACCGCGAAGGCGCCCACTTCTGCCGAACGGTGATCGAGCGTTCCGGCGTGGCCACCCTCAACCAGGTGTTCGAGGCGCCGAGCCTGCTGCCGAGCCTGGTCGAGCTTCGTGACCCGCAGCAGTGGCTGCACCGGATGGGCTGATGGCCCGCAAGGCGCTCGGTCCGGCAACCCTGGAACTGCTCCAGGCGGTCGAGAATGTCCGACTGACTCAATCGTTGGCCTCCAGCGAGCCCCAGGCGGCCGGAATCGGCCAACGATTGAGTCAGCCGGGCCATTCCCCGGTGATGGTGGCCTGCTCCGGCGGCGCGGACTCGGTCGCTTTGGCCGCGGTCACCGCCCTGGCCGGACGCCGGGGTGGCTTCGGGGTCAGGGCGGTGATCGTCGACCACGGACTCCAGGACGGCTCCGCCTCGTGGGCGGACGAGGTCGCCCGCCGCCTGGCCGACATCGAGCTGGCGGCCGAAGTGGTGCGCGTTGTGGTGAGCGCGAGCGGGGCTGGGCCAGAAGCGGACGCTCGCAGCGCCCGCTATCGCGCGCTCACCGAGGCGGCCGGCCCCGAGGAGTCGATCTATCTCGGACACACCTTGGACGACCAGGCCGAGACGGTCTTGTTGGGGTTGGCCCGTGGCTCAGGTGCCCGATCCCTGGCCGGGATGCCCGCGGTGCGCGGCCCGTTCGTCCGTCCCTTTCTCGGGGTCCGCCGGGAGGTCACCCGGGCCGCCTGCCGCGAGCTGGGTTTGACCTGGGACGACGACCCGCACAACTCCGACCCCCGGTTCACCCGGGTCCGGGTCCGCCGAGATGTCCTCCCGGTGCTGGAGCGGGAACTCGGGCCCGGCGTGACCGAGGCGTTGGCCCGATCGGCCGACCTCCTTCGCGACGATGCCGACCTATTGGAGGCGCTCGCCGACGATGCCGCTAAGGACGTCACCAACGACCACGGACTGGCGGCCGCCGCGCTCGGCGCCCTCCCGCGGGCCCTGTCGTCCCGAGTGATCCGGCAATGGCTGCTGGGCGCCGGGGCGTCCGAGGTGACCAGGTCCCACGTGGAGGCAGTGCTGGCCCTGGTCACCCGTTGGCGCGGTCAGGCCGGTGTCGACCTGCCCGGGCTCTGCGTGGTGAGGCGGGACGGGCGACTGGTCGTCGTCCAACCACCGCTAGGCTGACCTGCGTGGAGGCAGCCGACATCACCACCGACCTGACCCGAGTCCTGTTCAGCGCCCAGGAGATCGATCAACGGCTAGCCGACGTGGCCCGCCAGATCGAGGCCGACTACGAGGGCCAGGACCTGTTGCTGGTCGGCGTCCTCAACGGCGCGATCATGGTGATGGCCGACCTGTCACGGCACCTCAAGCGGCACTGCGAGATGGACTGGATGGCGATCTCGTCCTACGGCTCGGGAACCCAGTCGTCCGGCGTGGTGCGGATCCTCAAGGACCTCAACACCAACCTGGAGAACCGCCACGTGCTGGTGGTCGAGGACATCATCGACACCGGGTTGACCCTGGCTTATCTGATGCAGAACCTGCGCTCCAGGCAGCCGGCCAGCCTCGAGATCATGACCATGTTCCGCAAGCCCGAAGCGCTGCGGGCGCCGGTGGAGGTGAAGTACGTCGGGTTCGACCTGCCGAACGAGTTCGTCGTCGGCTACGGCCTCGACTACGCAGGTCGCTATCGGAACCTGGCCGACGTCGCCACCTTGGCTCGTCACGTCTACAGCTGATCATCGGTTGGACGCCCTCGGTATGGTCGGACTGCTCTTTCCTCTTCGCGCAAGGTAGGCAATGAAGGCTCAGCGGTTCTTCCGTGGTCCCATCGTGTGGATCATCCTCGGCTTCCTCGCCGTGGGCTTGATCGTCGAGGTGATCGGCAACTCCAGCGGCTATCGACAAGAGCCCACCTCCAAGGTCGTCCAGGTGATCATGGGCAGCGAGCCACTGCGCGAGGTCGTCCTGGTCGACGGTGAGCAGGAGATCCGGATCGACGTCAAGGACGACGCCCAGACCAAGATGCGGGCGAAGTGGATCGGCAACCAGAGCACCGAACTGGTCAGCCGACTGAACCAGCGGGTGGCCGAGGGCAGCCTGGACAGTTGGCGCGGCGAGGTTCCGACCCAGGGCATCTGGACGACCTTGCTGCTCAGCATCCTGCCGTTCCTGATCATCGGCCTGCTCTTCTTCTTCATGCTCAACAACGTCCAAGGTGGCGGCAACCGCGTGCTCGGCTTCGGCAAGAGCAAGGCGAAACTGGCCAGCAAGGACACCCCGAAGACCACCTTCGCCGACGTCGCCGGTTGTGAGGAGGCGATCGAGGAGCTCCAGGAGATCCGCGAGTTCCTGGCCGAACCGGCCAAGTTCCAGGCGGTCGGGGCCAAGATCCCCAAGGGCGTGCTGCTCTACGGCCCGCCCGGCACCGGCAAGACGCTGTTGGCTCGGGCGGTGGCCGGCGAGGCGGGAGTCCCCTTCTTCTCGATCTCCGGCTCTGACTTCGTCGAGATGTTCGTCGGCGTCGGCGCCAGCCGGGTCCGCGACCTGTTCGAGCAGGCCAAGGAGGCCGCCCCGGCGATCGTGTTCATCGACGAGATCGACGCCGTCGGACGCCACCGCGGCGCGGGCATGGGCGGCGGGCACGACGAGCGCGAGCAAACCCTGAACCAGCTCCTGGTCGAGATGGACGGCTTCGATGTGCGCGGCGGGGTGGTTCTGATCGCCGCCACCAACCGTCCCGACGTGCTCGACCCGGCCCTGCTTCGTCCCGGTCG
Source organism: uncultured Micropruina sp. (assembly GCA_964453585.1). GTDB lineage: Bacteria > Actinomycetota > Actinomycetes > Propionibacteriales > Propionibacteriaceae > Micropruina. The sequence continues at coordinate 5,280 of CAYVOW010000078.1, forward strand.
GTTCGACCGTCAGATCCCGGTCGAGGCCCCCGACATGAAGGGCCGGCTGCAGATCCTGCGGGTGCACGCGGTGAACAAGCCGATGGCGGCCGGCGTCGATCTGGAGTCGGTGGCCAAGCGGACGCCCGGGTTCACCGGCGCCGACCTGGCCAATGTGCTCAACGAGGCGGCCCTGTTGACCGCCCGGCTGAACCTGCGGTTCATCGGCAAGGAGCAGTTGGACGAGGCGATCGATCGGGTGATCGCCGGCCCGCAGAAGCGCAGCCGGATCATGAACGAACGCGAACTGCTGATCACCGCCTATCACGAGGGCGGCCACGCCCTGGTCGCGGCGGCGATGCCCGGCACCGACCCGGTGCAGAAGGTGACGATCCTGCCCCGCGGGCGCGCCCTTGGCTACACGATGGTGATGCCCGATCAGGACAAGTACTCCCAGACCCGCGGCGAACTGCTCGACCAGCTCGCCTACATGATGGGCGGCCGAGCCGCCGAGGAATTGGTCTTCCACGACCCGACCACCGGGGCCAGCAACGACATCGAGAAGGCCACCAATCTGGCTCGGGCGATGGTGACCAAGTTCGGCATGACCGAACGGCTGGGGGCGGTCAAGTTCGGCAACGACAACGAGGAGCCGTTCCTTGGCCTGCAGGCCGGCGTCGGCGGACGGCGCGACTACTCCGAGGAGGTGGCCGGCGCGATCGACGAGGAGGTCACCCGGCTGATCAACGTGGCGCACCAGGAGGCCTTCGACGTCCTCAACACCAACCGCGACGTGTTGGACGAACTGGTCCGCCAGCTCTTCGAGAAGGAGACCCTGGACAAGGAGCAGGTGGCGGCGGTGTTCGCCCCGCTTAAGCGCTGGCCGAAGCGTCCGGCCTGGACCGGTTCCGATTCGCGGGTGCCCTCGTCCATCCCGCCGGTGGACCCGCCCGAGCGGCTTCCCGAACCCGAGCCACCGCAGGGCCCGCCGCTGCTGTCGCCGGATGGGCGGATTCTGGTGCCGACGCCGATTGCGCCCGGCCCGCCGAACGCCGGGATGCCTCCCCATGACGTGGGTCCTCAGGGTGTCGAACCGCAACCGCCAGCCGGTCCTGGTTACTACCCGCCCGGCCAGCCCCCCGCCCAGGGTCCCTACGGCCAGCCGCCCTACCTGCCGCCGGGTGGCCAGCCTCCCTATGGCCAGCAGCCGCCGGCCGGTTGGGGTGGGGGCCAGCCTCCCCAGCAGCCGAGGAACTGACATGCCCGTCGACCAGCCACGGGTGGCGGCCGCCGTCCGGGAGATCCTGGCGGCGATCGGCGAGGATCCCGATCGCGAGGGTCTTCAGGACACCCCGGCCCGGGTCGCCCGGGCCTACGCCGAGATGTTCGAGGGGCTGGACGCCACCGCCGCGGACGTCCTCGGCACCACCTTCGACATCGCCCACGACGAGTTGGTGCTGGTCAAGGACATCGAGGTGTGGAGCACCTGCGAACACCACCTCGTCCCCTTCACCGGGGTGGCCCACGTCGGGTATATCCCGGCCAAGGACGGGAAGATCACCGGACTGTCGAAACTGGCTCGGCTGGTGGACGTCTTCGCCAAGCGACCCCAGGTGCAGGAACGGCTGACCACCCAGATCGCCGACGCGTTGGTCGAGCACCTGAAGCCGCAGGGCGCGATCGTGGTGGTCGAGTGTGAGCACCTCTGCATGACCATGCGCGGGGTCCGCAAACCCGGATCCAAGACCGTCACCTCGGCGGTCCGCGGTGCGCTGCACAATCCGGCGACCCGCGCCGAGGCGATGAGCCTGATCATCGGCTGACGGTCAAAGGGACGACCGGCTCTCGCTTTATCGCGCGAATCTCGTGTTACAACCCGAGATTCGCCCGACATCCCGAGACTCGCGCCCCGGCGGCCCCGCCCCCGTGGCGGGAGCACCCAATAGCCTGGGCTGGTGATGCGCGCCGACCGGACTCTGGTGATGGGCATCCTCAACGTCACCCCCGACTCCTTCTCCGACGGCGGTCTCTGGCTGGACACCGCTGATGCGGTCGCCCAGGGCAGGCGGCTGGTTCGCGAGGGCGCCGACATCGTCGACGTCGGCGGCGAGTCGACCCGTCCCGGGGCTGAACGTCCCGCGCTGGCCGACGAACTGGCCCGGGTGATTCCGGTGATCGAGGCGCTGGCCGGCGATGGCGCCCAGGTGTCCATCGACACCATGCGGGCCGAGGTCGCCGAGCAGGCGGTGGCCGCCGGTGCCACCATCGTCAATGACGTCTCCGGCGGGCTGGCCGACCCGGACATGCTGGACGTGGTGGCCCAGTTGGGTGTCGGCTACGTGGCGATGCACTGGCGAGGCTTTTCCGATGTGATGGCCGAACTCACCCACTACGACGATGTGGTGGCCGAGGTGATCGCTGAGTTGGCAACCCGCCGCGATGCGGCGCTCGCCGCCGGGATCGCTCCGGAGCAGTTGATCCTCGATCCAGGGATCGGGTTCGCCAAGGAGGCCGACCACAACTGGGCCTTGCTCAGCCACCTGGACCGGCTGGCAGGGCTCGGCCACCCGTTGCTGGTCGGCGTCTCCCGCAAGCGCTTCCTGGGCTCTCTGCTGGCCGACTCCCACGGTCCACGGCCGCCCCAGGAGCGCGACGACGCCAGCCTCGCGATCACCACCCTGCTCGCCGAACAAGGCATCTGGGGGGTCCGGACGCACACCGTCCGCCCACACCGGGACGCCGTGGCGGTCGTCGGGCGGCTGCGGGCCCGGAGCTGACCTGCCGCCCTGGAGTCGTCCAGCAACCCGGAGCATCCCGGCACCCCGAGCCCGCCGGGCCGACCCTGCGGGCGGCCGAGGCGGCTCGGGACGAAACTCAGCCGTGGGATAGGGTCGCTGGCGGAGGTGGGGACGTGACACCAGACCGAATCACCCTGCGCGGGATCACCGTGGACGCGATTCACGGGGTCTACCAACAGGAGAAGCACACTCCGCAACGCTTCGTGGTCGATGTGGTGCTCGCAATCAGCCGCGACACCGCCTCCGACGACCTCGGCAGCACCGTCGACTACGCCGCCCTCGCGGTCGACATCGCCGCCGACGTGAGCCGCGACCCGGTCGACCTGATCGAAACCCTGGCCGAGCGGATCGCCGACACCTGCCTCAGCCGGCCACTGGTGGACGAGGTCGAGGTGACCGTGCACAAGCCGCAAGCCGCCATGCCGGTGGCGTTGGACGACGTCGCGGTCACGATCACCCGGGGACGCCGATGACCGGCCATCCCAACGAGCACCTGGA
>CAYVOW010000079.1:0-8543 GCA_964453585.1 uncultured Micropruina sp.
GCCGCTTCGAGTGGGGCCTGATCACCGACATTCAGCCGCCAGACCTGGAGACCAGGATCGCGATTCTGCGGAAGAAGGCGGCCGCTGAACGGCTCACCGCCGGTCCGGACGTCCTGGAGTTCATCGCCAGCAAGATCCAGACCAACATTCGCGAACTCGAGGGGGCCCTGATCCGGGTCACCGCGTACGCGAGCCTCAACCGCCAAGATGTCGACCTACCGCTGGCGGAGGTCGTGTTGCGCGACCTGATCCCGTCCGGCGCCGACTCCCCGATCACCGGGCAGGTGATCATGGCCGAGACCGCCAGCTACTTCTCGATCTCTTTAGACGACCTGTGTGGTCAGAGTCGCACCCACGTCCTGGTCACCGCGCGTCAGATCGCGATGTACCTGTGCCGGGAACTGACAGACCTGTCCCTGCCCAAGATCGGCCAGATGTTCGGCGGCCGCGATCACACCACGGTGATGTACGCCGACCGCAAGATCCGACACCTGCTGATGGAGCGCCGCAGCGTCTACAACCAGGTCACGGAGTTGACCAACAAGATCAAGCAGCGGGCCGCTCAGCGCTGATCGGCAACGGCGGCCCGGGTCGGGTCGTGCAGCACTCCCGCCAGGAACAACCTGAGGTGGCTGGCCATGTCGACTTCCTCGGGGGCGTATAGCCACTGCACCTGCAACCCGTCCATCAACGCGACCAGCAAGGTCGCCGCCAACTCGGGGGTGAGCGGTGGCCGCAAGTAGCCCTCGCGCTGCAGCACCGCCGCGTACTGGGTGAATCGGCGCCTGACGTCGGCGTAGCGGGCCGTGAAGTACGCATGCGCCGGGTGCTGCGGGTCGGTCGCCTCGGTGGACAAGGTGGCGAACATCTCGATCATCGCCCGTTCCTGCTGGTTCGCCGCCAGGACCGAGAACAGTGCGTCGATCACCGCCTGGGCCGAGAGCGCCGGGCCACCGTCGACGGGTAGTTCCTGCAGGTCGTCGCGATACTTCAAGACGGCGGCCAGCAACTCCTCCTTGGAGCCGAAGTGGTACAGCAGGCCAGGGTGGGTAATGCCTGCCCGGGCCGCAATGTCACGCAGGCTTGAACCTTGGTATCCGGTCTCACCGAACAACTCCACAGCAGCTTGAATGATCTGATCTCGACGCTTCACCCCGTGTGGTCGAGACTCCCCCCGAGTCTGGTTCACCCGCCCATGGTGCCACTGACCGGCCCCTTCACCTAGCTGCCGTGGTTGCCGGCGGCTCGCTTCGACCGATCGGCTGCCCTGGCTGCGCACGGCGATCCGTTGTGCACACCCGGCGGTCAACTGACCATGGCCTGTGGACGAGGCCGCCGATGGTCACCGATATCCGCAAATCCTCCCCGTGTGATTTTTGCTTATCCGCAGCCCTCTCCACCCCGGAAACGCCCTTGCGACAAGGGGACTCCCGGTCCCTCCACAGAATTCACAGGTGCTACTACCACGGCGATAAGAATTGGAACCCAAGATCTTCGAAGTCACCCGGCCCACATCCTGTGCACCGTCCCATTCAGCAGCCAGAGAGTTGTTCGGGAGACCTCCTGCGACGCATCCTGCGGGCCAGCTCCACGCGGCTATGATCGGCATCCGAGAATCAACCGTGCAAGGGAGCAGCCGTGAAGATCCGACTCGACCGTGATGTCTTGGCCGAAGCAGTCCAATGGGCTGCTCGCAGCCTGCCGACGCGGCCGAGCGTGCCGATCCTGGCTGGCCTGCTGGTCCGAGCCGAGAACGGCCAGGTCGTCATGTCGAGTTTCGACTACGAGACCTCGGCACAGATCGCGGTCAAGGCGACGGTCACCGACGACGGCGTCGCCTTGGTGTCCGGCCGGCTGCTGGCCGACATTGCTCGCTCGCTGCCCAACAAGCCGGTCGACATCTCGGCCGACGAATCGCGGATGGAGCTCACCTGCGGCTCGGCGCGGTTCACCCTGCAGACGTTGCCGGTGGCCGACTATCCGGCACTGCCGACCATGCCCGAGGCGACCGGGACGATTGTCAGCGACGAGTTCGCCAAGGCGGTCTCCCAGGTGGTGGTCGCGGCCGGTCGCGATGAGCTCCTGCCGGTGTTCACCGGCGTCCGGATCGAGATCGAGGGCGACACGCTGTCGCTGCTGGCCACCGACCGCTACCGGATGGCGCTCAAGGAGATCGCCTGGCAGCCCCGGACCAGCCGCGCCAGCGGCGCTGCCCTCGTCCCGGCCCGCGTGCTCGGCGAGACCGCAAAGTCGATGACCTCCGGCGAGACGATCACGCTCAGCCTGGCGGCCGGCTCGTCCGGTGACGGGCTGATCGGTTTCGAGGGCGACGGTCCGGCCGGCGTCCGCGAGATCACCACCCGGCTGCTGGACGGCGAGTTCCCTAAGGTGCGGCATCTGATGAGCGTCCAGGCGACCGTGTCGGTGCGCGCCAACACCAGTGAGGTGATCGCCGCGGTCAAGCGGGTCGCCCTGGTGGCGGAGCGGAACACGTCACTGCGGATGCTGATCGGCGAGGACAGCGTCACCCTCGAGGCCGCCACCGGCGATCAGGCCCAGGCGGTGGAGGCATTGGAGGCGGTGGTCACCGACGCCACCGGTAATGGGCTGGCGATGACGGCCGCCGGGTTCAACCCTCACTACCTGCAGGACGCGCTGACCGCACTGGACGCCCCCTACGTGAACTTCGACTTCACCGCACCCGGGAAGCCCTGCCTGCTGACCGGTCTCAACGAGCTGGACGGCGAGCCGCTGGCCGACTACAAGCACGTGATCATGTTGATGCGGCTGCCGGCCTGAGCAGTTCTGCCCAAACGACCGGCGCCGCCGGGATTCACCGAACAGGAGAAGACATGGAACTGGGACTGATCGGGCTGGGCAAGATGGGCGGCAACATGCGGCAGCGGATCCGCAACGCCGGGCACACCGTGGTCGGCTACGACCGTAACGCCGAGATCAGCGACTCGTCCTCATTGGCCGACATGGTGGGTCAGCTCACCGGGTCGCCCAAGGTGGTCTGGATCATGGTTCCGGTGCAGGTGGTCGACGGCGTCGTGGACGAACTGCTCGGCCTGCTCGGTGAGGGCGACATCGTCATCGACGGCGGCAACTCCAAATGGACCGCGGACGCCCGGCACGCCGAGAAGTTGGCCACCAAGGGGATCAAGTTCCTCGACTGCGGCGTTTCCGGCGGGGTCTGGGGGCTGGAGAACGGCTACGCGCTGATGGTGGGCGGTGAGGCCGAGGACGTCGCGGTCGCCCAGCCGATCTTCGACGCGCTGAAGCCGACCGGCGAGTTCGGGTTCGTCCACGCCGGCAAGCACGGCGCCGGCCACTTCGCGAAGATGGTCCACAACGGCATCGAGTACGGGATCATGCAGGCCTACGCCGAGGGCTGGGAGTTGCTGGAGCGCTCCGGCGAGGTCACCAACGTGCCGCAGGTGTTCAACTCGTGGCGCGAAGGCACGGTGATCCGATCCTGGCTGCTCGACCTGATCGTCCGGGCGCTGGACGAGGATCCGCACCTGGAGCAGATCGAGGGTTTCGCCGCCGACTCCGGCGAGGGCCGCTGGACGGTGAACGCGGCGGTCGATCTGGGCGTCCCGGTGCCGACGATCGCGGCGTCGCTGTTCGCGCGCTTCGTGTCGCAGCAGGAGGACTCGCTGACGATGAAGATGATCGCCGCGATGCGCAACCAGTTCGGTGGCCACGCGGTGAAGGCCGAACCCAGCGCCTGACCCCCCGAGGGTGACGCCCACCCGGGCGGGTACCGGGGTTCCGCCGCGGCCGGTGCGTCCCGGCCGGTGCCGCCTGGTCGGGCTGTCGTAGGCTTCCTGCGTGTTCGTCACCCACCTGTCGCTGGCCGATTTCCGGTCCTACGCGCAGGTGGAACTGGCCCTGACCGAGGGGGTCACCATCTTCACCGGGGCCAACGGCCAGGGGAAGACGAACCTGGTCGAGGCGATCGACTACCTGGCCACGCTGCGTTCCCACCGGGTGGCATCTGAGGTGCCGCTGGTCCGGTTCGGGGCCGAGCGGGCGATCGTCCGGTCGCGGGTTCAGGCGGGCCTTGGCGACCCGCGGCAACTGCTGCTCGAGGTCGAAATCCTTCCCGGACGGGCCAACAAGGCCTCGTTGAACCGGGCGCCGCTGCGTCGTCCGCGCGACCTGTTGGGGGCGTTACGGACGGTCGTCTTCTCGCCCGAGGACCTGGCCCTGGTCAAGGGCGACCCGGCTGAGCGCCGCCGGTTCCTCGACGAGCTGATCACCTCCCGCTGGCCGCGGCTGGCCGGAGTTCGGGCCGACTACGACCGGGTGCTGCGGCAACGCTCCACCCTGCTGAAGTCGCTGGCCGGCCGTCCCCGCTCGGTGATCGAGGACGCCGCCTCCACCCTCGACGTCTGGGACGAACAACTGGCGGCCTTCGGTGCGGAGATCCTGGAGGCGCGGCTGAACACCCTGGCCGACCTGCAGCCGCACGTGGTCGATGTCTACGCCGCGATCGCGCCACGGAACAACCGGGCCACGCTGGACTACAAGTCCGGCATCGGCGTCACCGGGGTGACCGCCCGAGAGGCGCTGGTGGGCCTGCTGATCGAGCGGATGCGGGAGCGCCGCGGCGAGGAGATCGCCCGGGGGCTATGCCTGGTCGGGCCGCACCGCGACGACCTGCTGCTGGGGCTAGGCGAGCTGCCGGCCCGCGGGTACGCGTCCCACGGCGAATCCTGGTCGTTCGCGCTGTCCTTGCGACTGGCCTGCTTCGCGCTGCTGCGCGCGGACGGAGTTGAGCCGGTGCTGGTCCTCGACGATGTGTTCGCCGAGCTGGACGAGGTCCGCCGCAGCCACCTGGCCGGGATGGTCGCCGCCGCCGAACAGGTGCTGATCACCGCCGCGGTGGCCGCCGACGTCCCCGCGTCGTTGGGCGGCACCCGGGTTGAGGTGGCCGCGCTGGAAACCCGAGCCGCTGAGGACTCCCATGCCTGACCACGACCCCGAGGGCCTGGACGTAGCCCGGATGGTGGCCGGGCAGGCCAAGGGCGCGACGCCGGCCAAGGCGGCGCCGCGGCGGGCGCCGAAGCCGATGTCGGCTCGTCCCGCCGGTGACCCGTTGCCGCTGGGTGAGGCGATCGACGACCTGATCGCCGAGCAGGGCTGGTCGCGGGAGGTCAACCTGCATCACCTGCTGGGTCGCTGGTCGGCGCTGGTCGGGCCGGCGATTGCCGAGCACTCCCATCCCGAACGGTTCGCCAACGGGGTGCTGGTGGTAAGGGCCGAATCGACTGGCTGGGCGACCAACCTGCGCCAGTTCGCCGCCCAACTGGTGGCCAAGCTGAACGAAGCGCTGGGCGACGGAACGGTCGTCCGGGTGGTGATCGAGGGCCCGGAGGCGCCGAGTTGGAGTCACGGCAAGCGCTCCGTCCGAGGCGGCCGCGGGCCGCGCGACACCTACGGCTAGTTCGAGGCTCTAGTCGGCAGTCCGGGCCGGGCCCGTCCAAGGGCCGGCGTCCCAACACCGGAGTCCGCCAAACCCCGCTCCGTTTAGGATTCGAGACACCATGTCACCCCTGGGATCCTTTGCCACCAACCTGAACCACCTTGTCAACGACACGGTTCGGACGTGGTGGCGCACCCTGCCTCGGGTGTTGACCGCGGTGCTCGCCGGCTGGGCGGTGTCCCACGCGCTGACCCAGTCCGCCGCCCTGGCGGTCGAGTTGAGCCCCTGGTTGTCGCTGGGGCTGATGGCGTTGGCCTTCGTGGCGATCCTCTCCTCGGTGGTGATCGCGCTCCGGATCCTCGGCGAGGAGTTGCAGATCCGCCAGGCCGTCCCGCTGGCCGAGGACGATCCGCGGGACCGTTCGGTGTCCCACCTGCTGGCGGTGACCCTGCTGCCCTTCCTCGGCATCTACGCGGCGTTCGACAAGGTGACCGAGGCAGCCGCCCGGCTGCAGACCGACTACTTCGTCTTCTATGGGCTGTCGTTCGAGAACCCCTTGCTGAGCCAGTTCGACCCGTCGGCCGAGGGCAACGCCGTCTGGGTGATCGGCAGCATCATCGTCACCCTCTATCTGGTGCGCCGGGGGCTGGACTTCTGGTTCGATCGCAGCGGATTCCGTCCGCTGGGCCTGGTGTCGGCGCTGGTCGAGGGCTTCTTCATGTTCCTGCTGGTGCTCAGTGGACGGCAGGCAGCCATCATCGTCCGCAACTGGGTGGACGCCCGGGTCTTTCGGCAGTGGCTGGACTATCCAGGCTGGGGCCTGCACTGGGTGTTCGCGCGGTTCGGGGTCGACATCAGCGATGCCCTGAAAGCGTTCGGTGACTTCACGCGGGACGTGCTGCTGCCGGGGCTGAGCCAGGCCTTGGTCGCCCCCCTGCTGTGGCTGGCGGTGACCGCGCTGGTCTACGGAACCCAGGTCTTGTCGGTGGCGGATCTGTGGCGCAAGGGGGAGTCGGCACGGGCCGTGACCAGGGGCGGGCGCGGCATCGGGGTTGGTGACCGCGGCCGGGCCGCCACCCTGCACCTCCAGGAAGCCTTCTTTGGCGACCTGAACGACAAGTACCTCCCGACCTTTCAATCGCTGCGGCTGGTGGTGGGCGTCGGGGCCACCTTCCTGGGCGCGTTCGTCCTGTGTTACGGGGGGCTGGACCTGATCCGGGAGTCCTCCGACAGAGCACTGGACTGGGTGATCGGTGGCCACAAGGTGGCCTTCTGGAGCGCCGTGGGACCGTTCCTCTCCCTGGGCTGGACGCTGCTGTTCGAACCGCTGCGGTTGGCGCTGCTGGCCGCCGCCTTCCGCCGCACCCTGACCCTGCTGGCTGAGCGAGCCGGTGCGGCTACCCAGGGTTCTGGAGGGTCGCTCGTCCAGCCCGCTGCACAGGCGGTGCCTCTCGGTGCGTCCGGTGACCCGGCGGTGACCCCATGAACCGAATGCTGAGTTGGCTGATCGCGCTGGCCTGCGTGGGGATGGTGATCATCGGGTACTCCGCGTTGGGGGAGCCATCCGACCTGATTCAACGCCGGGTGGCGATTCAGACCACCGGTGCTGTGGACGACAGCGTCAGCGTCCGGTTGAACTCCGTTCGGGTCGGGCAGGCCTACTCCATCGACGACAAGTTGCGGTTGCGCACCCAGGCGCTGCTGCTGGTGGTGAATACGACGATCGAGAACCACCGGGGTCGAGACGGAAACTTCCGGGTGTTCGGTTACGCCAACGGCCGGACGTTTCAGCAGACGCATGGCGTGGTCACGGTTCCCGAGCCCGGGTACTCCGCCACGGGGGACATCCTGTTTGAGTTGGATCCCGCCGACCTGGCCGGCTTCGAACTCGGCTTTTCCACCAGGGCCACGTTCTACGCCTTGGACACCGAGTTGATCGTGGACCTCGGGCTTGACCCAGCCGAAGCGGACCAGTTGATCGCCGAACACCGCTTCGATCGGGTGATCGGCGCGGCGCCAGTTGAGGAGACCTTGCGATGACCTTGTCACCTCGCGGCCGCTCGTGGCTCTCCTTCGCGACCATGCTGGCGGTGGTGGTGGCCTTGCTGGCCCTGTGGGGCGGCTACCGGTACGCCCGCGCCGAGCCCGCCTACCGGCAATTGCCGCCGGGGGAGGCGATCGTCGAACTCGACACCAGGTTGCGGCTGATCTCGTTGCAGAAGACCCAGCGGGTGGAGTACGAGTCGACGTTCGAGCAGGTCGATTACCCAGCGGTCGGGGAGACGCTGGTGGTGGCCACCGTCGAGGCGACCGGACTGAACGGGCAGCACCCCTACTGCAGGCTCGCCGCGCTGGATTCCGAGGGACGGATGTGGAACAACTTCGGCCAGAACTACCCGGTGCGGGGGAACCTGTTGTGCACCGACGTCGCGCCCGGCTCACCGACCCGGGTCAAGCTGGTCTACCGGGTGCCGACCAGGCACGTCGACCAACTGGTGGGGTTGGCCTACCTCAAGGGCTGGGCTGAGGTGCGCCCGGTGCTGACCCCCGAGCGCTGACCGCCCAGAGCTGACCGGGCTCAGCCCTCGGCGATCACCGACAGCGGGACGGCGAAGCGGTAGCCGGTGCGGGTTGCCGACCAGGCCAGGTCACCGGTTCCGGTGAGGCTGGCGTCGATGAACTCCACCTCGGAGATACCAACCCAGACGAAGTCTGCGGGCTCGAAGCTCTCGTCCAGGGTGAAGCTGAGCACGCAGGCGGTGGGCGGGAGGCCTGGATTGAGCGACTCCTCGCCATCCAGCCAGGTGCTGGAGCCGAAGTTGATCAGGGCTTCGTCGTACACCGTTGCGGTCCGTGGGTCCTGCAGGCCGAAGGCATTGCGGGCGAGGCGGTTGGCGATGCCATCGACCACCTTGTCGGTGACATTGCGGCACCGACCCAGGACCTCGACTGACCATCCTGAGCCAACACTCTGTCGAGCCGTCGCGCTGGTCAGCGACATCTCCATCGGGCCCATCGCCACCGTGGTTCCGGCCGGCAGGATCATCAACCTCCCCTTGGCCTGATTGAAGCCGCCGAGCAACCAGACCGCCACCACCACCACGGCCAG